>NZ_JAPMAL010000003.1:0-437690 GCF_026343935.1 Paraburkholderia sp. CNPSo 3076 | reverse complement strand
GCCGCCGCCCTGGCTGATCGTGAAGCCGCCGCCCGCGCTGCTCTGGTGCGCGGCGCTGTTCGTCACGTCCTGCACACTCGCGATATTCAGGTTGCCGCCCACGTCCGCGATCACCTTGCCGCCGTTGATCTGCGAGCCGGTGACGTTCGTGTCGCCGCCCGAGATCACCGTCACGCTGTTCACGCCGTTCACGTGCGAGGCATTCTGGATCGCCGCGTCGCTGTTCGCGTCTCCGTGCGCGTTCGCCATCGCAGCCGACACACCAAAGCCGCCGGCCAGCGTGTACTGCACGCCAACGCTCGCGCTACTGGAGCTGTTCGAACTGCGCGTCGAATCGGTGTTCGTGGTGTTGACCACGTTCACCTGGTTCTTCGCGGCCAGCAGCACGTCGTTCGCACTCACGTTCGAACCGGCAATCGTGACGTTGCCGCTGCCGGGTGTACCGTCGCCCGTTGCGACGAACGCCGCCGTGCCGCCCGCCGCCACGTTCGAGCCTCGCTGCGTCGTCATGTCCTCCGACGACTGGCTTTGGCTCTTGCTCGAACCGATGCTCACCTTGATGCCGATATCGGGCTTCCCACCATCGGCAAGGGCCTTCACCCCCGTGCCTGCCATTGCCGCATCGCTACCTGCCGCAATCGCATGCAGTGCCGCCGCGCGGTCATTGCCGCTGCCCGCAGAATGGCTGACGGCGCGACCTTCCGAATACGCGTTGTTGATCGCATCGCCAACCGAACCGGCGAGGCCAATCGTCAGGCCGCTGCTGCTGGTCCTTTGCGTCTGCGCCCGCTGGGCGGTATCGGTGGCCGAATCGATGATGATGTTCGACGCCATCCCCGTGACGTTGCCACCCGCCAGCAGGTCACTACCCGTCACATGCAGCGTATCGCCCGCCTGGATCGCCAGATTCCCGTTGATCGACCCGACCGTGCTCGCGTGGTTCGTAACGCTCGACTCCTGGTCGGTCGTCGCGAGCTTGCTGGTGCCGACCGTCACCGTCAGGCCGCTCGTGCCCAGGCCAGTGCGCTTCTCCGCATAGCTGCCCGAGGACTGCATGGTGTCCTGCGACGTGCCGATGTTCACGTCATGCGTGGCAGCGAGCGCCACATCGTTCGTCCCGACAACCGTGCTGCCGTTCACGTTGATATCGCGGCCGCCCGAGATCGACACGCTATCCGCCGAGATCGTGCTGCCCTGCGAAAGCGTGACGGTCGTATCGCGCGAACTCGCCACCTCCTTGCCGCTGACCACGTTGCTGTGGCTGTGCTGTTCCTGCGAGTTATCGACGTGTGTTTCGGTCGCCGCACCAATATTGACATCGCCCGTTGCCGCAAGCGCCAGCGTGCCCTTGTCCAGGTTGACCGAGCTGCCGCTGACGTCGATGTTCTTGCCCGACACCACCGCGAGCGAATCCCCGGCATTGAGCGTGGTCGCCGTCAACGCATCGTGCGATCTGTGCGATGACTCCGAATAGCTGCCGTGACCGTCGCTGCCGGAACTGTTGCTATCGACGGTCGAGGTTGCCTTCGCTGCATCGAGCGTGACGGCGCCCTTCGCTGCGATGGTGCCGCCGCCGCCCAGGTTGAGCTTCGCGCCGCTCGCCGTCAGGTCGCCGCCCACGCCAATCACCGACACACCGCCCACGTTCACGGTGCTGCCCGTCACACTGTTGATGTTCGTGTCCGACACGCCATTCGCGCGCTCGACCACCTTGTGCTCGCCCGTCTGCACCGTGCCGATATCGTAGTTGCCGCCTACGGCCATACCGAGATTGCCGCCGACATTGAGGTTGCCCCCGTGCTGCTCGAAGTTGCCCCCTGTGATGATCGCCGCATCGCCCGCCAAGTTCATGCTCGCAACTGGCCCCATCGTCGCGCTCACGCGCGTGGCCCCCGTCGCACTCACCTGGTTGAGCGTTTTCGTGGCCATGTCGAGGATCACGTTGCCGCCCGCGTTGAGCACAAGACTCCCGGCGTTCACCTTCGCTGAGGTCAAATCGACGTTGCCTGCTGTCGCCAGCGCCATGAGGCCGCCGCTCGTAAGCGCGCCGAACGCGTTGTTGATCGACTGGCCGTCCATCTGCATCGAGTTCGCCGCCTGCACCGTGCCGCTGTTCGTGAAGGTCTGCGCGTTCTTGAGGTCGATATCGGTCGCCGCGATGAGTGGCCCGTCCATGTTCTGCTGGCTCGCCTTCGCGAGATAGACCACGGGCACGAGCACCGACTGTCCGTCCACAAGCTGCGTCTGCATGATGATGATGTTGCTCGTGAGCTGCGCCACTTGTTCGGGCGACAGGCTCATGCCGAGCGGCAGGTCCAGCGACTTCGAAAGCGACGCGCCCGCCGCAAGCATCGCTTCATACATCGACTGGAGATCGGTATAGGGTCCAGGTACCGCCTTGCCGGTGAGCGACGTGATCTGGTTGCGCACGAGTTGCTGCTCGTAGAAGCCATCGCCCAGGCGCTTTTCGGTCGTCTGCGGATTGAGGCCAAGCTGTTGCAGGTAGTAGTCGCTCGATATGAACGCTTTCTGGTTCGTGAACGCCGGGTTCGTCTCGATCAGGTAGTTCACACCAGGCGTGCTCACCGGCCTGAAGAGGCCACCCTGGGGGATCGTGAGGTTTCCCAGTACGTTCTGTGCGGTCGCGCTCGCGATGACCGGATCGACCATACTCCCACCGCCCTTGACCGAGGCCGTGCCGCCCTTCGTGCCGCCGGCATTACCGCTCACCGCGCCGATATCCACACCGGTCAGCGACTGGCCAGCGGCAAGCCCGAGTGAGGGGATGCCCGCGTTGGCCGCCGTGTTGTCGATGCGGATGCCCGTACCAGAAAGCGTGCCACCCGCGACGAAGCTGGATTCGTAACCCGGCAACGCGTAGTTGCGGATATCTGCGGGCGCGTTGCACTTGCTTGCGCAGAACGAGTAGGTCCAGTCGGGAATGCTGCCGTCATAGTTGCGGTAGTGGTAGAACCCCGAGTACGTGACCTGCACGCCAGGCGCTGCCTGTCCCGTCCAGCTAACCTGGTCGAGCGTCATGGGCGCAGCAATGTCGCCAACCGCCGCGACCGCGCTCCAGTCATTCTGGAACGTGCCGACCGATGACGTGTCGAGCCTGCCGCCCGAGACGATCTGCGCCTGCGGACTGATGCCCGCAATCAGGTTCGCGACCGCCACGCCCGTATAGGACGTGTACATGTAGTCGCTATTCATCTGGCCGCCGTGCGGCGGGTCGATGTACACGCCGCCGATGCTGTTCGGGTCCGGCGTGTTGACCTTGCCCGTGCGGCCCGAAAGGCTGATGCCACGCTGCGCCAGCAGGTCAGGATCGACAGGCTGGTTAAAGCCAGTTGCGGTCACCTCGCGCCGCGTGTTCGTCACCTGGCCGGCGTGCAGCTCCATATCGCCCGCCGACTCGACCAGCGCCGACTGATTGCGGATCAGCGCCGCGTTGGTGTAGTTTCCGTTCGCATCCTTGCCGCCCGCCAGCACGACCTTGCCGAGTCCGTAGATCGCGGTGGTCGCCTGCGTGTCGGTGGCCGTGGTGTCGTCGCGGTTCTCGATATCGTTCGCAAGCAGCTCCAGCGTGCCGTTGCTGTCAGTTGCACCGATGAGCGCGGTTGGCCCCACGTTGCTCAGGCCGCGGTTCGCATTCAGCGACACGCTGCCGCCCACCATGGCGCCCGTGTTCTGCAGTGTGCCCGAGTGCGTGGTGAGCGTGCCGCCCGCCATCATGGTCCCGCTATTGAAGATATCGTCCGCGTTGACGCCGAGGTTGTTGGCCGCCTCCACCAGCGCCGCATTGGTGAACGTTCCTGGCAGCGTGAAGGTGAGGTCGTGACCGGCGTTGAACTGCACGTCGGCCGCGGGCGCGAAATCGCCCAGCATGCTGATCGCCACGTCATTGGCTGCGCTGTACGCGCCGCCGCCCGTGAGCGTCGATGCCCTCACCGCGAGGTCGCGGGTCGCGCCGATCTGGCCGTTCGAGTTGTTGATCGCGCCCGTAGTCGTGACCGTCACATCGCCGGTCAGGCCCGTGACGTTGCCGATTGCGCCGCTGGCGTTGTCCAGGTTATCGCCCGTCACCGTGACGTTCGCGCCGCTCACCTGCGCGCCCTGGGTGTTCAGGATCGACGACGCATTGACGTCGAGACTGCCGTTGCCCGTGACCTGGCCGCCCGCATTCAGGAGTTCGCTGCCGCCCCGGACAGTCGTGTCGCCCCTGCCCAGGTTGCCGATGACACCGCGCCTGTTGTCAGTGGACGCTGCCCGTACGGCGAGCGTGCTGGCGTCGCCTGACGCCCCGCTGCCGGACTGGATCTGACCGTTCACGTTCGTGAGCGCACCGCCGCTGTCGATGGAAGCGGAAGCGAGCGAGCGCATCACACCCTGCGTGTTGTTCAGGACACCCGAGATGGTGGCCGAGAGATAGCCCTGTGCGGCGAATACGCCCGACGTGTTGTCGAAGCTCCCCGCGTTCGCGACGAGTTCGCCCGCCGTGATGATCCTGCCGCCCACGTTCGAGAGCGCACCCGCGCCGTTGCCCGGTGCAATCGTGAACGTGCCCGTGCCGGCGTGGAGGATCGAGCCTCCGTTGTTGTTGAGCGTCCCGGGCGTGAGCGAGAAGTCGGTGCTGCTGGTTTGCAGCGTGCCGCGCGACGAGTTGTCGAATGTCCCGCTGATGTTCAAGGCCATCTGCACGGCGTCGTATTGCGTGATCGTGCCGCCGTGGTTCAGCAGGTCGGTGGCCGAGAGCGCGAGCTGGTTCGCCTCGATATCGCCTTCGCTGTTGTCCAACGTACCGGCGCTCGAGATCGTGAGGTTCGGCGCGACGACCTTGCCGCCACTGTTCGTCATCGCCCCGGTGTGGATCGTCCCGTTGGCACCCGCGCCAAGCTGGCCGTTATCGTTCGTGAGTGTGGCGCTTGTGACGTTCAGGTCCGTGTTCGACAGTACCTTGCCGCCGGTATTGTCCAGCGTGCCGCTGACCGTCGCCGCGACGCCGCGCTGACCGCTGACCGAACCGGTCGTGTTGTTGAACGAGCCCGCCTGGGCCATGACATTCCCGTTGCTGGTGATCGCACCACCGGCGTTCGATACCGCTCCCGCGCCGTTGCCCGCGCTGACCGTCAGCGTGCCCGTACCGGCGTGCGCAATCGCGCCTGCGTCGTTATCAACCGCTGCTCCCGTTACGCGCAGGTTCGTCGCGTTCGACGCGATCTGCCCGCCGTTCGAGTTGTCCAGTCTGCCGCCCGCGCTCACGGTCTGCGCGCTGCTGCCCGTCTGCGTGATTGCGCCGCCCTCGTTGTTGAGGTTTCCCGGCGTCGAAACGGCTACGGTGTCCGCATCGATGTTGCCCTTCGCGTTGTCGATGGACGCACCCGTGACCGTCACGGTCGTACCTGAAAGCTTGCCGCCTGCATTGGAAAGCGCCCCGGTCGCGGTAGCCGTCAACGCATCGCCCGCGCTCGCCGAGCCGCTGTTGTTCAGGTTCCGTGCACTGAGCACGGCGTTATGCAGTGCGCTGACCTGCCCCGCGTTCGTGAAGGTGTAGGCGCTAACCTGCACATTGCCGTTACCGCCGATCACGCCACCCAGGCCGTTCAGCAGCGTGCCAGTCATGCCGAGGTTCAGCCCGTCGCCGTTCAGTGACGTAATGCGGCCTGCCGTGTTGTCCAGCGACGTGCCGGACAGCGAAAAGCCCATCGCGCTCTGCATCGTGCCCTGGCGGTTGGCGATGGATCCGCCGCCGCGCACTTGCATTGCGCCCTGCGAGACGAGCACACCGCCCTGGTTCGACACATCGCCTGCCGCCGTCGCATTGAGCGACCCCTGTGCGGAGACGTTGCCGCCCTGGTTCGAAAGTCTGCCCGCGTCGAGCGTCACGGCACCGCCCGTCATCGCGCCGTGGTCGTTGACGAGCGCGCCCGTGGCCTGCGCGTTCACCGCACCCTGCGCGCTCGTCGTCGCGCCCGAGAGACTCAGATCGCCTGCGTTCGCCCTGAGCGACAGGTTGCCGTCCGCCGCCGTTTCGCTGCCTGCGAGATTCACCGATGCACCCGAAAGCGTCGCGTCACCGCCTGCGACGTTGTGACCCCTGGCCGCAAGCGCGCCCGACGAGACGACATTCAAATTCGCCGCCTGCGTCACCACGCCATCGCCGTTCACGCCCGCGGCGAGCGAACCGGTCGAATTCACCGACCCCGCGCCCACATTGAGCACGCGCTGCGCAGCGAGCGTGCCGCTATTCGTGAGATCGCCTGCGCTATTCGCTGCAAGCGAACCCTGCGCGTAAGTGGTGCCGGTGTTCGTAATACCGGTATTCGAGTTCAGGGCGACATTGCCGCTTGCAGTCGTGCTGCCCGTGAGCAGGACGCGGCCATCCGAACTCAGCGTGAAGTCGCCCGCCTGGGCGGCAATCACGCCCGCGTTCGACACGCCCACGCCGTGCTCGTTGGATGCCAGATAAATCTTGCCGGCGTACATACCGCCTAGCTGACTGACGTCGATCGAGACGGGTGCAGGAACGCCATTGCCCGCGATCGGTGTCGCCGCGAGCGTATCGTGATTGACGTTGTTCGCGCCCGCGATGACGTTCAGGCTGTTGGCATAGACTGCCGCATTGATTTGCACGGCTCTTGCCAGTAAATCCACCTGATCGACATTCGACGCGTTAAACCCGTTGCCCTGTACGGCGATATTGCCGCCCGTGACGTTGTAGCCCGTAAGCGCGCCGTTTGCGTCGAGTTGCGGGACACCGGTCGTCAGAACGGCGCGGTTCGTATTGATGAAGCTGCCACCGTTGACGGAAATCCCCGACGGGTTTGCCAGCACCACCGTGGCACGCCGACCTGCGACTTCGAGTGGGCCATTGAACTGCGAAGGGTTGGCACTGTTGACCTGGTTGACGATGATCCGCGCCGACTGGCCCGCAGCATAGTTCTGATTCCCGTTAATCTGCCCCGCCAGCCGCGTGTTCACGATCGTCGGCGAATTATTGAGAATCGCGCCGCGTTGCTGGACGTCGAACTGCGAGTAGGTGTTCATCGACACGCCAGCGCCCGAGGGGCGATTGACGTTCACCTGCTGCAGGCCATTGGGCGTGTTGATGACGCCGGGTGCATGGGCGCCCGAAGGAACGATCTGGGCGTGCGCGAGCAGCGGCGTCCCGGTCAGCAGCAACACGGCCGCCGCCACGGCGGCCTCGCCGCTCCCCCGCTTGCCACATGCCGTCGCGCTCTCTTCGACTGCGACGAGCATGTTGCGCGCACGGCTGAACACCAGCCTGTAAATCTTGTTCATCGTCGCCCGACACTTTCAGTTGGTCAGGCGATTCTGGTCAGGCGGCTATCTCAAAACACGTCAAAAATTGTCAAAGCGGCGATTGCGCAGGAGTTTCAGATTTGTCCTAGATGTATTGACCCGTTGCGCATGAACCGTGTCGCAAACCGACAACGGCAACACCGGGTTATGAACGAGCAAAGCGTCGCGCTACGCTTCGCCCTCGCCGAACACCTCCGCACAAAACGCGCGCCCCTCATCCGACAGACTCGCCGTGCCGGTTCCATCTTCGGCCTGCGTCGTCACCACCAGCCCGCTGTCCACGAGCGCCGTGAGTTGCCTGCGCAGTCCGCTCATCGGCACGCCAGCCTGCTTCGAAAGTTTCGCGAGCGACCACGCTCGGCCCTGCCGCTCGTGATGCTCACGCTTCTCGGACTCGGCGCGCCACAACTGCTCGAGCACCGCAATCAGCACCGGATCGACGCCCTGCTCGTCTGCGTCGTCGTCTTCGCGCTCTTTGTCTGCGTTCATCGCCTGTCTCCTCATGCCATCTTCGCGGCCATTTCGCCTAGCGTCTTCAGCGCGGCTTCGGTCTGCGCGTTCCATGGGTAGCTGTAGTTCAGCCGGATGTAGTGGTGGTACTCGTTGCGCATCGAGAACATGTAGCCGGGCCCGATGGTAATGCCCTGCGCGAGCGCCGCCTGATAGAGCCGCATCGAATCGACGCGCGGCGGCAGTTCCACCCACAGCACGTAGCCGCCTTGCGGCTCCGAGGTGCGCGTGCCCGCCGGAAAGAAGCGCTCGACCATCGCCCGCATGAGCCGCGCCTGTTGCCGGTAGAAACGCCGCACGCGGCGCAGGTGCCGGTCGTAGCCATCGTGGCGCAAGTAGTCGGCCAGCGCCACCTGGGGAACCGAGGGTGTCGTGAGCGTATTGAGGAACTTGAGTTTCTCGACCTGCGCGCGGTAGCGCCCCGGCAGCGCCCAGCCGATGCGGTACGAGGCGGAAAGGCTCTTCGAAAACGAGGCGCAATGCAGCACGAGGCCGCGCGTGTCGAACTGCTTGAGCGTCGAAGGCCGCGTCTGCCCGAAGTACAGCTCCTGATAGACGTCGTTCTCGATCACGGGCAAGTCGTGCGCCTCGGCAAGCGCCACGAGCCGCGCCTTGTTCGCGTCGGGCATGCGAAAACCCAGCGGATTCTGGAAGTTCGGCATCACCATGCAGGCCGCGACCTTCTGGCGCGCCAGCACGCGCTCCAGCGCGTCGAGGTCGATGCCGGTATCCGCGTGCGTGCTCACTTCGATCGCGCGCATGCCCAGACGCTCGATGGCGTGCAACATCGCGTAGTAGGTGGGCGATTCGACGGCCACCGTGTCGCCCGGCTTGGCCACGGCTTGCAGGCTCAGGTTGATCGCCTCGGTCGCGCCCACGGTGATGACGATTTCCTCGGGATCGACGCTCACGCCGTTTTCGGCGTAGCGCCGCGCGATCTGGCGGATCAGCTCGGGGTTGCCGGGCGGCAGGTCGTCGATGAGGTTCCAGCTCGCATGGCGGCGCGCGATGGCGTTGGCGTACTGGTTGATGCGCCGCCAGGGGAACAGCGCCGGGTCCGGGTACGGCGAGCCGAGCGGCACAGCGTCCTGCGCGCCGATGCTGCGCAAGGTGGAAAGCACGAGGCGGCTTACGTCCACGTTGGCGGGCACGGGTTGCCTCGGCGCGCTCGCGCGGCGCGGCTTCCCAGGGGAAATGGCGTCCTTGCCCTGGGAGCCTTGTGCGCCCACCACGCCGCGCCCTTGCGGCGCACCCACGCGCGCACGCACGAAATAACCCGATTGCGGCCGCGACTCGATCACGCTGCGGCTTTCCAGCAGCGCATAGGCGCGCAGCACCGTCTTGATGCTCACGCCGTGCTGCTGGCTCGCGCGCCGCACGGAGAGAATGCGCTCGCCAAGCCCGAACACGCCGCGGCGCACGGCGGCTTCGATATCGTCGGCGAGTTGCTCGTAGCGGGTCACGTTCGGGTTGCGTCCTATCAGGCGAAGGGGTGGGGCCACGCGCGCGAGGCCGATCCCGGCAAGTCTATGACAAAACGCCGCAACTGTATCCCTTGCTTTTTGGTTTTTCTGTGATCTCCGGGGGCACAGGAACACAGTAGCCTTGGGTCATCGGGCAGACCGCCCTGGAAAACGAAAAGCCAACCGCATCATGAAGAAGCCGCAAGGTCGCATCGAGCCGTATCACCACCCCGCCGCCGGCTGGGGCGCGCTCAAGCAGGTCGCCATCAACCTGATCAAGGAGAAGGTGACGGGCGGCAATTACCGCACGCTGCTCAAGCAGAACCAGCCCGACGGCTTCGACTGCCCCGGCTGCGCATGGCCCGACCGCGAGCACGCTTCCACGTTCGAATTCTGCGAGAACGGCGTGAAGGCCGTGGCGGCGGAGGCGACCAGCAAGCGCGTGACGCCCCAGTTCTTCCAGGAGCACACCGTTAGCGAGCTGATGGCGCAGTCGGACTACGAGCTGGAGCAGCACGGCCGCCTGACCGATCCGCTCGTCTACGACGCGCTGCAGGACCGCTACGTGCCGATCGAGTGGAACGACGCGTTCAAGCTGGTCGCGAAGCACCTCAATGCGCTCGACGACCCGAACCGTGCTGCGTTCTACACCTCGGGGCGTGCGAGCAACGAGGCCGCATTCCTCTACCAGCTCTTCGTGCGCATGTACGGCACGAACAACTTCCCCGACTGCTCGAACATGTGCCACGAGGCCACGAGCCGCGGCCTGCCGGGCACGGTGGGCATCGGCAAGGGCACGGTCACGCTCGACGACTTCGAGCACGCCGACACGCTGCTCATCTTCGGCCAGAACCCCGCGACGAACCATCCGCGCATGCTCGGCGAGTTGCGCGACTGCGCGAAGCGCGGCGCGACCATCGTCTCGATCAATCCGTTGAAAGAGCGCGGGCTGGAGCGCTTCGCGAGCCCGCAGCACACGCTCGACATGCTCTCGCCCAAGGGCGTGCAGATCAGCTCCGTGTTCATCCGCCCGCGCGTGGGCGGTGACTTCGCGCTCATCAAGGGCGTGGCCAAGCGCGTGATCGAACTCGACGACGAAGCGCTCGCGCAAGGCACTCAACGCGTGCTCGACCTCGATTTCATCGCGGAGCACACCGTGGGTTTCGAGGCGTTCGCCGCCGACCTGCGCGCCGAATCGTGGGACACCATCGTGGCCGAAGCGGGCGTGCCGAACGAAGAAGTGCTCAAGCTCGCCGATATCTACGTGAAGGGCCGTGCCGTCATCTCGACGTGGGGCATGGGCCTCACGCAGCACAAGAATTCGGTGGCGACGATCCAGTTGCTTTCGAACCTCATGATGATGCGCGGCAATATCGGCCGCCGCGGCGCGGGCCTGTGCCCCGTGCGCGGCCATTCGAACGTGCAGGGCGATCGCACGGTGGGCATCGAGGAAAAGCCCACGCAGGCGTTTCTCGACCGTCTCGGCGAGGCCTACGACTTCGAGCCGCCGCGCGAGCACGGCTATGACGTCGTCGAAACGATTCACGCGATGCTCGAAGGCCACGTGAAGGTGTTCATCGGTCTGGGCGGCAACTTCTCGATCGCCACGCCCGACACGCCGCGCACGTGGGAAGCGATGCGCGCGTGCGCGCTCACGGTGCACGTAACGACGAAGCTCAACCGCAGCCACCTGGTTCACGGCCACGACGCGCTCATTTTGCCCACGCTCGGCCGCACCGAGATCGACCTGCAAAACGGCGTGCCGCAAGGCGTGAGCGTCGAGGACTCGATGAGCATGGTGCACATCTCCTACGGCATGAATCGTCCCGCTTCGACGAGCCTGCTTTCGGAAATCGCGATCGTCGCGCGCATGGCGCACGCCACACTCGGCAGCGACAAGGTAGACTGGCTCGACCTCGCCGCCGACTACGCGAAGATCCGCGACGGCATCGAAAAGGTGTTCGACGGCTTCGAGAACTACAACGAACGCCTGAAGCACCCCGGCGGCTTCCACCTGGGCGTGGCCTCGCGCGACCGCGTGTGGAAAACGCCCAGCAACAAGGCGCAGTTCGTGGTGCACGCCATCGCGCTCGATACGCCCATTCACCGCGCGCGCGCCGAGCATGGTCCGCGGCTCATGACGCTCATGACCACGCGCTCGCACGATCAGTACAACACGACGATCTACGGTCTCGATGACCGTTATCGCGGCGTGTACGGCCTGCGCCGCGTGCTGTTCGCGAACCGTGAAGACATGACGATGCTCGGCTTCGAGCCGGGCCAGCACGTGGACATCACGAGCGTGTGGGACGACGGCGTGGAGCGCCACGTCGAGGACTTCATGCTGGTGGAGTACGACATTCCGCGCGGCTGCCTCGGCGCGTACTATCCCGAGACCAATCCGCTCGTGCCGCTTTCGTCCATTGCAGACGGCGCGGGCACACCGACCTCGAAGTCGATTCCGGTGCTGCTGAGCCCTGCCACGGCTACCGATCATGCCATCGCGGCGTGATGTCGGGTCTGAAGGCCCCGGCAATGGCCCCGGGGCCTTATTGCATGCGCTGTGCTTAGCTCGCGAGCTTGCGGAACGTCTCCAGCACCGCTTCGCCCTTGAACGGCTTCACGATCCAGCCACGCACGCCGGCCGCCTTGCCGCGCTCCTTCATGGCCGGGCTGCTTTCCGTGGTCAGCATGACCACGTTCACGGCCGTGTTCGCGAGTTCGCTGCGGATCTTCTCGACCATCGTGAGGCCGTCCATGTTCGGCATGTTCACGTCGCTCACCACGAGCTTCACGCCGGGGTTCGAACGCAGCTTCGCCAGGCCGTCCTTGCCGTCCACGGCCGTGTCCACGTCCAGACCGTTCTTGCGCAGAAAGCCGGCCACTTCGTCGCGCACCGTGCTCGAATCGTCCACCACCAGAATCTTTGCCATGTTGTCCCTCTCTGTTGCGCCGCGTAGGGCGCGCATTTGATCAAAATAATTCGAGTTCGCCGCTGGCCTGCTCATCAACGGCGGCAGCGGCGGCCTGCGCGGCCGTCTCGTCAAACCCTTCGCGCGACCAGCCGAGGCTGAACACGAACCGCTGGTCGATCACCACTTCGCGGCCCGTATTCGGGCACGCGAGCCGGTACTTGATGCACAACTGCGGATTGTCGGAGCCAAACGACAGATAGCGCCGCCGATGATTGATGAGCAGCGGCACCTGCACCTGCGCGCGGCCCCAACCCGCCTCGTCGGCAGCGTGCGCGTTACCCAGATAGCGGTTACGGAACGCCCCCCACACGAGATTCGTGAGTTCGGCGAGCACGCCGTTCACGTCGCGGAAGTCGCTCGCTTCGTCGCGGCCCGCGCGCGGCGGCAGCAGCTCGATCAGCGGCGCCTCCTCGGTCTGCATGAGAAGCCAGCCGCGGCACCATGCGGTCTCGATCGGAATCAGCGTCAACACCTCGCCGAAGATGATGCGGTCGCGCACGATGCTCGGCGTGTCCCAGTTCACTTCGAGCTCGGCAAAGAGGCCACGCAGGCGCCCGAGCGTCATGTCGGTGATGCCGTCCACGAGCGGGTCCGGATAGTCGTGCGAGAACACGTGCGCTTCGAGCGCAGCGATCAGCGTTTGGGGATCGCTTTCGTGCCAGCCGGCGCACGGCAAGCGGCGCAACGGCTCGGGCAATGCATCGCCGTGCCCGTTTGCCGCGCGCCGCAGCACGACGGGCAGTTCGGGGCGCTCCGCCTCCAGCGCGACGGCCACCGCCGCCGCGGCGTCGAGCGAGCCGCCAAAGTCCTCGCCCAGCAGCACGCCGCCGAGGTCGTAATGCGTCTTCAGCGCCGCCGAGAGAGCGTCGCGTCGAACCGGCACGCACACGCAATTGTGTGCGGCTGCGGTTTGCGCGATCGCCTCGGCGCGCTCCGTATCGCTTTCCAGCAGCAACAGCTTGCTGACTGGCTTGTTCGCGTTCATGTTTCCTTTCTCTGCCTTCAAAACAATTCGAGTTCGCCCGCGCTGTCGTGCACCTCGACCGCGGCGGTGCTCGCCACGAAATCGAGCGGCGCTTGCGTGCAAACGCACAGCGTGGCGCCGAGCCGGACGTCGTGATCGATCGTGAGCGCATACGACTGCACGTAATCCGGCTTCAGTTCGCGCAGATACGGCAGGCATCCACTGCTGAGCGCATAGGGCGTGGACATGCCGAGGTCGGGGAAATGCTCGACCAGTTGCTGGTTCATGGCCCCGCAGCACAGGTTGCAGAACTCCATGAAGCATTCGGTGAGCGCGCGCGAGGCGTCGCCCACGTAATAGCGCTGCGTACGCTCGTCATCTTCGAAGTGCAGGAGCAACAGCAGGCGGAACTGCATCGACGAAATCGTCAGCACGACCAGATGCTCGCCCTGGGGCGCCTCGCCCACACGAGGCTCGATCTCGCAGCTGTGCTGCGCGTCGGTCACGAGACGCATGCGCGCCGCCGCGAAAAAAATCCGCTCGATGCTGTCCTTCGCGTGCGTGCCGATCATGCGTGCGCCCCGGCACGCGTCGCTTCGAGCTGGTGATGCAGCTGCTGCGACGACGCTTCCACGCTCGCCAGCGTCGCCGCGATCATCTTGCCGCCCGCCTGAATGTCCTGGAACGTCGCCGCCGTGATGAGGTCGTTGCGGTTCAGGCTGTCACGATAGCTCTTCGAAAGGTCCTGCGAACGCGTGGCGAGCGAGCGCACTTCGCCCGCCACGATCGAGAAGCCGCGGCCGGCCGCGCCCGCGCGTGCCGCTTCGATCGAAGCATTGAGCGAGACGATCAGCACATGGCTCACGATCGACGACAGCTCCTGGTTCTTCTTGTGCATGTCGTTGTTCTGCGCCATCAGCGAAATCATCTGCTCGTGCCAGCGCTCGAACGTCGACGACATGAGCTTCAGGCGTGAGGCCTCGCTCGCGATACGCGCCGCGTGCTGCATGGCGTCGTCACGCTGCGACCGCTCGCCGGCGAGCGCCGCTTCGAGTGCTTCGGCCACGGACCTGCGCTGCGCGAGTTCCGCGCGCAGCGACTCGATCTGCGCAGCCAGCCCCTCGCGCTCGCGCACGGCGTCTTCCTGCTGCGCCGTGTGGTGCGCTTGAGCCTGTGCGAGCGCGGCCGCGTGCGCGGCGTCCTGCGCGCGCGCTGCCTCACGTGCCTGTGTTTGCGTACGCTTGCCCCACGCGACGGCCACGCCGGCTGCCAGGGCGACGAGCGCCGCGCCTTCGATCAAATACGGTAAGACCACTGCCACCCCCGCGATGCGCTAGCCCGCCAGCGCTTCTTCTTGCTTTGCCTGCGTTGCATCCGCCACTTTTACGGCCCACTGCTGCGGCAAACGCACGACGGTCTGGAAATGCCGGTAATCGGCGCCCTGGCGGTCATCGGTGAAGCGCAGTTCGATTGCGCCGCCCTCGCGCTCGAGGAAATCACGTACCGCGTCCATGCCTACGCCGCGGCCCGAGACTTCGGTCACGCTCGCCGCGGTCGAAAAGCCGGGGCGGAAAATGAACGCCGCGATCACGTCGTCGCTCACCGCTTCATCCGCTTGTAGCCAGCCGCGCTCCACCGCAATGCCGCGGATGCGCGCGAGCGCGAGGCCGCGGCCGTCGTCGGCGAGCGTCAGTTGCAACGCACCGTTGTGCACGTTCACGTCGATGTCGATATGACCCGACTCGTCCTTGCCGATTGCGCGGCGTTGCGCCGGCATTTCGATGCCGTGGTCGAGCGAGTTGCGCAGCAGGTGCATGAACACGTTCTTCACCGTGCCGGCAGCCTCGCTGCGCAGGCGATAGCCGTTGTCCGCGATCCGCACCACCGGTTCGACCTTGTCGAGTTCCTGGGCGAGCGAGGGCAGCGAACCGGTCACGCCCGCGAGCGCATCGGCCACGCGCTCGGTGCCGATGGCGCGCAGCGTAGCGCGCAGTTCGACGCGCATCGCGCGCAGTGCGGGCAGGTCGTTGTCGTCGGTGCGATCGACGATGCGCAGCGTCTCTTCGATCGCTTCGCGCGTGACCGTGAGGCTCGCTGCGCCGTTCTGCGCGCCAGCCGCACGCGGGCCGCGCCCGAGGCTCACTTCGTTGATGCTCGAATAGTGCTCGAGCGCCGTCTTCACACGTTCCAGATCGTCGATGAGCGCCTGCTGGTCCCACGTGTGGCTCGTGTCTTCGCGGCGCAATGCGTCGTAGCGCTGCTCGACTTCGTGCACCACGCCCGTGAGATGCTGCAGGCTGTACGTACGCGCATTGCCCTTGATCGTATGCATGTTGCGGAACAGCGCGGCAATCGCGCTCGTGTCCGCGCAGTCGTGCTGGCGAATGATGTGCTCGTTCTCGTGAATGAAGCCCGCCGAGCTTTCGACGAAATGCTGGAACTTCTCTTCGCTCACCGCGAGGATTTCGCCGATCATTTCGAGGCGACGCTTCTGCTCTCCCGCTTCAGCCGCGAGTTCGCGCAGCTCCGTCACGTCGCGCACGCACAGCATGAGGCGCACGACCACGTCGTTTTCGTCCGTGATCGCCGACCAGCTCAGGTCGAGCACCTTCGCGCGGCCATCGGGCAGCGTGCGCGTGATTTCATTCACGAGCAGATGTTGATTGAAGGCGAAGTTCACGTCGTCTTCGCCAAGGCACGCGTGCACGGCGGCGTCGATTTGCGCGAGGGTGTCGGCGTCGAGATCCGTGTGCGAGAACACGAGGTCCATGAGCGAACGGCCCGCAATCTCGTTCGTTTCGAAGATTGCCTCTAGATACGCCGAATATTCGTTGTGGATCGTCGCGCCTTCCACCACCGTGAGAATGCCCTGCTGCATGTTCTGCAGCATCGCCTGAATGTCGGCGGTTTTGCGCTTGAGCTGCGCGGAGCTGTGCTGGATCTTCTCGATCATGCCGTTGAACGCGACGATCGAATGACCGATTTCGTCCATGCGGGCCACGGGCACGCGGCGCGTGAAGTCCTGGCTCGACGCGATCTCGCTCATCATGGCCTGCATGCGCGAGAGCGGCCGCGTGATCTGGCGGTAGAGCAGCGCGCCGATGAGCGTGAGCAACAGCACCGCGCCGCCCGTCACGCCAGCAATGGCGCTCGTCGTGGTGTCGAGCGTGCCGTTGAGGGTGCGGATTGCGTCGTCCTTCTGGCGGTTCTTTTCCACGCGCATCGTCATGACGATGCCTTCGAGCTCGTCGCGGTACTGCGCGACGTTCGCGAAGAGATAGGCCTGCGCGAGTTCGTTCTTGCCGCTCGCCTTCATCTTCGCGGTGTCGTCGATCGCGGAGAAGTAGTTCGCGAGGCTTTCCTGCGCCTGCGAAACCAGGCCTTCCTGCGCGTGGCTGGCTGCCGCCTTGCGCTGCACGTCGAGCGCGGCGCGCAACGCGGCTTCCTTGTCCTTGAGTTCGTTTTGCGCGAGCGACGCGACCGTGGCGTCGGGTGCGTAGACGAGCGTCATGGTCGCGAGCTGCACGTCTTTCACGAGCGACACGAGGTCGGATGAAGCGAGCGCGCTCGGCACGACGCCCTGGGTAACCTGGCGGACGTCGGTGGCGCTGCGGCGGGCCTGCCAGGCCGCGTAGCCGCCGATGGCGGACAGCGCGACGAACATCAGGACGATAAGTAGCGTGATGCGGTGACGAATGGTCATGTCGAAATCCCCGGGCCTTCGTCACGCCGGCCGCGCTATGGTTGCGCGGCTCGGGACACGTTGGCCAATTTATTCGCGGTGGATTATCGACGCTCAGGTATGACGAAATGATGACCATGCACAATTCGCCCGAGCGCACTGTGCGTTACACCACACTTGACGTTCGCGGTCCGTTGCGCACTGACCGGCGACGGCGTGCCGCTCAGTCGGGCACGGCGGGGTCGTCGAGAAAGCGCACCATGAGTTCGTCGTCGGCGTACTCGCCGTCGATGCACAGGCCGCGGGGCTCGACCCCGTAGCGCACGAAGCCGCACGAGCGGTAGAGCGCCTGGGCGCGGGGGTTCAGCACGCTCACCACCAGTTGCACCTGGAGCAAGCCTAGCGCGCGGGCGTGAGCGATGGCACCCTCCATCAATTGCCTTGCAATGCCGGCGCCTCGCCATGCAGGATCGACAAAGACGCCCCAAATGAGCCCCTTATGTGCGAGCTTGCGGCGCGGCTCGCGCATGAGGCCGGTGATGCCGACGAGCGTGTCGCCCACGAATGCGCCGAATACGACCTGGTTCCCGGTGGCGCGCACCCGGGCGCGGCTTTCTTCGGGCGTGCGTTTCGATTCCTCTTCATAGGTCGGGACGATACCGGCGGGATAATTTTCGGTCGCGTACAAACGCATGGCGTGAAACGCCTCCGCGTCCTGCTCGGTCAACGGGCGAATCGTTGCATTCGTCGCATTCGTTGGCTTCGTTTCGTTCATGTGCAGTGCCTGGCAATGGAAAGGGAATAAGCCGCGCGATTCGAACAAGCCTATCACGTCCCCCCTGCCTGCTCGCGTTGCGCTAATATGGACCACCTGTGTCGCTTCATGCGCGCAGCATCACTCCGAGGTCTCCCATGCCGCAAGCCACGACGTCCGACGCACAACCCTACTTCTGGCGTGACGCACAGCTGCCGTTCATCGAAGTCCGCGCAATCGCCGACGGCCGCAAAGTACGCTACGGCCGTCACGCACACAGCACGTTCTCGATCGGCGCGGTCACGGGCGGGCGCAGCACCTACCTGAACGGGAGCACGCTCTCGCATATCAGCGCGGGCGCGGTGGTGGTCATCAATCCGGAAGTCGTGCATGCATGCAACCCGGCCACGGACGAGCCCTGGGCCTACCGCATGTTCTATCTCGACACGGCGTGGCTCGCGAATCTGCAACACGACTTGGGCTTCGGAGCCCACGAAGGCTTTCGCCCGTTCGAACAGACCTTGAGCTGGGAGCGTGATTTGTTCGACGGGCTCAACGCGCTTTACGCGTTGCTCGTCGATACGAATGAGTCGGCACTGCGCAAGGAATGCGCCGTCGTCGCTTATTTCTCCAGGCTCCAGCAGTCACTGAATCCTGCGCCGGTCAGCGCACGCGAACCGAACGAGCGCCTCGAGCGTGCAGCCGAATTCATCGACGGCAACTACACGCGCACGCTCAAGCTCGAAGAGATCTGCGCCGCCGCCGATCTTTCGCCCTCGTACCTGATCCGGGCGTTTCGCAAGCAATACGGCATGACGCCGCACGCTTATGTCGTGAACCGCCGGATCGAGTTCAGCCGCGCGCAACTGCGTCGCGGGCACGCCATTGCAGATGTCGCGGCGCAGGCGGGTTTCGCCGATCAAGCGCATCTGCAGCGCGCGTTCCGCCAGTTCGTTGCCGCGACGCCTGGCCAATATCGCGGCTAACGTCGCCGCCGTGCGCTCAGGCAAGCACGAGCCAGACCGCACTGCCCGCCAGCAACAACGCCATGGCGCGGTTTACGAAACGCACGCGCGACGGCTCGCGCAAGGCCTGGCGCAGCGACGCGCCCGCCCATGCCCAGCACGCGATCGACACGTAGCACACCACAAAATAGATCGCGGCGAACTGCCAGACGAGCGCACTCTCGCCGGAGGCCGCATATAAGCCCATACCCGCGATCGAGGCGAGCCACGCCTTGGGATTGAGCCATTGCATCGTGGCGCCCACCATCAGCGAGGGCCCGCGCGCCGCGCTCGGAGAGTCGATGCGGCCATCGTCAGTGGCGAGCCGGTACGCGACGTACAGCAGGAAGACCACGCCTGCCCATTCGAGCGCGCGCGTGAGGAACGGCAGGCGCGCCAGCAGTTCCTGCATGCCGAGACCGATCAGCAGCAGCAACAACGTGAAGCCCACGGTCGCGCCGGCGACGTGGCGCAGGCTCGCGCGCAGCCCGTAGCGCGCGCCCGCGCTCAGCGCGACGATATTGACGGGTCCAGGGGTGACGGAAGTGGCCAGCGCGAAGGCGGCCATCGACAAGGCAGTGCTCACGGTTTTCCTCGCTACGCGCGTGGGCGATCAACAAGCGTCGAGGGTAGACGCGCGCGCCGCCCGCGTATTGAAGAAAATTGCCCTGCCCGCGAGCGCGGCACCGCGCCGAACTCGCGCTATCATTGCGCCGCACCGACGACGCACATTCCGGAACTGCAACGTGAAAAAGATCCTCATCATCGGCATCGGCGCGGGCGATCCGAAGTACCTGACCGTGCAGGCAATCGAGGCGCTCAACGCCGCCGACGTGTTCTTCGTGATGGACAAGGGCGCGGCCAAGGACAAGCTCGTCGCGCTGCGCAAGGAAATCTGCGCTCGCTTCATCAAGGACCACGACTATCGCATCGTGGAAGCCACGAGCCCCGAGCGGCGCCGCGACGAAGGCCTCGATTACAAGGCCGCCGTGGACGAGCTCAACCGCGACAAGCAGCACGTATTCGAGCGCCTGATCGAAGAGGAATTGACCGATGGCCAATGCGGCGCGTTTCTCGTCTGGGGCGACCCGTCGCTCTACGACAGCACGATCCGCATTCTCGATTCGATCCTGGCCAATGGTCGGCTCGCGTTCGACTTCGAGGTGATTCCCGGCATTAGCAGCGTGCAGGCGCTCGCGGCGAAGCATCGCGTGCCGCTCAACTTCATCGGCAAGCCGGTGAGCATCACGACGGGAAGGCGGCTGGCGGAGGGCGGTTTTCCGCAGGACGTGGACAGCGCGGTGGTCATGCTCGACGCGCAGAACGCGTACGCGCAGCTCACGGGCGAAGAACTCGATATCTACTGGGGCGCCTATGTCGGCACCCCTGACGAGATCCTGATGGCGGGCCGGCTGGAAGACGTGAAAGACGAGATCGTCCGCGTTCGCGCTCAGGCGCGCGAAGCGAACGGATGGATCATGGACACGTATTTGCTGCGCAAGCGCGGCGTGAAAGACTGAAATAGAACGGGCGCGAGCCTCGGCGTTCTCGCCCGTTGCCGGGTTCACACGTCGACGCTTACGCCAGCCCCACGCATACCGCGACGATAATCGAGCCGAACAGCAGCACGGCGCCCACCGTCTTGCGCTTGTTCAGCTCCGTCCACAGCAGCACGCCCGTGAGCGAAAGCAGAATGAGCGCGCCGGCAAAGCCGTCGATAAACAGCACCCAGCCGACGCTCATGCCCGTACCTTTGTGCAGGTTCGTGATCGTCGAGACGAGCGAATTGTCGTTGCGCTTGAGCGTGAGCTTGTCATTGCCCACCCAGTACTCGACCATCACGCTCTCGCCGGGCGACGTGAACATCATCTGCCAATGCTCGGGCTGCACGACCTGGCGATCGCCCCAGGCCACGTTGTGCTTGGGCTCCTTCTGCACGCGGCCCGTGCGCGCGGGCAGCTTCAGATCCGGTTGCGCGCGCAGCCATTTCACCATCTCGCGCGGCGTTTCGGGCGCGGGGTCGGGCACGGCAATCTGCACCGTCGAGACTTGCGGCGCGCCCGGCGAAATGCGCAGCGGCTCGGCGCGATGGTTGAGCACGAACCCCGTTGCGCCGAACAGCAGGCCAAGCGCCGCACCCCACAGGCCCACCCAGCCGTGGACCTTGCGCAGCCACTTGATGAAGGTCGCGCGGCGCGAGCGCTTCGCGCGTTCGTCGCGCTGTTCGGCGTAGAGACGCGTGCGCGGCGTTACCGGCGCGTCGATCTCGGCGGTATCGGAAAAGCTCATGTTTCACTCCAGAGTCGCAACGTACAGCAGGAAGGCCACTCCCGCCCATTCGAGCGCGCGCGTGAGAAACGGCAGGCGCGCCAGCAGTTCCTGCATGCCGAGACCGACCAACAGCAGCAGCAATGTGAAGCCGAGTTCGCCACCGTCGTATTCGTCGGGCGACGAGAGAAAAAGCGTGCAGGAAACGTCGGTGCGCAGTTACCACGCCGTTGGGCAGCACACGCACTGCGCCATCCACGGGACTGCCGGACGTCATGCCGCCTTCGTAGCGGTTTAAGAACAGCGCATAGACCTGGTTGGGGTTGGGCAGGGGTCCACAGTAATGAGAATCGATATCATTCCATATTTTGTATTTTCTTTCAAATGGAATTGGCTTTTAGCGACACCGCCGGCGACATCAAGGTAAATGTGTTTTTTTGCGAATGACGATCGAATTGGCACGCCGATGCCGACCCGGAGCGCTCGTTTGACGAGGCCGGGCTGACCGAAGAGGAGAAGGATTTCGTGCGCCGCCGCGACTGGCGCGGACTGATTCACTACGGCGTGGTTTTCTTTATGCTGGAAAAGCCTGGCGCAGTCGTCGGGACTTCGAACCTTCACATCTACGCGGCCATGCGAGGCGGCCGCCCGGTTGCGGCCGCCGCATTGAATACCTGCGATCAGTCGAGCGCCCGATCGTTCGGATGCGCAAACAGCGCCCGATTTTCGTTGGACAGCGGATAGTTCAGGTTCATCCCCTTGGGCGGAACGGGCTGCGTAAACCACTTCGTGTACAGCCGCTGGGCTTCACCCGAAGTCTGCAGGCTAGCGATCACGCCATCGGCGAGTTTCTTGAAGACGGGATCGTCCTTGCGCACCATGCAGCCATAAACTTCCGAGAGCGGCGGCGTACCGGTGATCACGTAGTCCTGCTGGTCCGCTTCCTTGGCCCGCGCCCCGTACAACAGCGGCTCGTCCATCACGAACGCGACCGCGCGCCCCGTCTTCACGTTGAGAAACGACTCCGCGTGGTCTTTGGCGGCGATGAGCTGCATGCCCATCTTCTTGTCGTTGTTCATCTCGCGCAGCAGCCGGTCCTCCGACGTGCCCGCCGTGGTCACGACCGTCTTGCCTGCGAGATCGGGGAAATCCTTGATGCCGGAATCCTTTTTCGCAATCAGGCGCACGCCGTACTGAAAGAAGCTGTTCGTGAACGCGACCTGGTTGTCGCGCTCCTTTGTGTGCGTGGTCGAACCACATTCGATATCGATCGTGCCGTTCTGGACCAGCGTAATGCGGTTCTGCGAAGTGATCGGAATTTCCTTGACCGTGAGCTTGTCGAGCTTCAGCTCCTTTTTCACCTCGTCGACGATCTTCAGCGCGATGTCCTGCGCATAGCCGATCGTGTGTTGCTCGCTGTCGTAGTAGGAAAACGGCACTGACGATTCCCGCACGCCCAGGGAAATCACGCCTGTATCGCGGATTTTTTTGAGGGTAGCGCTCGTGGCGTCTTGCGCCTGGACCGGCGCGAGATACGTGCATCCCATGACGACGGCTGCGAGCGTTGCAACTTTTTTCATTTAGTCTCCTCCGGATGGTCCGTCGGCGCTTCGTGCGCCGCACCCGAGTATTCATGCCTTGCAGCGAGACAGCAATTGAAATCGGTTACGTCGACATAACTCAAGGTTAAGTCGCTAGTGAAGGCGCGCCGTTCGACGCGCTGCCGTCGAAGCCGGATTCGGTGGCAACACGAACCGTTCCGCGCGCCATGACTTGTCCACACATTTTGTTGGCAGCCCTGTGTGTAACCCTTGGAAGACCGCATCAAGTCGTTGATGCGTTTCGGTTAACCCACAGCGTTCCCAATCGCGGCAACACCGTCTCGCAGCGCCTCGAAACGCCCCGTCTTTTCCACAGATTTTGTTGGCAGCCCTGTGCACAACTTCTGGACAGAGACCCTAAGTCCCTGATCGCAAACGCCAATGCGCCGCGCGACAGAGAAGTTGCACGTTTTGGAGGCACTGGACTTGTCCACAGTTAACGGGGAAAAGTCTGTGCATATACCCCCCAACATCCGCGCCAATCCATTGATAGCACAACGGATTTTCTCGCTGCGCGCGAATCGGCCCATACGCGCCTCACGCGTGCAAATCCCTAAAGTTTGTAAGGGAAATGCCGTTATGCCTCGCTGTGTTGTTGGGTCTCAAGCGGCCCCATCGAAGGAATCTCATGCGCAACAATCAACCGGTCACGCAACAGGAATTCGACTATCCCGCTTCGCAGATGCTCGTCTCGGCTACCGACCTCAAGGGCCGCATTCAGTACTGCAATCCTGCGTTCGTCGCGGTGTCAGCCTTTACGAAAGAAGAGCTGATCGGCAAGGCACATAACATCATTCGTCATCCCGACATGCCGGCCGAAGCGTTCGCCGACTTGTGGGAAACCGTTCGCGAAGGCCGTCCCTGGACCGCGATCGTCAAGAACCGCCGCAAGTCCGGCGATCACTATTGGGTGCGCGCGAACGTAACGCCCGTCTCCGAGCAAGGCACGGTGGTCGGCTATCTGAGCGTGCGCGTGAAGCCCACGCGCGAGGAAGTCCGCACGGCCGATGCCTTCTACGCGCAAATGCGCGACGGCCGTCTGCAAGGCGTGCGGCTGCGCCACGGGTCCGTTGTGCGCACGGGCCTGGTGGGCGCGCTGCAGGCGCTCCTGCGCGTGCCTATCGCCACGCGTATCGCCTTCGGTTATGGCGCCGTGCCCGCCGTGTTCACCGCGGCCGGCTTCGCCGCCTGGCAGGGCCTGCCGCCGCTGCCGTTCTGGGGCGCATTCGGCGCGGCCTGCGTGTGTGCGCTCGGCGCCTGGCGTCTCACCACGCGCCACCTCGGCGCGCCGCTCGCGCAGATGACCACGGCCTCCACGCGCATGGCCGCGGGCGACCTCACGGCCACGCTCGCGGTCGCCACGAACGACGATCTCGGCGACGTGCTCCAGGCGCTCAACCAGTTGCAGGCCAATCTCACGGCGATCGTGTTCGACGTGCGCTCGCAGATCGACGGCATGCTCGACGCCGCGCACGAAATCTCGAGCGGCAATCTCGATCTCTCGCGCCGCACCGAAATGCAGGCCGCATCGCTCGAAGAAACCGCCGCCACGATGGATCAACTCACGACCACCGTGCAGGCCAACGCCGAAGCCAGCGCCCGTGCACTCGATCTCGCGCGCGACGCGCAGTCGGTCGCCGCCGAGGGCGGCTCGATCGCCGCGCAAATGGAGCGCACGATGACGGGCATCACCGACGCGTCGCGCCGTATCAGCGACATCACCGGCGTGATCGACGGCATCGCGTTCCAGACCAACATCCTCGCGCTCAACGCCGCTGTCGAAGCCGCGCGCGCGGGCGAGGCCGGCCGCTCGTTCGCTGTGGTGGCGGGCGAGGTGCGCATGCTCGCGCAGCGCTGCGCGGCGTCGGCCAGGGAGATCAAGCAGGTCGTGGACGCCAGCGTCAACGAGATCGCCGAAGGCACGCGCCTCGTGGGCAACACGACTGCGCAGATGCGCTCGATCGACGAAGCCGTGAGCCGCGTCTCTTCGATCATCACCGAGGTCGCGAACGCAAGCGGCGAGCAGGCCGAAGGTATCCGCCAGGTCAATCAGGCCGTCGCGCACCTGGACAGCGCCACGCAGCAGAACGCTGCGCTCGTCGAGCAGGCCGCCGCCACGGCGCAGCGGCTCGCCGAGCAGGCCGACGTGCTCGACGAGGCCGTGCGTCTCTTCACCGTGGCGGGCGCGGAGGCGGCAACGCGCTCGAAGCCCGCTCACACCCCGGCGCGCCGCCAGAGCGTCAATCTTGCCGAAGCGGCCGAGGACATCGCGGCATAACGACCGGCTCGCACGCCTCGCCGCCAGCGCAGTCGAACCGCCGCGTCTATTGGTCTGAGAGATCGGCGTTAGTCCCATCTCGACAGTGCGGCGCGCGGGCGGCACCATCAAAACCGTCAGCAAGCCGGACCACGGTTTGCTGATCCGAGTAACAACGGCGTTTCAACGGCTCGTCCGGCCTGCCCGGGTGGGCCGTTTTTTCTGGCGCGCACGCCTGGCGCCTGGCATTGCTTTGCTTCGCAACCATGACAGCGGTGCAACGCGCAACGCATTTCGCATGGCCCGTTGCAGGGCGCGCAAAAACGGGCGTTGCGGCGGCGAGTCGCGTTACACTGGCTGGCCAGGGTCGCGGCACAGCGATCTCGCTGTGTGTGTCTGCGCTCACTTGCATAAACACGCCGCGCAGCCGACCCCGTACAATGGCTCGACCATCCAACGCACGAGGACAACATCAATGCGCACGACCGGGTCTTCCGGAAACATGACCCTGCTCACCGAGCATGACGACGCGACCGGACGCGAACTGCGTTCACTGCGCCTCGAATCGGCGGCCGACGGCAAAAGCCTCTTGCTGGTCGAAGTCGACGAGCGCAAGCCGGGCATCCATCGCGAAGTGCGTTACGAAATTACGCCGGCCGAGCTGATCGCGGCAATTCGCGCACAAGGCGCCGAGTTGCCCGGGGAATCACACACGCGTTAAGCGCACGGAAACTGGCGCCACGAACGCGGCACGCGCAGTCTCGTGTGCGCCGCGTTCTGTCGCTTTCCACTCAACGCGCGCATCTCGCGAACACTTCGCGTTTCACTCTTTTCAGTCCGGCGCTTTTTTCATATGCCTCCCCCACTCGGCAGGCATTCTCACGCGCGTGCAGGGGTCGCTTGCACGCCTTCGAAATGCGTTCATAATCTTTACGTTACCCTCCTATCTTTCCCGTTCCTCGCCTCAAGGCGCAACGGAAGTAAGCCGATGCTACATGACCTCATCGCGCAATACGGGCCTGCGCTGGTGTTCATCAATGTGCTTGCCGGATCGCTTGGGCTGCCCGTGCCCGCGATGCCCGCGCTCGTGTTGTTCGGCGCAATGGCGGCCATGCATCCCGGTTCGATCGGCCAGCAGGTCGCGCCGGTGCTCGGGCTCGCCATCTTCGCCATGCTGATCGGCGACAGCGTGTGGTTCATGGCCGGGCGCCTCTACGGCGGCAACACGCTCAAGACGCTCTGCAAGCTCTCGCTCTCGCGCGACACCTGCGTGAAAAAGACCGAGCGCTTTTTCGGCCGCTGGGGCGTGCGCGTACTCGCCGTCGCCAAGTTCGTGCCGGGGCTGTCGCTCGTTTCCGTGCCGATGGCCGGCGCGATGGGCGTGCCCTACCGCCAGTTCGTCGGCTTCGACGGCATTGGCGCGGCGCTGTGGTCCGGCACCGGCCTGCTCATCGGCGTGATGTTCGCGCCGCAGATCGACATGCTCATGAGCGGCGCGAGCCGCCTTGGCCGCTTCGCCCTCGTCGTGGTGGTCGTGCTGCTGGTGCTCTACGCGACCTACCGCTGGCAGCGCCGCCGCCAGCTCATCAAAAAGCTCGCGAACGCGCGCATTACGGTGGAAGACCTTTACCGCGCGATGGGCGCGAAGCCGCCGCCGGTCGTGTTCGACATTCGTTCAGAAGAAAAGCGCAAGCTCGATCCGTACATCATCCCGGGTGCGTTGTTCGCCGACGAGCGCAAGCTCGACGAGATCGTCGGCAAGTTTCCGAACGACCAGAAGCTCGTGATCTACTGCTCGTGCCCCAATGAAATTTCCGCGGCCTGGATGGCGAAGAAACTCGCCGAGGCCGGCTTTACCGATGTGGTGCCGCTGCTTGGCGGTCTCGATGCGTGGCGCGATGCCGGCCGCACGCTCGAGTCGCTCCAGGTGCTCGCCCACGCCGACGTCCCGGTCAACATCACGCCTAAAGCTGTCTGATCCGGGCGGCCCGCTCCCGAGCCGCCCGCACGAGGAGAACCGCCAGATGGGCACGATCACCGAAGCCGAGGTTCCGGAATCCGCGGAGCTTCCTTCCGCGAGCCGCCACTCCGACACGCAGCCGCAACCCGCCGAAGCGCCGTTCTCGACGCTCTCCACGCGGCGCCACCAGATGTTCCCCGAGCTCAACGACGACGAAATCGCGCGCCTTGCGCGCTTCGGCGAAGAGCGCCACTGGTCGGCAGGGCAGTTGCTCTTTCGCACGGGCGAAACCGGCCCCGGCATGTTCGTGCTGCTCTCCGGTTCGGTGAAAGTGTCCCAGCGCGACGGGCTGGGCCGCGAGCGGCTCATCGTCGAGCATGGGCGCGGGCATTTTCTCGCCGAAGTGGGCCAGCTTTCGGGGGGCCCGGCGCTCGTGGACGGCACAGCGCTCGAACCCGTCGACGCGATCCTGATTCCGCCCGAGCAGCTGCGCGCGGCCATCGTCGCCGAAGCCGAACTCGGCGAGCGCATCGTGCGTGCGCTGATCCTGCGCCGCGTCTCGCTGATCGAAAAGGGCGCGGGCGGCCCGATTCTCGTGGGCAAGCACGACGATCCCACGCTCGTTTCGCTGCAAGGCTTCCTCTCGCGCAACGGCCATCCGTATTCCGTGCTCGACGAGCGCGACGAAGGCATGCTTTGCGGCGTGATCGAGCGTTTCGCTGCGCGCTGCGAAGACCTGCCGCTCGTGATCTGCCCCGACGGGTCGGTGCTGCGCCATCCCAGTGCCCCCGAACTGGCCACGTGCCTCGGCATCCTGCCCGAGCTGGACGGCGAGCGCGTCTACGACGTCGCCGTGGTGGGCGCGGGCCCGGCCGGTCTCGCCACGGCGGTCTATGCCGCTTCCGAAGGCCTTTCGGTGATCGTGCTCGACTCGCGCGCGCCCGGCGGCCAGGCGGGCGCCAGCTCGCGCATCGAAAACTATCTGGGCTTTCCCACGGGCATATCCGGCCAGGCGCTCGCGGGCCGCGCGTTCGTGCAGGCACAGAAGTTCGGCGCGCACGTGGCCATTCCGGTCTCGGTGCGCAAGCTGATCTGCGATGAAGAACCGCGCCGGCTCGAAACCTGCAGCGGCGACGTGCGCGCGCATACGGTCGTGATCGCGAGCGGCGCCGTGTACCGCAAGCCCGCGATCGAGGGTATCGATCGCTATACGGGGCGCGGGATTTACTACTGGGCCTCGCCGGTCGAGGCGAAGCTTTGCAAGCACGAGAACATCGTGCTCGTGGGCGGCGGCAATTCGGCGGGCCAGGCGATCGTCTATCTCTCCACGCACGCGCGCCAGATCGACGTGCTGATCCGCAAGGCCGGTTTCGAATCGACGATGTCGCGTTATCTGATCGACCGTATCGCCTCGCTCTCGAACGTACGTGTGCATGGGCACAGCGAGATCGGCGGCCTGGACGAAGACAACAGCGGCCTCGCTGCGGTGCGTCTGAAGATGCCGTGCCCGGAGGGCGTCGACCATTTCGATTCGCGCCACCTGTTCCTCTTCACGGGTGCGGACCCGAACACTGGCTGGCTGCGAGCGTGCGGCGTGAAGCTCGACCCACACGGCTTCGTGCTGACCGGCGACAACGAGTCGTGCAGCCTCGCGACTTCGGTGGAAGGCGTCTACGCGATCGGCGACGCGCGCGCGGGCTCGACCAAGCGTGTGGCCGCGGCGGTGGGCGAAGGTGCGGCCGTGGTCGCGCAGATCCATCAACGGCTCGCGACGCTGCGGCCGGTGACGGTGGTTGCGGGCGTCCATGCGTGAGCGAGCTGTGGAGGTTGCAGAAGCGCCCACGGTTTCCGAAGCCGGTTCCTCGCTAGTTCTGCCGCTCGCGGCGGCCCGCACGCTGCATCTCGCGGCGCAAGGGCTGCTCGCGCCGCCGCGCCGCAAGGCGACCCGGGACGACGTGCTCGACGCGATCCGCCGCATGGCGCAGTTGCAGATCGACACGATCCACGTGGTCGCGCGCAGTCCCTATTTCGTGCTGTTCAGCCGCGTTGGCGCGTTCGAGCCGGCCTGGCTCGACGCGCACCTTGCGCAAGGACGCCTGTTCGAATACTGGGCGCATGAGGCCTGCTTCCTGCCCATCGAAGACTACGGGCTGCTGCGCCATCGCATGCTCGATCCTTCCGGCATGGGCTGGAAATACGCGGCCGAGTGGCACGACCAATACCGTAACGAGATCGACGCGCTGCTCGAGCGCATTCGCGCCGAGGGCGCCGTTCGTTCCGCCGACTTCGCGCGCGCCGAGGGCGCCAAAGGCAGCGGCTGGTGGGACTGGAAGCCGGAGAAGCGGCATCTGGAAGTGCTGTTCGCAACCGGCGCGCTGATGGTGGCCGAGCGCCACAACTTCCAGCGTGTGTATGACGTCGCCGAGCGCGTGCTGCCGCACTGGAACGACGCGCGCGACCTGCCGCCACGCGCCGAAGCGGAACGCGAACTGCTCCTGCGCTCCTGCCGCGCGCTCGGCGTGATCCGCGCGGACTGGGCCGCCGACTACTTCCGCCTGCCGCGCCGCCCGTATGCCGACGCCCTGCACGCACTCGCCGACGCGGGCGAGTTGCTGCCCGTGCGCGTGGAGGGCTGGAAGCACGACGCGTTCGTGCATCGCGAGCACGCGGCGCTCATCGACGAAGCGGCGAGCGGCAAGCTCGCCTCCACGGTCACGACCCTGCTCTCGCCCTTCGATCCAGTGGTGTGGGACCGCAAGCGAGCACTCGCGCTATTCGATTTCGATTACGCCATGGAATGCTATGTGCCGGCTGCGAAGCGCAAATTCGGTTACTTCGTACTGCCGATCTTGAATCGCGGGCGGCTGGTCGGGCGCATCGACGCAAAGGCGCATCGGGCGCAGCAGGTGTTCGAGGTGAAGTCGCTGCATCTGGAGCCCGGCGTGCGCGCGAGCGGCCGTCTGGTGGCCGACTTGCGCCGGGCGCTGCAGCGTTGCGCGGATTGGCACGGTACGCCGGAGCTACGCATTGGCACAGCGCCGGACGGCCTCGCGGCCGCCCTGCTGGCTGCGTGAGCGTGCGGCTGCCGACCCGGCAGAGCCGCCGCACGCGTTGAGAACGACTAGTGCTCCAGCTTGGCGCGCAGCTCGCGCGCGGCTTCGAGCAACCCTTCGTAGCCCGAACGCGCGTGTTGCGGCAGGTCGGGGTCACCCACCAACGCGCCCAGCGTTTCGACGAGGCTGAAGACGAGGCCCTTCGCCGCGCCCGCCGCGATCTTGCCGGATTTCACACCTTCGTCGACGTGACTGAAGGCGGCGTTCAGACTCTCCAGATCCGGTTGCGATGAACCGGCACCAGGCTTTTGAGCGTCCTGCTTTTGCTTGTCGTCGCTCGTCATGATGAACTCGATCTCCCTTGGTGAGCAGTAGTCAAAAGAATCCCGCACTTTTTAATGTTATATACCCATCGGGTGCGGGCGTCCATTCGAGGCCAGGCAGCGCGAGGGGCAACGCAAAGTGCACTCCCGAATCTTCTCACCTTTGCCGCCCACGCGCCGCGGCCGCGAGCGCGAAGGCTTGTCGCTTCGTCGTGCCCGGCGAATAAAAAACGCCTTGAAATCAGGGCTAATGTGGGTTTCGCACGATGGCTTGGCAGGTGCCTCGCCTCGCTTCGCGTGATCGCCGATGGCGCTCTCCAGCCTCTCCCGTAAGCGCTCACCTTTGTGCTTCGAAGCGTGGATTCACGCCGCTTCGAGTGCGCCTGCCGATCGGCTCGCGCTCACCGCAGCACGCGCTGGGTTTGCGTTTCGCCCTTGTTTTCAAGGTACTTTTGCTCGTGACGGCACGACCCACGCGCTCGCGCCATTGCGTTCACGGTGCGTCAACACGTGCCAACCGGCTCACTCCCGAAAAGCCTCACCTCTCGCGCGAACGTCCATGCGGGCGCTCAATGCGAAGCCTGAACGATGCCGCGCAATGCGGTATCGTACGTGGATATCTGCAGATGCCAATACGAGGAATCACACGATGAACTACGCAACGCACGCGCCCGCCCGCAAGGAAATCGACTCGCTCAGCGGGGCCGCCGTCGTCGAATTCGGCACCGACTGGTGCGGCTATTGCCAGGGTGCGCAACCGCTGATCGGCGCGGCGTTCGAGCGCAATCCGCAGGTGCGTCGCCTGAAAGTGGAAGATGGACCGGGCCGCGCGCTAGGCCGCTCGTTTCGCGTGAAACTCTGGCCCACGCTCATTTTCCTGCGCGACGGCGTGGAGGTCGCGCGCGTGGTGCGTCCGCAAAATGCCGCCGAACTCGACGAGGCGTTCGCTGCGCTCGCGTAGTCCCGTCACGCCCTCCTACGCGGTCCGAACGATCCGCGCGGGCCACTCCCGAAAAGCCTCACCTTTGCCCGAAAGCGCGCCCGAAAGCGCGCGCCACGCTCACGCCTCCAGGCCGGCCAGCAGATCGTCGATCGCGCGATACACCCGCTCGACCACCTCCGGCCCCACCTCCGCTTCCAGCGCCTTGTAGCGCGCCTCCAGTTCCTTCGAAATCGCTTTCACGAGCTGATGGCTCTTCTTCGTGAGCGAGACGAGCACGCGCCGCTGGTCGTCGGCGAAACGCTCCTTCGTGACGAGGCCGAGCGCTTCCATGCGCGCGAGCACACCCGCCATGCTCGGGCTGGATATCGTGCACAGGTCGGAAATCTGCCGCGGCTCGAGCGGTCCGCTTTCGTTGAGCGCGCGTATCACGCGCCACTGCTGCTCGGTGAGGCCGTGCGACGTGATGAGCGGGCGAAAGCGTTCCATCATCTTTTCGCGTGCGCGCAACAGCAGCATGGGCAGGTTGCGGTGCGCAACGCGAGTGGTCGGACGCGAAGTATCGGACATGGCGGTTTCAGCTAAACGAGGAATTCGACGATCTGGGGGCCCCTGGGGGAAACCCGAAAAATTCTCATGGACGATTGACGACGGATGATAGCAAGCGCACTATCACTCACATATTAGTGTTTCCGTGAAGCCTATCCAAGCCATGTTTTCCGTTGCCGATCATCTGCTGCACGTCGAAGGCGAGGCCTTGCCGCGCGACGTGAGCGCCGCTGCCATGCGCGGGCTGCTCGCCACCGGCACGCGTTGCCGGGCGCCGGTGAGCGGCGCTGTCTACGGCACGCTGCTCAACGACCGCCCCGCGCTCGAAGCGCTGGGTAAAGCCGTGAACGCACCTCCTTATAAGGCGCCGCCGCGCGCGCCCATCCTCTACCTGAAGCCGCGCAACACGCTCGCGGGGCACCGCGCGCGCGTGGTCGTGCCCGGCAGCGAAGGCGTCCAGGTGGGCGCATCGCTCGGCGTCGTGATTGGACGAACCGCCGCGCGCGTCGCCGCACCTGAAGCATTCGATTACATCGCGGGGTATACGCTCGTGGCCGATCTGAGCGTGCCGCACGCGAGCGTCTATCGCCCTTCGGTGCGGTTTCGCGCGCGCGACAACTTCTGCGTAATCGGCCCCGCCGTGGTCGCGCGCCGCCATGTGGCCGATCCCGATGAGCTGGCCATTGCGGTGAACGTCGAAGGCGGCGCGGCCTTCCATGCAACAACGGCCACTTGCGTTCGCGGCGTCGCCCAGTTGCTCGCCGATGTCACCGACTTCATGACGCTCGCCCCTGGCGACGTCATCACGCTCGGCGTGCCGCATGGCGCACCCGTGGTTCAGGCCGGTGCGCGTGCAGCCATCTCCGTTGGAGACTGGGCGCCGCTCGAAATCGAATTCGTCGCGGCAGGCGTGGCGCAGGGAGCCCAGGCATGATGCGCGGACGCGTTGCCTATGCAGGCGCCATACACGAAGCCACACCCGAAGGAAACCGCGTGCGGCTCGCCGACGGGCGCGTGCGCGCAGAGCACGAAGTCGTCTGGCTCGCGCCTTTCGAGCCCGGCACGATCTTCGCCCTTGGGCTCAATTACGCCGAGCACGCCAAAGAGTTGCAATTCTCGAAGCAGGAGGAGCCGCTCGTGTTCCTCAAGGGGCCGGGCAGCGTGATCGGCCATCGCGGCACCACGCGCCGCCCCGCCGACGTCACGTTCATGCACTACGAGTGCGAGCTCGCCGTCGTGATCGGCCGCACCGCGCAGCACGTGAAATGCGAGGACGCCATGCAGTACGTGGCCGGCTACACGATCGCGAACGACTACGCGATCCGCGACTATCTGGAGAACTACTACCGCCCGAACCTGCGCGTGAAAAACCGCGACGGCGGCACCGTGCTGGGCCCCTGGTTCGTCAACGCCGCCGATGTCGCCGACGTCAATGCGCTCGGGCTGCGCACCTACGTGAACGGCGAACTCAGGCAGAACGGCAACACGCGCGATTTCGTCACCGGCATCGCGGAACTCATCGAGTATTTGAGCGGCTTCATGACGCTCGCCGCTGGCGACGTCATTCTGACCGGCACGCCCGAAGGCGTCGTCAACGTGAATGCGGGCGACGAAGTGGTGTGCGAGATCGACGGTCTGGGCCGTCTCGTCAACACCATCGCGAGCGACGCCGACTACGGGCGCTGATCCGCCAACGAATCGAACACGGACTACGTTAGACATGCGAATCGACCATCTGATCAACGGCCGCGCGCACCCCGGGCGCGACTACTTCGAAACCGTGAATCCTGCGAACCAGGACGTGCTCGCGGAAGTGGCGCGTGGCGACGCACAGGAAGTCGATCTCGCGGTGCGCGCCGCGAAAGACGCGTTCCCTGCATGGGCGGCCACGCCCGCCGCTGAGCGCGCCAAGGCGATTCGCAAGCTCGGCGAGCTGATCGCGAAGCACGTGCCCGAAATCGCGCAGACAGAAACGAAGGACACGGGCCAGACCATTTCGCAAACCGGCAAGCAACTCGTGCCGCGCGCCGCCGACAACTTCAGCTACTTCGCCGAAGTCTGTACCGCCGTGGACGGCCACACCTACCCCACGTCCACGCATCTGAACTACACGCTCTTTCATCCCGTCGGCGTGTGCGCGCTCATCTCGCCCTGGAACGTGCCGTTCATGACCGCCACGTGGAAGGTCGCACCCTGCCTCGCGTTCGGCAATACCGCGGTGCTGAAGATGAGCGAGCTATCGCCGCTCACGGCCTCGATGCTCGGCCAGTTCGCGCTCGACGCGGGCATTCCGGCGGGCGTGCTCAATATCGTGCATGGCTATGGCAAGGAAGCGGGCGAGCCGCTCGTTGCGCACCCCGATGTGCGCGCGGTTTCGTTCACGGGCTCGACGGCCACGGGCAACCGCATCGTACAGGCCGCGGGCCTCAAGAAGTTTTCGATGGAGCTGGGCGGCAAATCGCCGTTCGTGATCTTCGACGACGCCGATTTCGAGCGCGCGCTCGACGCCGCCGTGTTCATGATCTTCTCGAACAACGGCGAGCGCTGCACGGCCGGCTCGCGTATTCTCGTGCAACGTTCGATCTACGCGAAGTTCGCTGAGCGCTTCGTCGAGCGTGCGAAGCGCATTAGCGTGGGCGATCCGCTCGACGAGAAAACCATCGTCGGCCCGATGATCAGCCAGGGCCATCTCGCGAAGGTACGCAGCTATATCGAACTCGGGCCGAAGGAAGGCGCGACGCTCGCGTGCGGCGGCCTCGACGCGCCGGCGCTGCCCGACGCGGTGAAGAAGGGAAACTTCGTTCAGCCGACCGTGTTCGTCGATGTCGATAACCGCATGCGCATCGCCCAGGAAGAAATCTTCGGCCCGGTTGCGTGCCTGATTCCCTTCGAAGACGAAGCTCACGCGATCCGCCTTTCCAACGACATCGCCTATGGTCTGTCCAGCTACGTGTGGACCGAGAACACCGGCCGCGCGCTGCGCGTGGCCGCCGCCGTCGAAGCGGGCATGTGCTTCGTGAACAGCCAGAACGTGCGCGACCTGCGCCAGCCGTTCGGCGGCACGAAGGCGTCGGGCGTGGGCCGCGAAGGCGGCACATGGAGCTACGAAGTGTTCCTCGAGCCGAAGAACGTGTGTGTCTCGCTTGGCTCGCATCACATTCCGCACTGGGGCGTGTAATGGGCAAACTCGCGCTGGCAGCCAAGGTCACGCACGTGCCATCGCTGTACCTTTCGGAACTGGACGGCCCCCACAAGGGCTGCCGCCAGGCGGCCATCGACGGCCATCGCGAGATCGGCCGCCGCTGCCGCGAGCTGGGCGTCGATACGATCGTCGTGTTCGATGTGCACTGGCTCGTGAACAGCGATTATCACATCAACTGTGCGCCGCGCTTCGAAGGCGTCTACACGAGCAACGAACTGCCGCATTTCATCAAGAACATGCCGTATGCGTATCCCGGCAATCCGCAGCTCGGCCATCTGATTGCCGATGTCGCGAACGAAATGGGCGTCAAGACGCGCGCGCATAGCGAAACCACGCTCGACCTCGAATACGGCACGCTCGTCCCCATGCGCTATATGAACGGCGACGAACATTTCCGCACGGTTTCGGTGGCGGGCTGGTGCATGTGGCACGACCTCGCCACGAGCGCACGCTTTGGCCTCGCCGTGCGCCGCGCGATCGAACAGCGCTACGACGGCACGGTGGCAATACTCGCGAGCGGCTCGCTGAGCCACCACTTCGCCAACAACGGCACGGCCGAAGCCTTCATGCACAAGGTCTGGGACCCGTTTCTCGAAGCGACCGATCGCAACGTCGTGGCGATGTGGGAGCGCGGCGACTGGAAAACCTTCTGCGACATGCTGCCGATGTACAACGAAAAGTGCTGGGGCGAGGGCGGCATGCACGACACCGCCATGCTGCTCGGCGCGCTCGGGTGGGACCGCTACGAAGGCCACGCGGAAGTCGTCACGCCGTATTTCGGCAGCTCCGGCACCGGGCAGATCAACGCCATCTTGCCGGTCACGCCGCTGCCGGCTTGATCACGGGAGAACGCCATGCCCCATCTCACCCTCGAATACAGCGCGAATCTCGCCGATGCGAGCCGCATGGGCCGGCTCTGCGAAACGCTTGCTCACGTGCTCGATGCCCAACGCGATGAAAACGGCGCACGCGTCTATCCACGCGGCGGCATTCGCACGCGCGCGCTGCGCTGCGAACAGTACTTCGTTGCCGACGGCGATCCCGGGAACGCCTTCCTGCATGGCTGCCTGAAGATCGGCGCGGGCCGCTCCCTGGCCGTGCGCCGGGCAACGGGCGATGCGCTCTTCGATGCGATCAAGCAGCACTTCGCCCAAGCCTTCGCGTCGCACGGCCTCGCGCTCTCGCTCGAAATCGTCGAGTTCAGCGAGGAAGGTGCGTGGAAGCACAACAACCTGCACACCCGGCTCAAAAACGTGAGTTCATGATGCTAGATCAGCAAACCATCTGCGAGCTGGCTGCACGGCTCGACGAAGCGGAACGCACGCGCACGCAGCTGCGGCATTTTTCACGGTCGCATCCGGACATGACGATCGACGACGGCTACGCGATCCAGCGCGAGTGGGTCAAACTCAAGCTCGCCGCGGGCCACACGATCAAGGGCCGCAAGATTGGCCTTACGTCGCGCGCCATGCAGCGCGCTTCGCAGATCGACGAGCCCGACTACGCGCCGCTGCTCGACAGCATGTTCATCCCCGCAGGCAGCGAGATTCGCGCGGACCGCTTCATCGCGCCGCGCGTGGAGGTGGAACTGGCGTTCGTGCTGAACCGGCCGCTGCAAGGGCCCAACGTCACACTCTTCGACGTGCTCGACGCAACGGCCTACGTGACGCCGGCCATCGAGATCATCGACGCGCGCATCGAGCAGTTCGACCGCGAAACCAAAGCGCCGCGCAAGGTGTTCGACACGATTTCCGACTTCGCTGCCAACGCGGGCGTCGTGCTGGGTGGCCGCCCGGTCAAGCCGCTCGACGTGGACCTGCGCTGGGTCGGCGCGCTGCTCTACAGGAACGGCGCCGTGGAGGAAAGCGGGCTGGCCGCTGCGGTGCTCAACCATCCGGCAACCGGCGTTGCCTGGCTCGCCAACAAGATCGCGCGCCACGACGAGCGCCTCGGAGCCGGCGACGTGATTCTGAGCGGCTCGTTCACGGCCCCGGTTCCGGCGCGCGCGGGCGATACGTTCCATGCCGATTACGGCCCGCTGGGCGGCATCGGCTTCAATTTCATCTGATCAGGACGCCGTATCCATGGCCGTACCCGCCAACCCGTTCAAGCGCGCGCTCGCGCAAGGCCGCCCGCAAATCGGCCTCTGGGCCGCACTCGCCGACTCGTACGTGAGCGAACTGCTTGCGAACACGGGCTTCGACTGGCTGCTGATCGACGGCGAGCACGCGCCCAACGATCTGCGCAGCACGCTCGCACAACTGCAGGCCGTCGCGCCCTACCCCACGCACGCGATCGTGCGGCCCGTGCGCAACGACGCCGCCATCATCAAGCAACTGCTCGACATCGGCACGCAAACGCTGCTCGTGCCGATGATCGAGAACGCCGAAGAGGCACGCGCCGCCGTGGCCGCGACGCGCTATCCGCCGCACGGCGTGCGCGGCGTGGGCAGCGCGCTTGCGCGCGCCTCGCGCTGGAACGGCTCAGCCGACTATCTGCATCACGCAGCGGAAGCACTGTGCGTCCTGGTCCAGGTGGAAACGGCAAGCGCGCTCGCCCAGCTCGAAGCCATCGCGCAGGTGGAAGGCGTGGACGGCGTATTCTTCGGGCCGGCGGACCTAAGCGCTTCGATGGGCCTGCTGGGCCAACCGGGATCGCCACCGGTGCGCGAGGCGATCTGCACCGGTATTCGCACCGTGCGCGCCCAAGGCAAGGGCGCGGGCGTGCTCGCGGCCGATCCGGTCATTGCGAACGAATATCTGGAAGCCGGCGCGACGTTCGTCGCCGTGGGCAGCGACGTGTCGTTGCTCGCACGCGGCGCGAGCGAACTGGCCGCGAAATTCCGCCGGCCTGCGGCGCGCGGCTAACGCACGCTCATCCCGCGTTCACCCCATCACGCGCGGGGCGCGCTTCATTCGCCCTCTTCCCCGCTTTCCACGAGCTTGGCCAGCACGGTCGCCAGCACGTCGCGCTCGTGCTCGCTGAGCGCGGCAAGAATCGCGTCGTTCGTCGCCTTCGAGATCGTCGCGGCGCGCCGGCAGGTGCTGCGCCCCTGCGCCGTGAGCGCGACGAGCACGCCGCGCGCGTCCGCCTCGTTCGAGGTCTTGGCGAGCAGCCCCTTGCGTTCGAGCACGTCGGTGGCGCGGCTCGCCTGGCTGCGGTCGAGATTCGACACGCGCCCGAGATCCGACACCGACAACGATCCGAACGCGCCCACGCTGAGCAGCAGCCGCGCCTCCGTGAGCGACAGGGAAAGCGCCGCCTCGAACGCTTCGCTCATCGTGCGATCGGTCTGCTTCTTGAGCACATGGAGCCGGTAGGTGAACAGCTCTGCGATGTTGTACTTCCCCGTCATCGATCTTCCCGCCTGGTTTTCACCGGCCGCGAAATGCGGCCACGCCATCAGGATAGCATCGATGAAAGCCCCATCCTGAAGGCATTTCATGGAAAATTTGATGCTTGCACACGCATTTATTTGCGCGTAGGATCGACGTGATCAGAGCCCGCCATGAGGAGACTTTCATGAATGAAAACATCCAGCGCACGCGTCCCGAATGGTGCGACCCCACGGAATGGGCGGCACGGGTGCAGCTTGCCGCCGTGTATCGCGTGTTTCATCTCGTGGGCTGGACCGAACTGATCTTCAATCACATTACGCTGCGCGTGCCCGGGCCGCACAAACATTTCCTCATCAACCCGTTCGGGCTCACGTATGACGAAATCAAGGCCTCGAATCTCGTCAAGATCGATCTCGAAGGCCGTGTCCTGAGTCCGAGCGAGTATCCGATCAACCCGGCCGGCTTCGTGATTCACAGCGCGATTCATGCAACCGTGGAAGACGCGCATTGCGTAATGCACACGCATACCACGGCAGGGCTCGCGGTGGCGTGTATGGACGGCGGCCTTGCGTATACAAACTTCTATTCGGCGCAGCTGCACGACATGGTCGCGTATCACGATTTCGAAGGCATCACCGTGCACGCCGAAGAAAAATCGCGCATTCTGAAGTCGATGGGCGACAAGCGGCTGCTCATCCTGCGCAATCACGGGCTGCTCTCGCACGGTGTAACCCTCGCGCACGCTTTCGCGCTGCTGTGGACGCTCAATCGCGCATGTGAGGTGCAGGTCGTGACCGATTCGATGCGCGGCCAGACGCTGCCGATCTCGCCCGCCATTACCGAACGCGCGACGCGCGACGCTTTGCAGTTCTCGCCCGAACATGGCGCGGGCCAGAACGTGCTCGACGCGCTGGTCCGTCGTGTCACGCGCATCGACCCTTCCTATCAGGAGTGAGAGTTTGAACACCCCGAATCAAAAGTTCACCGTCGTCGGTGGCGGTGCGATCGGCGGCCTGATCGCGGCGCGTCTTGCCCGCGCGGGCATCGCCGTGAATCTGCTCGCACGTGGCGCGCATCTGGAAGCGATTCGCCGCGACGGTCTGACGATCGTCGAAGGCGCCACGCGCTACACGCAACCCGTCAACGCCACCCACGACGCCGCAACGCTTGGCGCGCAAGACGTCGTCTTCATTTGCCTGAAGGGTCAGTCGCTCGCACATTCGGCAGCTTCGCTCGCGCCGCTCGTGGGCGCGCACACGCATATCGTCTCGGCGATGAACGGCGTACCCTGGTGGTTCCTCCACGGATTCGGCGGCACGCACGAGAACGGCCGGCTCGAAGCGGTCGATCCGGGCGGTGTCGTCTCGAAGGCGCTGCCGCCCGCGCAGGCTTCGGGCTGCGTCGTGCATCTATCGTCGTCGATTGCGGGGCCGGGCGTGATCCGCAAGGGCGGCGGCAATCATCTGATCGTCGGCGAAGGATCGGCGCCCATGGCCGCGCGTGCGCAGGAAGCGCGCGATCTGCTTGCGAGGGCTGGCTTCGAGGTCACGAAAGCCGCGCCGATTCAGGCCGATATCTGGGCGAAGCTCTGGGGCAATATGACGATGAACCCCATCAGTGCGCTCACGCGCTCGACCGCCGACGTGATTCTCGACGACCCGCTCACGGCGCAGCTCGTGAGCGCGGTCATGGCCGAGGCGCGTGCGATTGGCGAAGCGCTCGGCATTCGCCTCGCGATGACCATCGAGGAGCGCAACGCGATCACGCGCAAGCTAGGCGCGTTCAAGACCTCGATGCTGCAAGACGTAGAAGCGCAGCGCTCGCTCGAAGTCGAAGCCCTGCTAGGCGCGCCATATGAACTGGCGCAGCGCGTGGGCATCGCGGCGTCGTCGCTCGGCATGCTCTACGGTCTTGCGCGCCAGCTCGACGCGAATCTCGAAGCGGCGCGCCAGAAACGCTAGCCATCAATCCTCGAGCGGCTTGCCCGTGAGGTCGCGAATGAACGGCAACGCGAGGCACGAGATCGCCACGCACGCCATCACGTACCACGCGGGCGCGAGCAGATTGCCCGTGCTCTTCACGAGCCAGGTGGCAACGGTCTGCGCGAAGCCGCCGAAAATCGCCACGCCGATGCCGTAGACGATCGCCATGCCCGTCGCGCGCACCGCGCGCGGGAACATCTCGGGCAGCATCGTGATGGAGGGCGCGGCCTGCAGCCCCAGCAGCACGCTCAGGCCGCCTACGGTGATCAAAAGCCGCGTGGCGTCCGGGCCGCTCGCCAGCCACAGGAACGCCGGGTAAATCAGCAGCAAGACGCCCGCGCGCGGCCAGAAGATCAGCGCGCGGCGGCTGAACCGGTCGCACAGCAGGCCCGACACGGGCGCCACCAGAAAGGTCACGACGCCGGAAACGAGCCCCGCCAGCAAGGCCGTGGGCGCGGGTACCTTCAGTTCGTGAATCGCATACGTCGGCATATAGAACGTCACGACATAGGCCGTGACCGTGGAGCCGATCGTCAGCAAGATGCCGAGCGCCGCGCGCCGCCAGTGGTCACGCAGCACGGCGAGCACCGGCATGCGCACCGCGTTCGCCTGCTGCGGCAACTGTTCGTCCAGACGCCGGCGAATCCACATGCCGATCGGCGCGATCGCCACGCCCATGAGGAAAGGCACGCGCCAGCCCCAGGCGAGCAGTGTGTCGGCGGCGAGGAAAGTCGTCAGGAGTCCCGCCATTAACGCGCCGAGCGAAACGCCCAGCCCCTGGCTCGCGAACTGCCAGCTGCCAAGCAGGCCGCGATTGGCGGGCGTGCCCGCCTCGATCAGCAGCGTGGTGGAAGCGCCCACTTCGCCGCCTGCGGAAAACCCCTGCAGCAAGCGCGCGAATACGATCAAGACCGGTGCGGCCACACCGATCTGCGCATAGGTGGGCGCGAGGCCGATCAGCGTGCAGCCCAGCGCCATCATGAAGATGGTGAGCGTCATGGCGGGCTTGCGTCCCGCGCGGTCGGCATAAGCGCCGATCACGACGCCGCCCAGCGGCCGCATGACGAAGCCCACGCCGAAAGTCGCCACCGAGGCGAGCAACTGCCCGTAGCTCGACATGGTGGGAAAGAACAACTTGCCGATGGTCAGCGCGAAGAAGCTGTAGACGGTGAAATCGAAGAATTCGAGCGCATTGCCGATTGTCGCGGCGACGATCAACTGCGCATGGCTCAGTTTGCCCTTGCGCGCTCCGGTCATGCTGACGCTATTCATGGCTCTCCTCGTCGGCCTCTGGCGGGCCTGAATGTTGACCGTGCAACGGTAGCATTCGCCCGGGCGCACGCGCCACTGATCAAAACCCGCGTAGTCGGCGCACCGAGTACGCCGTCGAAGCGTCCCTTTTATCGGCGACCCGGCGCGCGCCTAATCCGCGTTCGTAAGGTAAAAGAGGCATACTCCCGCCATAGTCAGCACTTACGTTTCGCGCGCCGCGCCGTTTTTGGCGGTTCCGCAAACGCCATGTGGCCCACCTACGCACAAGTGGGCACCAAAATTGCGGCAGCGCGTCGAACGTTCCGACGAATCGGGCGGCGACAGGCTGTACGCCGCGCCAATGCGCTTCCAGCCGCGCGTTTCGTCCCGCTGTCGTTTCCTCCGCCGCCACTGAAGGGTCGCCGCAGTCGCGACCCGTAAGCCAATGACAAGGATGTCCCTTTCTTCTGCCTTTCGGTTCCCGCGCACATCGCGCCTGCATGCTCTCGTTGCCGTTCTCGCCGTTTCTGCCGGCCTGACGCTCGCGCTCGGCGCGTCGAATGCGACGGCGGCGACACCGGCCACCGTCGCCGAAGCGCTCAAGCCCGGCGCGAGCCCCGCGCGTCCCGCCCAGCCTGCCGCGCCCGCCACTGACGCCAACGCGGCCAACCCCGCCGCCCCGGTGGCGCTCACGCCCACTCAGGCGCAAGCCGCCCTCCGGGTTCTCGACGATCCCGTGCAGCGCGGCCACATGGAAGACACGCTGCGGGCCATCGCCGCCGCCGGCGCGCTCGCCGTGCCCGCCTCGGCGAGCGCGCCGGCCAGTGCACCGGCCGCGGCCTCCGGCGCGGCGGCGGCCACGTCCGCTTCGACGCCGCTCGCGGGCGCGCTGCGCTCCAACGGTCTGGTCGTGCAGATCGCCGATCACGCCGCGCACGGCGCACGCACGGTCGGCCAGCATCTGAACCATACGTTCGCGACGCTGCTCGGCCTCTGGTCCACGCGCAACTGGTGGCAGGACCATCTGAACACGCCGCAAAGCCACGCGCTGCTGCTTGCGCTGCTGCGCGTGCTGCTGCTCACGCTCGTACCCGCGCTCGCGCTCGCCACGGTGCTGCGCCGCGTCGTCGCCACGCCGGAGCGCGCCATTGCCGCGCATCAGGCCGCGAAACAGCGCGACGACGCCGAGCCGCCGCAAGGCGGCACGCCAACGGCACAGCCACAAACGCCTGAAGCGACGGGCACGAGCGTCGCGCTCGCCGCGCAAGCGAAAGCCGCCGATGCGCAAGCCGACGCCCAGCAAGACGCCCTGCGCGAAGCCGCCGGCATGGAGCCGGCCGAGGGCAAGGGCGGCAAGGACAGCGACCCGAACGCCGGCCCCCATGCGAACGCGAGCGCCAACGCGGCGGCGCGGGCCACCGTGGTCGCGGCGCAAGCCGAGGACAACGCCGGCGCCTCGCCCAAAACCGCCGCGGACCGCGCGAAAGAGGCATACCACGCGCTGCGCGGCGCGCATCACTGGCGCCTCTTGCAGCGCCTGCCCGGCGCGCTGCTCGTGATGCTGCTCGAAGTCGTGCCCGTGGTCGCCTTCGGCCTGTGCGCCGCGGGCGTGCTGTCGCTGTTCGGCCCCGACGACGCCGCGCCCGCTGAAGCCGTGGGTCAGATCGTCGATACGTATGTGATCTGCCGCGTGATCGTGATGTTCGGCAAGCTGCTGTTCGCGCCCGACGCCGCCGCGCTGCGCCTCGTGCCGCTGCCCGACGACTGGGCCGCTTACGCGCAGCGCTGGCTCGTGCGCATCGTCGTGATCGGCGGCGTGGGCGGCGCGCTTGGCGGCGCGGTGCCGCTCGGCATGACCGAGGACGCGCATCTCGCGCTCGTGAAGGTCGTCACGCTGGTCGGCCACCTCGCGCTCGCCGTGATGATCCTGCAACTGCGCCGCCCCGTGGCCGACGCCATGCGCGCCGCCGCCGCGCGCCATGGCTCGTATGCCTGGTTCATGCAATGGTTCGCCGACATCTGGGTTGGCGTGGCGCTCTTCGTCGTCCTGGCGCTCTGGTTCGTCTGGGCGCTCGATCTGCGCGGCGGCTATGCGGCGCTGCTGCGCGCGGGTGGACTCTCGCTCGTCGTGCTGCTCGCCGCGCGCGTGAGCGCCATCGTGCTGCTCGGCGCATTGAGCCGCGCGTTCGGGTTGCGCGAGGATCAGGAGAAGATGAGCTTCGGCCAGCGCCGTGCGTACCGCTATTACCCGGCGCTGCGGCGCATCGTCGTCGTGGCGATCGGGATCGTGACGCTCGACCTGCTGCTGCACGTCTGGGGCCTGCGTCCCGCACGCATTCTCGCGCTCGCGCCGATCGGGCATTTGCTGGGATCGGCACTCCTGACTATTGTGATCGCCATCGTCGCCGCCGTCGCGATCTGGGAGTTCGCGAACGGCGCGGCCGAGCGGCGCCTGAACACGTGGACCGACGCCGGCGACTTCGTGCGCGCCGCGCGGCTACGTACGCTCTTGCCGATGTTCCGCACCACGCTGCTCGTTTCGATCCTCGTCGTGGTCGGGCTCACCGCGCTCTCGCAACTCGGCGTGAACACCGCGCCGCTGATTGCCGGCGCGAGTATTTTCGGCGTGGCGCTCGGCTTTGGCTCGCAAAAGCTCGTGCAGGACTTCATCACCGGCATCTTCCTGTTGACGGAAAACGCCATGCAGGTGGGCGACTGGGTGACGGTGGCGGGCGTCTCGGGCACGGTCGAGTTTCTCTCGATCCGCACCGTGCGCCTGCGCGGCGGCGACGGCTCGCTCTACACCGTGCCGTTCAGTTCCGTGACGACCGTGAACAACACGAATCGCGGCATCGGCAACGCGGCGGTGAAGGTGCAGATCGCGCATGGCGCGGATCTGCAGCGCGCCATCGACACGCTCAAGGACATCGGCGCCGAGATCCGCAAGGAAGACGCGTTCAAGAACGGCATCCTCAGCGACTTCGCGTACTGGGGCGTCGATCAGGTGGATGGCGCGACCGTGACGCTCGTCGGGCAGATTCAGTGCAAGGACTCGGCGCGCTGGGGCGTGCAGCGCGAGTTCAACAAGCGCGTGTTGCTGCGCTTCACGGAACGCGGCATCGAGCTGGCGAATCCGCAGCGCAACTTCCTCGTGGGCATGGCGCGCGGCGACGACGTCGAAGGGCATACGTATGGTGACGATCACGACGACGACGCCACCGACAACGATCGCGGGCAGGCGCAGGCGCGCGGCGCTTCCAAGGCGGCTTCGCAAGGCGGCAAGCCGCGCAATGGCCGCGCCGGCGCATCGGGCGACGGTAGCGGGTCGTCGAGCGGCAAGCCGAATTGATGCGTCGACACCCTGGCCGGTGCGCGGCTCGCGCGCACCGGGCTCACCCTTTGCTTCGCTCGATCGATCTCCTGAAAAGTCTCACCGATGCAGCGCAAGCAACCTCGCGGCGCAACGCTGACAGGATAAAGTTCTCCGTCTAATCAAGGGTCTGCGAGCGGTGGCACGGTGCGCCGCACGCGCGGCGCGGTGGGTCCCGAAGAAGCTCACCTTATCCTCTGCCTTCGCAAATTGTGGAGTCGTCTATGCCGAAGATCGACATCGCGAGCGTGCCGAAGCGTCAGGGCACCGGCTATCCCGCGCCATTCGACGCGCCATGCGCCGAGCGGATACGGCAGCGGCTCGGCGACGCCGGCGGTCTGCGCGACTTTGGCGTCAACTTGATGCACCTGCCGCAGGGGAACTGGTCGAGCCAGCGCCACTGGCATTCGGACGAAGACGAATTCGTCTACGTCCTCGAAGGCGAGTTGACCCTGATCGAGGACGACGGCGAAACCGTGCTGCGCGCGGGGGACTGCGCGGCGTTTGCGAAGCACTCCGGTAACGGGCACCACATGATCAACCGGTCGGATCGCGTCGCCGTGTATCTCGAAGTCGGCTCGCGTTCGCCGGCAGACGTCATCACCTGCTCCGACGTCGACATGATCAGCCCCAGCAGTGACGGACGGTTTCTGCACAAGGACGGCACGCCGTACGCCAGCGCCTGAACCGTCGCACCGGCAAGGAACCGGGACCCAGGCCGCGCGCCCGATATAATCGATTTGCCATTCAACGAGGACATCTCATGAAATCACTGATTGCCCTGGTCGCCGCTGCCACCGTTGCAACGACCGCGTTCGCCGCCAACACCATCGACAAGTTGCCGTCGGGCGTCGTCATCGAACACATCAAGCAAGGCACCGGTCCGCAACCCTCCGCCACCGACGTCGTGCGCGTGAACTATCGCGGCACGCTCGCGAACGGCACCGAATTCGACAGCTCCGACAAGCACGGCGGCCCGGCGACCTTCCCGCTCAATCGCGTGATTCCGTGCTGGACGCAGGGCGTGCAGAAGATGAAGGTCGGCGGCAAGGCAAAGCTGACCTGCCCGGCGGCGACCGCTTATGGCGATCGCGCGGTGGGCCCGATCCCGCCGAACAGCGACCTCACGTTCGAAATCGAGCTGATCGGTATCGGACAATAAGGCCAGCAGATTTTGAAGGTAAAAAGAACGGGCGGTTGAGGTGTCACCCTCGCCGCCCGTTCTTGTTTTTGCGACAACGCGGGCCTTACGCCTCGACGTCCTCGAAACTGAAGATTTCCGACTGGTCGTTGTACGAAAAGACCTCGCCATAACGCGCCCACTCGATCACGGTATCGAGCGTTTCTTCGGCGTCGACATCGGAAAGCACGTCCTCGAGCTCCTGCTCGAAGCGCACGCGCGGCGCGCGATGGCCCGGCCGCTCGTCGAGCACTTTCTTGATCCGCGCCGCGAGCGGCACGTTGCGCAGCAGGTGATCGGCGAACATGAGCTTGCGCGCCTGCGTGCCCATCTCCGAAAACACGCGTGCGGGCGGCGTGAGCAGCACGTCGCCTTCGCGCACGTCGGCAAAGCCGAGCTGCTGCAGCATTTCCACGATCGGGAACAGGTCGTCCACTTCCAGATGCAGCGAGCGCGCGATTTCCGGCATGTCGGCGCGGCCGTGATACGGCGCGGCCGCCAGTGTCTCGATCAGACCCGCCATGATGTTGGTCGACACGTCCGGCAGGCGGCTGCCCACTTCGAGACGGCGAGTCGTGGCCTCGGCGGCTTCGCGCGCCGTCATCTTCGCGTAGATGTCATCGACGAGCTTGCGGAACGCCGGGTCGAGACGGTTGCGCGGATGCTTGAACGGCACCTTGATCTCGGCCGACACGCGGCCCGGATTCGACGACAACACGAGAATGCGGTCGCACATGAACACCGCTTCCTCGATGTTGTGCGTGACGATCAGCACGGACTTGATCGGCAAGCGGCCTTGCGTCCACAGGTCGAGCAGATCGGTACGCAGCGTTTCGGCGGTCAGCACGTCGAGCGCGGAGAACGGCTCGTCCATGAGCAGGAGCGTCGGGTCGACCACGAGCGCGCGCGCGAAGCCCACGCGCTGGCGCATGCCGCCCGAAAGCTCACGCGGGTAGGCGTTTTCGAAGCCGTCCAGACCGATCAGGTCGATGGCCGCCAGCGCCCGCTCGCGGCGCTGGCGCGCGCCCACGCCCTGCGCTTCGAGGCCCGCTTCCACGTTCTGCAGCACGGTGAGCCACGGGAACAGCGCGAAGGTCTGGAACACCATCGACACGCCTTCGGCGGGCCCTTCGAGCGGTTTGCCGAGCCAGTTCACCTCGCCTTCGGTCGGCTCGATGAGCCCGGAGATGATCCGCAGCAGCGTGGACTTGCCCGAGCCGGAACGGCCCAGCAAGCCGACGATCTCGCCCTCGCGCAGCGAGAGGTTCACGTCGTCGAGCACGAGGCGTTCGTCCTCTTTCTTCGCGAAGCCGCGCGAAACATGCTTGACGGCGAGCACTTCCTGGCCGGGAGCGGGCCGCATCGGCAGCAGGTCGGATGAGACGATTTTCGGATTCAGCATGATGTCACTCCATCTCAATCGAGGCGCAGCCGGGACTCGGCGTACGTGTACAGCGGACGCCAGAGCACGCGGTTGAACAACGTAACGAACAGGGACATCATCGCGATGCCCAGAATGATCTTCGGGAAGTCGCCGGCGGCGGTCGTTTGTGCGATGTAGGCGCCCAGGCCGTGCGCGACGACTTTCGTGTCGCCCCATTGCACGAACTCTGAGACGATGCTCGCGTTCCATGCGCCACCGGAAGCCGTGATCGCGCCCGTGATGTAGTACGGGAAAATGCCCGGCAGCATGGCCTTCTTCCACCATTGCCAGCCGCGAATGCGGAAGTTCGTGGCCGCTTCCTTGTAATCGTTCGGATACGAGCTTGCGCCCGCGATCACGTTGAAGAGGATGTACCACTGCGTGCCGAGCACGATGAGCGGCGAGAGCCAGATGTCCGGGTTCAGGTGAAAGCGCACGATCACGATCACGAACACCGGGAACAGCAGGTTCGCCGGGAACGCCGCGAGGAACTGCGCGAGCGGCTGGACCTTCTCGGCGAGCGCCGGACGCAGGCCGATCAGCACGCCGAGCGGCACCCAGATCACCGAAGCGATGGCGATCAAGAGCAGCACGCGAAAGAGCGTGATGAGGCCGAGCACGAACACGTGCCAGACTTCATCGAGCGTAACGCCCGTGCGCACATAGGCCACCACGTGCCACACCACGAACACGGTCAGCGCGATCACGAACGCGGCCCAGACGATATCGCCAATGCGCGAGCGCTTGCTCATCGTGGTGACGACGGGCAGCGACTTCGGCAGTTGCACGCGCAACGGAATGCGCGCGAGCGTGGCGAGCAGGAAGCCCATCGGCACGAGCAGACGGTGAATGAGGCGCGTGCGGCGAATGAGGTCGAGCAGCCACGATTCCGGGGCGTCGCCCGAGCTCGTGTTCTCCATGCGGAACTTGTCGGCCCACGCCACGAGCGGGCGGAACAGGAACTGGTCGTACGCGAGAATCACCACGATCATCGCGAGGATCACCCAGCCCACGGCGTGCAGGTTCTTTTCCGCGATCGCCTGGGCCAGATACGCGCCGACACCCGGCAGCGTGATCGTGTTGTTGCCCACCGTGATCGCTTCGGAGGCCACCACGAAGAACCAGCCGCCCGACATCGACATCATCATGTTCCAGATGAGGCCTGGCATCGAGAACGGCACTTCGAGCTTCCAGAAGCGCTGCCAGCCCGTGAGGTGGAAACCTCGCGAGACCTCGTCCAGATCGCGCGGCACCGTGCGCAGCGACTGGTAGAAGCTGAAGGTCATGTTCCAGGCCTGGCTCGTGAAGATCGCGAAGATCGCCGCGAGTTCGGCCCCCAGCACGCGCGAGGGAAACAGCGCGAGAAAGAACGTGACCGTGAACGAGATATAGCCGAGCACCGGCACCGACTGCAGGATGTCGAGAATCGGCACGAGCACCTGGCCCGCGCGCCGGCTCTTCGCCGCGAGTGTGCCGTACACGAGCGTGAAGATGAGCGACGCCACCATCGCCGCGAGCATGCGCAGCGTGGTGCGCATGGCGTACTCGGGCAGGTTCGCGGGATCGAGCGAGATGGGCTGCGCCTTCAACGTCGCGATGGGCGCCATCGTTTCGTGAAAGCCCACGGCTGCCATCGCGATCAGGCCGATCATCAGCGGGAACGCCACGAAGTCCCAGCGGTTCGGCAGCACGCGCCACGCCGAGGCGTTGGCCGTGCGGTTCAGGTTGAAGCTGAACTCCATTAGCGGCCTCCGTTAGCGAGAACAGGCGTGGGCACGAGCACGCCGGCGCAGGCGCGCGCTGCGCGGCGGGTCGTTCGCAATGTGTGGTTGAACTGGTTCATGTCGAAGCACCGGCGATTGGTTATTGCGCGAATCCCTCGCGCGGCGCGTACGGCCGGCCGGGCCGGCTGGGCATACGCGCGGGGATCCGTTACAGCTTGTCTGATTCAGACCCGAAACACGCGCGCTCGCAGATCTCGCCAGCGCGCGGCGAGTCGCGATTTCCGGCAGGGCGGCGGGGCGCTCGCGCGCTCACGCGCGCCGAGCACATCGGGATGGAGGGTGTCCTGCGTTTGTTGCAGTTGCGACAGATGCGGCAAAAGAAGGCCGAAGTTCATACTGGTTCTCCTGGCGTCGCGGGGGGACGCGTTGGGGAGGAAAGCCAGCAGACCCGGCAGCGCGCTTTGTTCAGCGCGCGGCGGCTCGCGTCTGCCCGCTTTCCTCAATGCAATTCAAAAGGAAGCGGCATAACGGATAACTGTCACTGTCGGACATCGGAACTCCTCAACGTCACGGCGGCTGACCCTGGGGACTTGCATCGAGCCGTTGGCTCGAACGCGAAGCGGCTTCAAGGGCCTCAAGGCGCGCATGTGTCGATCCGCGCGTCGCGCTTGAGGGCGCAACGAACGAACCGTGCCGCAAGCGCGCATCGATCAGGGCGGGCTTACGGCGCGATGTCGGCCATCCGCGGCGCTCGATACGTTCAAGGCGCTGCGGCGTCGGTCGACGCTATTCAAGAGTGCACGAGGAGTTACTGCTGGACGCGCACCATCTGCCTGGCTGGCAAGACGGCGGCTGAAAGAAAGGGAGCGCGGACGTCCTGCCGGGTCAGGCAGCGAAACTGTTCGAAGATCGACAACTGCTACTGTCCAAGGCGTCAGCCCCTTTTGTTAAGACGGGCGAATTTTAGGCGCGCCACCTGTCCGAAGTCAACACGATTCGCGTCCCGCGTCAAATCTCGTGCCAATGTCGCCACAGCGCCCGCTGGGGGCTCGCGTCGGGCTAGCCCCAGGTTCGCTCCAGTGCGCCCCAGGCTCGACTGGAGCGGCCATGCATTTTTTGGGGATGCATCGCCGGCAACCGTCCGTCTATCGCCCTCGATCCGGCTCGTCTCGCAAAGAGGGATCGTTCGCTTCACCCTACTGCCGGCTTATCCATTGCCGCTGTGCGACGACGACTATCGAACCTGGCCGCAAGGGGTGTACCCGGCGTGCCCCATCCCTCGCGTCACGCGCTCTTGCGCAAGGCCTGGTGGCTGGTTTCGCCGGCGCCCATGCGCTCGAGCCGCTCGCTTGCCTCGGTCAGCGCCCACAGCGGCGCGCTTTGCAACTGCCGGTCGTACACATTCACGAGCTGCGCAACCGCCTCGAAGCCCGCTTCTTCCAGTTGCCAGCCGCCGCCCGTGTTGCCGCGCTCGAAGCAGGCGATCAGCGCGGCATCGGCCGCCCGCACCTGGTCCGGCTCGAGCACGCCATATCCGGCCTCCGCAATCGATTGCGCGAGCACGTGAGCATGGAGCAAGGCGCGTGCGTCGTCGCCGGTGCCGCCGCGGCGCAGCGCGGCGAGCCCGAGATGCACCTGCAGCGCAAGCTCGTTGGCGACTGCGCGCGGGATCGGCAGCAACATCGACTTGCTGCGTCGGGGGCGACCGGCTTGCGAGCGCTGCGGAAAAGGGATGGTCCTGGCCATGGAAGGGCAAGTAAGAGTCTGTTCCGTGCAATAACGGCACGGCGCGCCGAAGGTTAAGCGCCGACCCTCAAATCGAATGTAACGAACAGTGACAGACATGCGCTGCGCATCGCCTGACGGGCGGGCAACCGGTCGGCCGTGGCCGGCTCAGCGCGGTTCGCGCTCGCCCCCGCCCTCCGCGCGCCGCGCAGCCATGAACGCCTCGATGTGGGCGATGGCCTGCTCGCACTGCTCGAGGCTCAGGAGGTGGATCGACGGATTGGGCAGGTCGAAGCCCAGCTCCTCCCCAAGCCAGCGGATGGCCTTGCCGCGCGCCTCGAAGGCGTTGACCTTGTCGCGCCGCATCTTCGCGGCCACCAGCGGCTCGAGCGCGTCGTGCAGGCGGCTCTTGGCGTCGCGCAGGGCGGCGTTGGCAAGCCGGCCGAGCGGCACGTTGCGCGTGCTGCGCGCGGGCACGCCGATCCAGGCCTCACAGGGCGTACAGACCCAGAGCGGGCCGTGATCGTCGCGATACGGGTAGGCCTCGTCGGCGAAGCGCGCGAGCACCGCTTTCGCGCCGCAGTAGTCGCACAGCGGCTGCGGCAGCGCCTTGACGGGGCGGCCTACGCGCATGCGGCGCTCCTCGGGGCGATGGTCGATGGATGCATGACTTGATGGGTGGATGAGAAAAACGGGGGTCCGCTGCTGCGAGCGGGCCCTGGAGAAAGGATAGCGGCAAACCCCGGCGCACGGCACCGGCGGGACGGGGCGCCGCAGGCGGCCTCGCGCGATCAGTTCGCGCTCGCCGTGGCGTGCGCCTCTTCGCGCTCGAGCGAGCGCGTGTCGCGCAGGGGCGGAAAGAGCCGCATCCACAGCAGCGCGACGCAGATCGTCGCCACGCCGCCCACGAGCACAGCGCGCTGCGCGCCCCACCAGCCAGCCGTGAGCCCCGATTCGAACTCGCCAAGCTGGTTCGACGTGCCAATGAAAAGCGAATTCACCGCGCTCACGCGGCCGAGCTTTTCGTCGGGCGTGCGCAGCTGCACGAGCGACGTGCGCACGACCACGCTCACCACGTCCGAAGCGCCCAGCACCGCCAGCGCCATCAGCGACACGACGATGTTGTGCGACAGCCCGAACGCGATCGTCGCGCAGCCGAACACGATCACGCCGCCGAACATCGCGAGACCCGGGCGCCGCCGCAGCGGAAAGTGCGCGAGCCAGATCGAGCCTGCCAGCGCGCCCGCGGCCGTCGCCGAGCGCAGGAGACCGAGCGCGATGGGCCCAGCGTGCAGGATGTCGCGGGCGAACACGGGCAAGAGTGCCGTCGCGCCGCCGAACAGCACCGCGAACAGATCGAGCGACAGCGCGCCGAGAATGACGGGCTGCGAACGGATGAACGCGATGCCCGAGAACACCGATTCGAGCGTGACGGGCGCGCGCGCGGGCGGTTTGGCGCGCAGCGGGATCGTGCCCGAGAGCGTGGCCGCCGCCGCGAACGCGAGCGAGCACGCCGCGTAGGCCGGCGTCGCGCCGATGCCGTACAGCAGGCCGCCCAGTGCCGGGCCGACGATGTTCGCAGTCTGGTTCGCCGAGGTCGACCACGCGGTCGCATTCGGCAGCTGCGAGCGCAGCACGACGCCCGGCAGCAAGGACGAAATGGCGGGCGACTCGAACGCGCGCGCCGCGCCCACGCACGCGGCGAGCGCGTAGATGAGCGGCGCGCTCAGCCAGCCGCCGACCGTGCCGGCCGCGAAGGTCAGCGCGGCGGCGCATTCGATGAGCTGGCAGACGGATGCGATGCGTCTGCGGTCGTACCGGTCCGCCACGTGGCCGACGACGAGCGTGAGGCAGAACATCGGCAGGAACTGCGCGAGGCCGACGAGACCGAGCGCGAACGCGCTATGCGTGAGCGCGTAGATGTGCCAGCCCATGGCGACGGCGAGCATCTGGAACGCGAGCGACGACAGCACGCGCGCGCCATAGAAGCGCTGGAAACCGCGATTGCGCGAAAGACTGGGCAGGTCGTCGGACGCCGCCTCCGATGAGGGTGTGGTCATTGAACAGCGAGAGAAAGCGAAAAGTCGGGTGCGTGCGCAACCAGGCACAAGCGAGGCGCAAAGCGGCAATTTTAGTTCATGCGGCGTGGCGCCACAGGAACACGAGGGGCCGCGCGATTCATGCACTCGCTCTCTGAGTCGTTATATCCTATTGAATACATCGAACGATCATCCAGCAGACGGAGGCAGGAATTGGCGAGTAGTCGGCGCCTCGTAAGCGCAACACCGATACCGCAGGCGCGTCGCGCACCCGCGCCGGCGGGCACGGACGGCTTCGCGGCCACGATCACCACGCTGCGTCCCACGTCGGGGTACGAGCGCGCGGAGCTGATCCGCGACGTGATCGACGCGTTCCGGCGGCTGCGCAACAGCATCGAGCGCTTCGAGCGCATGCTCGCGCGTGGCGAAGGCGCTGCCAGTGGTGGTGGCATCGGTGGCGCGCAAGCGGCGCCAGCCGGCGCGTCGCTGCAGCCACTCCTCGTCGCGCTCTCGCGGCGCATCGATCTGGTCCGCTTCGCCCGCCAGCGCGAACTCAAGCGCGCCATTCGCGACGCACGCCGCCTCGACAAGACGCGCGATGCGCTATTCAGCGACGCGTTCAGTCTCGATACCGAAGCGCTGCGCCGCGCCGTGGCCGAACTGGAGCGGCTCGATGCGGCCTTCGTCGGGCTCGGCGTCGAGCTTGTGCTCGCGCAGCATGCGAACGCGGCCGAAGCGCACTGCGAAGCGCATACGTCCGGGGCGGCCGCGGGCCGCTCAGTGGCCAAATCCGTCGCCGTCGCGACGACGCTCGTGCGCGAACCCGCCGCCTGAACCGCGTTCCTGACCGTCATCCGGCCTTCGTTATATTCCATGATATATTTCGCTGTCGGCGCGCAGCCAGCCGGGGGCGCCTAGCCGGGGGCGCCTAGCGCGAGACAACGCCGCAGCACGCGCAGCGCGAAGCGCTGCAGGAAGCGCTAGCGGCGCGCGACGCGCGGGTCGCGTTGCACACGAGCCGCCGCGAAATCGCCGAGCAGCGCGCGAACGCCGATGCCGCCGCGCTCCACACCCTGCGCGCGCAGCTCGACGAAGCCCACGCGCTGATCGACGCCTTGCGCGCCGAAGTCCACGCGATGGAGCAGACCACGCAAGCGCACGAAGACCCGCAGGCCCAACGCGCGCTTCCGGAGGATGCGCTCAAGGGGCGCCGGATCGTCTATGCCAGCTTTCGTCGAGTTGATGATGCGGCTACATGCGAACGCGACGCCCACGCTCGCCGCGGTGTCCGTCTCGCGTTTCTGCTTGCGCCACGGCTAGGCGCCTGGCGTTGGCGGCACTGCGCCGCCGCGTCACGTCACATCGCGTCAGGCCTTCACGAGTTTGACGAGCGCTTCGATCTCGGCCTCGCAGACCGCTGCGGCGCGCGCCTCGATGCTGCGATACAAGCGCACGATCTCTTCGCCCACGGGCGTGAGCATGCTGCCGCCGCCGCTCTGCCCGCCATGCTCCGAAACCGTGGCCGGCGACTCCAGCGCGCGGTTGAGTTCATCCATCAGCAGCCACGCGCGGCGGTACGACATGTTCATGCTGCGCGCCGCAGCCGAGATCGAGCCATGTTCGCGAACGGCTTCGAGCAGCGACACCTTGCCTGGCCCGAGCGCGATCGTGCCGTCCTGAATGATGCGCATGCGAAAACGCACCTCGGGTTGGGCCGGTTTCTGCGCCTGTGCGGGCGCGGGAGCGTCTGCGTGCGGTTGAGCGTTGGGGGACTTGGTCATGCGCGCAAGCATACACGATGCGTTTCGCGCGCCGTTCCCCTCTGGATGGCTAATGGCCAGCAGGAAAACAGAAACCGAAATCCTCGCAGCCGGGACAACCGGGTGCCGGGCCCGGCGTGGCGCCCGATGCCAGCGCAAGTTCGCGCGCCAGCAGTTTCTTCCAGCGCAAGCCTTCCACGTTGCGCGCCACGACCGCAGGGAAAAAGCGCTCCAGCATGCGTGTCACGTCATCGCGGCCACGCAGGCCGAGATCGCGCCACAAATGATCGGGTCGCAGGCACGCGTGGGCAATGATCGCGGCGAGGCAACGCACGTCGTCGGGGTCGGCTTGCGGCGCGGCAAGCGCAACGAGAAAGGCCTGCATTGCCGTAGCAAATGCAGCATGCGACGCATCCGCCATAACGTGCGTGTGCGGCGCTTCACTCGTCACCGCACACACGAAGTGCCGCGCCCCGAGCGCGTCGATCTGCGCGCGCGTTAAACCGAGCAACGGCAATTCGCCGCGCACATCGCGCGCCGCGACGAGCCGCGCGACGAGCCAGGCGTCGGGCGTGCGCGGCGCCTCTGGCGCCCCCGTCAGGGCGTCGCAGCGCGCGGCGGCCAGCGCATCGAAATCGGGCGGCGGCGGCGTGGCGGGGTCCTGACTGCCCTGTGTCATTGCATTCACGCGCGTTCGCAGCGCATCAACCGTCTACGCCGACGATCACGCTCGATGCCTTGAAGAGCGCGGCAGCCTGCTTGCCTGCCGCGAGGCCGAGACGATCGACGCTGTCGTTCGTCACGATGGCCGCGATCTGCGCGCCGCCCGGGGCCGCGAGCACGACTTCCGCATTCACCGCACCCTTCGTGACCGACGAAACCGTGCCCGCCACGACGTTGCGCGTGGACACCTTGCTCGTGTCGCCGTCGACCATGAGGATCACCGACGATGCCTTCACGAGCGCGAAGGCCGGCTTGCCAGCGGCGAGACCCAGCGAAGCGGCGCTGCCATGCGTGATGATCGCGACAATCTCGAGGCCGCCGTCGGCGCGCAGTGTGACTTCGTCGTTGACAGCGCCGGCCTTGACCGCGCTGATCTGGCCGGAGAAATGGTTACGGGCGCTGGTACGCATGAGGGCCTCCACAATTGAACAGGACTATGAACCGGGAAAAGAACTGGCCCCCAGTTTAGGCGTATCAGTGTGACGCGCACAGGCACTGATTGCCAAAATAGCGAATTGGGCAAGCACATCAATACAGCAGTCCATCGTAATATATGGGCCTTTATAACGAACGGGTGTCGAACATGTTTGTCCGCAAGCTGGTGGCTTCAGTCGTCGTGATGAGCGGTGTAATTGGCGCGATGGGTGCAAGCGCCAACGCATTCGCCGACGAATCCGATGTCAACGTGCTCTATGCAGGCTCGCTCGTGAACCTCATGGAGAAGAGCGTGGGCCCCGCGTTCGAAAAGGAAACCGGCCTGCATTTCAAGGGCTATGCAGCCGGCTCGAACAAGATCGCCAATGAGATAAAGGGCAAGCTGCGCCGCGGCGATGTGTTCATCAGCGCGAGCCCGAAGGTCAACGCGAGCCTCATGGGCGAGGCCAACGGCAATCACGTTACGTGGTACGTAAATTTTGCCGAATCGCCGCTCCTGATCGGCTACAACCCGAAGAGCCGTTTCGCCAACGACTTCAAGACGAAGAAGTGGGATCAGGTGCTGCAGGAACCGGGCATCCGCCTCGGGCGCACCGATCCGAAGCTCGACCCGAAGGGCGCCTTCACCGTCGAGCTCATGACGAAGGCCGCGCAGGCGTACAACCAGCTTGACCTCGTGCAGAAAACACTTGGCGCGCCGGAAAATCCCGAGCAGGTGCTGCCGGAAGAAACGCTCGTTGGCCGTCTGCAGTCGGGTCAGCTCGACGCGGGCTTCTTTTACTCGACGGAAACGTCCGACCTGAAGATTCCGGCGATCCACCCCGCGCCCGAACTGAAGATCAAGGCGAACTACACGCTCACGGTTCTCAACGACGCACCCAACAGCGCCGGCGCCGCGCGCTTCGTAAACTTCCTGCTCTCGGCAGAAGGCCGCAAACTGCTCGCCGAGCATGGCCTGGATGTGACGAAGCCTGCCGTCAACGGCCAGACCCAGGCGATCCCGCCGTCGGTGCAAGCCGTGATCGACGCCGCACAGCAATGACACAAGCCGCGCAGCGTGCGGAGCAGGTTGCCGTGAAGCGCTCCCAGCCGCTCTGGTGGCTCGGCGCGCTGCTCGCGGTCTATCTGTGCGCGCCGTTCGTTGCCAGCATTCCGCAGATCGGCCAGGCGGACTGGGCCGGCGTCGACTGGCACGCCACCTGGTCGGCGGTGGGCGTATCGGTCGCGAGCGCGAGCGTGGCCGCGCTCATCATCCTGGTGGGCGGCGTACCGCTCGGCTACTGGCTCGCGCGGTCGCGCGCGCGCGGCATTGCCCTGCTCGGCTTCGTCGTGCAGTTGCCGCTCGCGCTGCCGCCGCTCACGAGCGGCGTGCTGCTGCTGTTTCTCATCGGACCGTATAGCGGCATCGGCCAGCTCTTCGGCGGCTCGCTCACCGACTCCTTCACGGGCATCGTGCTCGCCGAGACCTTCGTGGCGGCGCCCTTCCTGATCGTCGCGGCACGCTCGGCGTTCAGCGCCGTGGATCCCGTGTACGACGACGTCGCCGCCACGCTCGGCCATCACGCCGCCAGCCGCTTCTTTCGCGTCACGCTGCCCATTGCGTGGCCCGCCATCCGTGCAGGGCTCGCGCTCGCCTGGCTGCGCGCGTTCGGCGAATTCGGCGCGACCGTGATGGTCGCGTATCACCCGTATTCGCTGCCTGTGTATACCTACGTCGTGTTCGGCGGCCAGGGCCTGCCCGCGATGATGCCGCTCCTGCTGCCCACGCTCGGCATTGCAATCATCTGCGCGGTGCTCTCCGTCTATAGCCGCAGCGCACGCTCGACGCTGGCGGTGAACCTGGACAACGGCGACGAACTCACGACTATTACCCCGGCCGCCACCGCGGCCGACAATGCCGGCCTGCGTCTTGCCTTCGCGGTGCGCCGGAGGCTCGGCGCGTTCACGCTCGATGTAGCGTGGCATCCGCAAACGCGCCGGCTCGCGATCATCGGCCCTTCGGGCTCGGGCAAGTCGCTCGCGCTGCGCATCATCGCCGGGCTCGAACGCAACGACGCGGGCTCTGTCACGCTCGGCGCGACCGACCTCGGCGCGCTGCCGCCCGAGCGCCGCCAGATCGGCTACATGCCGCAGGATTACGGGCTCTTCCCGCACATGACGGTGGCGCAGCAGCTCGCGTTTCCCGTCGATGCCGACGCTGCCAGCGCACGCTACTGGCTCGCGCACCTCGGCCTCGACACGCTCACCGAGCGCCTGCCTCGCCAGCTCTCGTTCGGCCAGCGCCAGCGCGTGGCGCTCGCGCGCGCGCTCACGCGGCACACGCAACTGCTGCTGTTCGACGAACCGTTCGCCGCGCTCGACACGCCGCGGCGCCGCCGTCTGCAGCAGTCGTTGCGGGCGCTGCAACGCGAGGTAGGCGCGGTGACGGTGATCGTCACGCACGACCCCGACGAAGCGGCGCTGCTCGCCGACGAAGTGCTCGTGATCGAACAGGGAAGCGTGCTGCAAGCGGGCGCCGTGGCCGACGTGTTCCAGCGGCCCGCCACGCCGCGCGTGGCCGAACTGCTCGGCCTGCACAACGTCGGCGAGGGGATCGTGCGTGCTGGCGGCGCCATCGAAACGCCGACGGGACTGTGCCTGCCCCGCGCCGATACCTCGCTCGCGGTGGGCTCGCGCGTGATGTGGCGAGTCTCGCCGCGCGCGCTCGTCGCGACGCAGGAAGGCGCGTGGCAGGGACGCGTTGCGGGCACGTCGCTGCGCCACGGCGACCGCTACGTTACCGTCGAGATCGCCGGAGAAACCTTCGATATCGCCGCAGAAGATGCGCCTGCATCGCATACCGGCGCGCTGCGCTTCTCGATCGACGCGAACGGCGTGCTCGCCTGGCCGGCGTCGCAGAGCGCCTGACTCACGAGTCCTGAAAACGCTCACCTTTGGCACCGACATACCTGCACCGATGCCGCGCCCGTTGACGAAAAAGCCCCTGTAAAAGGGGCTTTTGGCATAAGCGGTTAGCGATTCGGTGCGCAATTTCGCACCGTTGCTCACAGTTCCCGAAAACGCTCACCTTTCGGCTTCTCGCGCTCGAGCGCGCAAGGTTTCGACTGCCAACACCTGGTAGTCGGCAATATTCGCATCCCTTAACCTGGGACTACCAGGAAAATCTTGCGCGGCAGAACCAGGTTCTCCTGTCCATCGGGATCACGAAACTTCCGCAGCCGATCACGCGCGACGGTGATTTCCCCACGCTTTGTCAACGAACCGTCGCAATCCCATGCACACGGCTCCCGGATCTTCTCACCTATGACCGCGACGCCGCGCTCAGATCATGAAGCGGCTGTCTTCGACGAGCACGCGCGGCAACGGTTGCAGGTCGGTGCGCGCGAAGCGCACCAGAGAGAAGGCGCGCAAACCTTGCGGGCTCGACGGCAGCCGCGCGAGCGGAAACATGATCGAGGCGCTGTTGCCCGGGCCGCCGTTCGCGAGCAGGACATTCATCGGACTCAGGCAGATCTCGCGCATTTCGACGTTCGTGTATTGCGCGGGATTCGCGAGCACCCTGCAAATCACCGTGAGCTGGTGTTCGAGCGCTTCGCTCTTGAGGCCGAGCGCGGCGATCTCGCTCTCGTTCTGCGCAATCTGCGCCTCGACCTTCGCCACTTCGGCGACGTTTTGCACGGCGTGCTCACCCAGCATGCGTTGCGTCCCCGCGCCGTGACGCGTGAGCAGTTGCAGGCGCGTTCTGAGCAGCGCGCGCTCCTGTTCCAGCATGTCGCGGCGCGACTCGTCAGCGCCGATCTGCTCGAGGCCTTCCAGTGCGATCTGCTCGACCACGCGCTGTACGATCTGCTCGCGAAGGTCACTTTCGGTTTCGCCGCACACGCGCACCTGATGGTCGTCGAAGCTCAACGTCGTCTGCATGACATCGGTGTGCACCTCGTCGCCATGCTGCTCGGCACCGAAGGCGCGCCGCTCGTTCAGGGCCATGCCGAGCACCGCGTAAGTCTCGCGCGCAAGCGGATGACTTTCGAACCAGGCATGCAGTTCTGGCGAGCGGCTCAGAACATGGCCGACCTCGTCGGGCGCGGCGAAAAACGCGTGGATATAGGGGTCGCTCGACCACGTGGCGGCACTCGCTTCGCGCGCGGGCGGCATGCGGTCCACCACGTCGCGCACGTACGCGACCGATTGCGCGAGCGAGGGCGCAAGCCGCTCTCGCCACTCGGGCACGAGCTTGAGCGTTGGGCTGAGCACGAGCAGACGCGCAATCAGCGTCTGGATTTGCGGCGATTCCGGCGCCTGCTTCGCGCGGGCGCGCGGCCAAAGCCAGTCCAGGATACCCATGGATAACTCCGTTGCAGACCGCTCGAACGCGGCGGCGGTGAGGCGCAGGGCGCACAACGAGGTCTCTTGTCGCGAATGACTATACCGCGAATCACGACCCGGCCGCGGCGACGCTGCCGCGGCGCAGCAACGCCTCGCGTTGCGCACATGTTCCCGGAAACACTCACCTTTGGCTTGCGTAACGCGCGCCACGTAGACTTGAACCTGACCGCCGATGTGCGAAACGATGCGACGAAAAACCGCGCGACGCACACCGCAGTGAACTTACGCTCCCGCACACGCTCACCTTTGGTTTTCTTTGCGATGCCCACCGTGTTACGCATGTTTGTGCAGTGCCTTCGCCCAGGCCATTCCCGTAAGTACTCACCGCCCAGCATTGCGGCGCATTGCCTGCTCCCGAATATCCTCACCATCAGACGGTACGTGCATTCATCTGCAATCCGAACTAACTGATCAGCTAACGCGATTCCATCGCCGGCTTTCCTCTGCCTTTCAGCGACCGTCGCGCACGCAACGAATCGCGATGACATGTCAACGAGGCGTTTTCAGGCACGCCAATTGCGCAGGGGCGCGCGGCGCGTGCACGGCGGCCTCGGGAAAAACCCCGCTTGCTGCGTGCGCAAACCGCGAAGCATCAGGCATAAGCGACCTCGTCACGCGTTTTAGACGGTTCGCTCAATTGACAGTGGTCAATGTCATGATCCAATCTTCTGCGCATAAATACGACACAGGGAGGCAGAAAAATGGTGGAGAGCATTGTCCGCAGCAGCTTGATGCTGGCCGCGGCAGCGACCCCTTTGCTGGTCGCCTGCGGCGGAGGTACCGCCAGTAATCCGGCACCCATCACCCCGGCGCAATGCTCGGGTTCGTCATGCGCGAACCAGGGCCCGCCCAGCAGCGCACCTACGGCCACGGCGCTGTGTCCCGCCGCTTCGGACATCGCGGCGAACACGTATCTGGGCGGTGCGGGCAGCGGCGAGGTCGTGAGCCTGAACATCGACCCGACGAAGATGACGTACAAGCTCTCGTTCCTCGCCTCGCCAATTCCCGTGGCCGCGAGTTCGGTGCAAAACACGCGTGCGGGCCTCACGATCACGGGTGCCGTGCAGCATCCGCCCGCGGGCTCGCTGCCAACCGCCGCGCAGATCACGTGTGCGTTCCAGCTTCAGGCGGGCACGGGCACGATCAACGGCAGCACCTACACCACGGCGTACAACGCCAACAATCCGCCCACGATCTATGTTGGCTTTGGCGTGGCGGGCGGCGGCATTCCTGGCGCGACCGTGAACATCGACGGCGACACCACCGCGAATCTGCTCTTCAGCGGCGTCGCGCCACGCACATTCGACTTCTATCCGTTCGTCGGCTTTTCGTCGGTGAGCACGAGCCTCGCCGATCTCAAGGGCTCGTATAACGCGCTGCTTTATCACATCCTGCCTTCCAGCAGTTTTGCGCCGGCGGCGAAGGTAACACAGGAGCAGTACGACGCCAGCGGCAATTGCAGCGTGCCCGGCGGCGCGACCAACACGAGCTGCGCAACCGCTGCGAATGCCTGGACGGCAAGCACCAGCGGCAGCTATTTCGACAGCGCCGACGCACCGCAGATCGAGACGCCCACACCGTTGCCGTTCCCCTTGAGCCTCGGCAACAACGTCATCGTCAGTCGCCAGGGCGGCGCCGGGCACCTCATCCTCGGCAAGCTCAACGGGGCCATCGTGCCCGTGGTCGTACGCACCGGCTACGTGAACGAAACCATCAGCCTGAGCAACCAGATCGCCGTGGACGACGAGTCCGGCATCGCCCTGCTCGCGCCCGCCACGACGCTCACGTCGGGCGCATTCGACGGCAGCTACATTGGCGCGGACTCGAACTTCGCCTACACGGCAACGCTCATCAACGGCCAGCAGGCCGGCTTCCTCAAGCCCTCGACGATGACGACCCAGAGCCAGTTCACGCTCGACTACACGCAGACGCACCCCGGCCTGATCGGCGTAACCGATACCCAGGGCAAGGCGGGCAATCTGATTGCGGTGGGCGGCCTTTACGGCATCTTCATCGACGGCGAGGAAAACGGCGGGGTCACGGCCAGTTCGGCGAACAGCGCCACGCCCAATCAGCCTTACTTCGGTGTCGGTGCACTGATCCAGCCACAGTAGTCCATCAGGCGGTCACGCCAGTCCGAGCCGTCGCGACCGCCTTAATTTCGCACTACGAATGACTGGCAGGCGCTCTCGCCAACAACAAGACTCTGGAGACGCGGTATGAAATGGATACTTTACGCGGCGCTCTCGCTTGCCGCACCGTTGATCGCAGCGCTCAGCGCATGCGGTGGCGGCAACGGCAGCAGCAGTAGCCCGCCGCTCGTGGAAGCAGCGCTTTGCCCCACTTCGCTCGACTACAACACGGTGTACACCGGCGGCGGCGGCGACGGCGAACTCGTCAAGCTGCAGCTCGACACAGCCAAAATGACCTGGCAGATCACCTATGTCGAGTCGCCGATCCCGCAGACCACTGGCACCGTGACGCCCACGCGCAAAGGCCAGGTCGCCGCCGGCACGCTGACGGCGGAAACCGGTCTCCCCACGGCGAAGCTCAACCAGTGCGCGTTCCGCCTGAATGGCGCGAGTCTCGATCCCAACCGCCCGGCGCGCGTATTCATTGGCGAAGGGGTGGCGGGCGGCACGATTCCGGGCGCTGAGATCGCCTACAAGGGCTCGGGCGGGATTGGCGTCGTGCCGGACACGACATTCCCGTACTACCCGTTCATCGGCTTCTCCGCGATCGAAACGAATCTCGCGAACGTCGCCGGCACGTACAGCCAGCTCGGCTATCACCAGGTGCCTTCGCAGAATTTCCAGCCCGCTGCGGTCGACGCGAAGATCACGATCAACGCCGACGGCACCTGGGCCGAATGCGACAACACGGGCGTGAACGCCGGCAAATGCCAGCAGCCCGGCACCAACTTCGCGCAGTCGGCCGATGGTAGCGGCGCGTTCGAAACCGATCACTTCCAGGGGCAGGTCAAGCCGACGCTCGTCACCACGGAGCCGGCCGGCAAGGGCTTCATGATCGTCGGCAAGTTGCGCGGCCAGCTCGTGCCCGTGCTCGTGCGCGCCGGCGTGGCGTATCCGCAGGTCGGCGTCGATCCGCAAAGCGGCGCCACGGGCCCGGTGGCCGACGACGAATCGGGCATCTCTGTGCTCGCGCCGCAAACGGCCATCGCGCAGGGCTCGCAGAACGGCGAATACATCGGCGTGGACAGCCAGTTCGACTATCGTACGCTCGCGCTTGAGGGCACGCAGGCCACGCTGCTCGATCCGTTCAACGCCTCGCAGGCCGCGCTCGCCACTGCCCTCGATCTGAACTTCGCCCAGACCGTACCGGGCACGGTGACGACCACGCACGTGGGTGCCTCCACCGGCACGACAGCCACCGGCAAGATGATCTTCACGGGCGGCGTGTTCGGCTACCTCGACATGACGACGCCATCGGACCCGTACTTCACGGCCGGCGCGTTCGTTCAGTAAGGATCACGAAGCAATGTATCGAACAATAACGGCGCGGCGAACCGCGCCATTCACGAGGTGGCCACTCCCGGCCGTCGCGCAACACGGCGGCGGCCGGGCCACAAAGGCGCGTGCAGCAAAGGCGAACGACGCATGCCGGGCATCCCGAAGCATGCATCGGGCCGCCGCGCGCGGGTAAGGCACACCCGCACCTGGGAGGGACATCATGAAACGCATTGCAGTGGCGGCGCTGACCGCCGGGCTGACGGCGAGCGCGTACGCGCAGCACGCCGGCGACAACGTCGTCGCACTTGGCTGGTTTCACGTCACGACGCAGAATTCGAGCACGCCGCTCACCACGGACGTCGCGCCCGTGCCGATCAACACGCCGCTGCGGCTGCCCAGCTCGTTTACTTCGGCGGGCACGGGGCTTTCGGCATCGAACGCGGATACGGTCGGCCTCGTCATCAGCCACTTCTTCGCGGACCATATCGCGCTCACCACGGTGGCGGGCGTGCCGCCCACGTTCAAGCTCTATGGTCACGGCACCATCAAGCCGCCAGGCCCGGCGGGCGCGCTCGGCAGCCAGAATCTCAGCGACCCGGCGACGAACCCCATTGTCGGCAGCGTGCGCCAATGGAGCCCGGCGCTGATCTTCCAGTACTACTTTCGCGACGCCGATGCGAAATTCCGTCCGTTCCTCGGCATAGGCGTGTCGTACAACTGGTTCTCGGATATCCAGCTCAATCCGAACTTCGTGAAGGCCACCCAGGACGATCTCGGCTCCGTGCTCGCGGCGGGCGCGGGCAAGCCGGGGCAAACGCAGATCAGCGCGAAGGCGTCGTCGTCGTGGTCGCCGGTTTTCAATCTCGGGGCCACCTACAACGTCACAAAGCATCTGGGGCTCGTTGCGTCGGTCACCTATATTCCGCTGAAGACGACGTCTTCGGTGATCGTCAAGGCAGCGGACGGCAGCGAGCTCGGCGTGAGCCGGGCCGACCTCAAGGCCGATCCGATCATCTCGTTCCTTGCGCTCTCCTACCGCTTCTAAGGGCGCGCCGTGCCTGCATAGCGGCGAGGCGGCGCATGCGCGTAAGGGCGAGAAACGCCGCGGCGAGACACGGACCTGAGCGTGCACCCAGGCGCGCTCGCGTGGGCCGGGCCGCTCGCGCTAAAATCGCGGCATGCCGAAAACGCCCAAAGCCCCCGTAACCGGTACCGCGCCCGAGCGCGCCACCGACAGCGAATACACCGTCGACGAACTCGCGCGCGTCGCGGGCACGACGGTGCGCAACGTGCGCGCCTATCAGGACCGCGACCTGCTCATGCCGCCCGAGAAGCGCGGCCGCGTAGGCATTTACAACGACTCGCACGTTGCGCGGCTCAAGCTCATTCACCATCTGCTCGCGCGCGGCTACACGCTCGCCAACATTCAGGATCTCATCCTGGCGATCGACGACGGTGGCGACCTGCGCTCGATCCTCGGCCTGGAGAATGCGATTGGCGGTCCCTGGTCGCACGCGCGGCCGAAAACATATTCGCTGCCGCAGCTCATCAAGCTGTTCGGGCCGCAAGCGCCGAGCAGCCTTGCGCGTCTCGCGGACCTCGGGCTGCTCGAACGCCAGGGGCTCTCCTTCGTTTCGCGCAATCCGGGCATGCTCGACGCGGCGGCCGCGACCGTGCGCGAGGGCATTCCCGCGCGCGAGCTGCTCGACGTGCTCGAAGAAACGCGTCCGCATTTCGACGCCATCGCGCGCGTGCTGGTGGAAATGGTCGTGCGCCATCTGGACCGCTACGATCAGGGCGCGCTGCCGCCAGCCACGGACATGCCCGCGCTCGTCGACGCGATCTGGCGGCTGCGGCCGCTTTCCACAGTGTTCGTCGAGCACGAGATCCTGCGCGCGCTCGAAGCGCAGTCGAGCGACTACCTGGGCGGCCGGGTCGCGACGATCCTCGACAAGACGCTCGGCCGCGAGCGCGCAAGCGAAGCCGCGCCTTCGGTCGCCTCAGTGCCTGTCGGCGCCGCGAAGCAGCGCGCGCCCAAATCCGCGCCCCGCAAGAGCGCCGCACGCGCGCCGGCTGCAGCAAAATCCGCTCGCCCCGCGAAGAAAACCGCGCTCAAGAAGCGTTAAACGCGCACGCCCTCCCTGCTGGTTTCTGCTTTGCCGAACGCGTGAAAGGCCCCGTCAGGCAGCCTTTCGCGCGCTCGCGCCCCCTTACGCCCCTACGGTTGTTCATGTGTTAGAGCGCTGAATCTAGCCCCTTGCGCATCGGCGCCGATCGCACTATGTTTACATCCATCAATGTCACAGTCATAGATGGATCGACAACAGGGAGACGCTCCGGATGAACGCACCCGCCCGTACCGGCGACGCGATCGGCATCGCCATCATCGGCACTGGCTTTGCCGGCCTTGGCATGGCGATCCGCCTGCTGCAAAGCGGCAACCAGGACTTCGCGGTGTTCGAGAAGGCCGACTCCGTGGGCGGCACCTGGCGCGACAATCATTACCCCGGTTGCGCCTGCGACGTGCAATCGCATGTGTACTCGTTTTCGTTCGCGCCGAATCCGCGCTGGACGCGCATGTTCGCGCCGCAGCCCGAGATACGCGCCTATTTGAACCGCTGCGTCGATCGCTTCCGGCTTTTTCCGTGGCTCAACTTCGGGCACGAACTCACGAACGCGACATGGGACGAGGCCGCGCACTGCTGGCGCCTCGCGTTCGCCAATGGCCGGCGCGTCAGCGCACGCGTGCTGATCTCGGGCATGGGCGGCCTCTCGCGCCCCGCGTTGCCGGCGATTGTGGGACTCGACACCTTCGAAGGCAAGACCTTCCACTCTCAACATTGGGACCACGGCTATGCGCTCGATGGCAAGCGCGTCGCCGTCATCGGCACGGGGGCAAGCGCCATCCAGTTCGTGCCGCAGATCACGCCGCGCGTGGCGCAACTCGCGCTCTTCCAGCGCACGCCGCCGTGGATCATGCCCAAGCCCGACCGCGCCATTTCGGGCTTCGAACAATGGCTGTTCCGCACGCTGCCGTTTACGCAAGCGCTCGCGCGCGCGGGGCTCTACTGGATGCTGGAAACGCGCGTGCTCGGCTTCGCGGTGCATCCCGCGCTCATGAAGAACGTGCAGAAGCTCGCGTTGCGCCATATCCGCCACCAGGTGCCCGATCCTGAACTGCGCGCGGCCGTGACGCCCGACTACACGATCGGCTGCAAGCGCGTGCTCATTTCGAACGACTACTATCCGGCGCTCTCGCGCAAGAACGTGCAGGTGGTGACGAATGCGATCGCGCGGGTGGACCGCACCGGCGTCGTGACCGCCGACGGCGCGCATCACGAGGTCGATTGCCTGATCTACGGCACGGGCTTTCAGGTGGCCGACCCATTTCCGCCGGGCGCGATCGTGGGCCGCGGCGGCATCGATATCGTCGAGACCTGGCGCAATGGCGCGCATGCCTACCTCGGCACGAGCTTGCCTGGTTATCCGAACTTTTTCATGCTGGTCGGCCCGAACACCGGCCTCGGCCATAACTCGATGGTGTTCATGATCGAATCGCAGATCGAGTACGTGCTCGGCGCGCTCGCCGCCATGAAGAATGACCGCGCGGATTCGATCGACGTGCGGCCCTATGTGGAAGCGCGCTACAACGAGCGCATCCAGAACAAGCTTGGGCGCGCGATCTGGTCGGTGGGCGGCTGCAAGAGCTGGTATCTCGACCCGCGCAACGGCCGGAACACGACGCTGTGGCCCGGTTTCACCTGGCGCTTTCGCCGCGCCACGGCGCACTTCTCCCTCGCGGATTACCAGGTCTATCGCGCGCCGCACGCCACGCAGCACGAAGCGCCGCTCACCGCTGCCACGCAACCCACCGAGGCCGCCTGAACAGGCGCACCCAACCCACCCGGAGCCCGCCCATGAAACGCTTTGACAACAAGGTCGCCGCCATCACCGGAGCCGGTTCGGGCATGGGCCGCGCGCTCGCGCTCCAGCTTGCCGGCGCCGGCTGCCATCTCGCGCTCGCCGATCGGAACGCCCCGGCACTCGAGGAGACCGCTCGCATCGTCGGCGCGCTTGCCCCTTCGGTGCGCGTGAGCACGCGCTTACTCGATGTGAGCGAGCGCGACGCCGTATTCGCGTGGGCCGACGAGATGGCGGCTACGCACGGCGGCGTCAATCTCGTCTTCAACAACGCGGGCGTCGCGTTGTCGAGCACCATCGAAGGCATGGCGTACAGCGACCTCGAGTGGATCGTGAACATCAACTTCTGGGGCGTAGTGCACGGCACGAAGGCATTTCTGCCGCATCTGAAGGCAAGCGGCGACGGACACATCGTCAATACATCGAGCGTGTTCGGTCTCTTCGCACAACCAGGCATGAGCGGCTACAACGCGACCAAATACGCCGTGCGCGGCTTCACCGAAGCGCTGCGTCAGGAACTTGACATGATGCGCTGCGGCGTGTCTGCGACCTGCGTGCATCCGGGCGGCATCCGTACGAACATCGCGCAATCGAGCCGCGTGGCGCACAACATGGTGGGCTTCATGGTGGCGAGCGAGCAGCAAGGCAAAGACGACTTCGAGAAGTTCTTCATCACCACCGCCGACGACGCGGCCCGCGCCATCCTGAGCGGCGTGACGCGCAACGCGCGGCGCGTGCTGATTGGCCGCGACGCGCGCGCGGCGGACTGGCTCGCGCGCACGCTGCCCGCCGCCTACCAGGCGCTGGTCGTGATGAGCGCGCGGCGCGAAGCCGCGAAGGCAGGCCGCCGCGCCGCGCGCGGGTCCGCCGCCACGCAATGAATAACAGCAGGCACACAACAGGGAGCCATAACATGATGCCGATACGGCGCGACATCCGCTTCGCATTGCCGCCCGAAAGGGCTTGTGACTGGCACGTCGAGGGCGTGCCAGTCACCCACTTCTTCAACGCGCTTTCGCTGCTTTTTCCCGCGGGCGAGCGCTTCTTCATGGATTCGGTGCGGCATTACCGCGACCGCATCGAAGACCCCGAACTCAAGAAGCAGGTCATGGGCTTCATCGGCCAGGAAGCGATGCACACGCGCGAACACGTCGAATACAACGACTTGCTCCAGGCGGCGGGCTTGCCCGCGCACAAGCTCGACAAGCGGCTGTGGGCCATCCTCAACTTCGCGCGCAAGGTGTTGCCGCCTTCGCTGCAACTCGCGCAAACCGTGGCGCTCGAACACTACACGGCCATGCTCGCCGACCTGCTGCTCGCCGATACGGGCACGCGCATCGAAGGCTCGGTGGCGGGCTACAAGCAGATGTGGCTCTGGCACGCGCTGGAGGAAACCGAGCACAAGTCGGTCTCGTTCGATGTCTGGAATCTGGTGATCGAGCCGGGCGTCAAGCGCTATCTCATGCGAACCGGTACGATGCTCGCCACCACGGTTCTCTTCTGGCTCATCGTGTTCGACTATCACCTCGCGCTCTTGCGCGCGCACCGCCGCCGCCAGGGCAAGGTGCGCGGCATGGGGAAGCTCGTGAAGTTTCTCTACGGGCCGCGTCACGGCGTGTTCCCCGGCATCGCGCTCGAATGGCTGCGCTTTTTCAAGCCCGGCTTTCATCCGTGGGATCACGACAACCGGCGGCATCTCGCGCGCCTCGACGGCCTCGTTGCGCAGATCGACGAGACCAACGCGCAGTACGCCTCGCGCGCCGCCCCGCGCCGCGTGCCGCTGCATCCGGCGGCAACGCCGCGCGCGGTGTGAGGCAGGTCATGCGCGGCGCGCCCGAACCCGTGTTCGTCTGGTCCGACGACGTGCGCCTCGCGGTCTACGTCAGTGGGCCCAACGATGCGCCGCCCGTCGTGCTCGTGCACGGCTACCCCGACTCGGCGCGCATCTGGAACGCGTTGCGCAGCGAACTGGAGACGCGCTTTCGAGTGATCGCCTACGACGTGCGCGGCATGGGGGCATCCGTTGCCCCGCGTGCCCGCTCTGGCTACGCACTCGCGCAACTCGCGCGCGATCTGCTAGCGGTCGCCAATGCCACCTGCGGCACGCGTGCGTTTCATCTGCTGGCGCACGACTGGGGGTCGATCCAGTGCTGGGAAGCCGTGACCGATCCGGCGAACGCCTCGCGGATCGTTTCGTACACCTCGATTTCCGGTCCTTGTCTCGACCATGTTTTTCTCAAGCCGCGCGTTCCCGCGCAGTTGCTGCAGTCGTGGTACATCGCGTTCTTTCATCTGCCGCTCGTGCCCGAACTCGCCTGGCGGCTTGGCGGAGCGGCGTTGTGGCCGTGGTGGCTGCGCAAGACCGAGCGCGTGCGCGTCGAGCCGGATCCCCAGCAGTTGCGCAACGCGCTCAACGGGCTGCAACTCTATCGCGCGAATTTTCTCGCGTGCGCGCGGAGTCCGCGCGAGCGCCGCACACGTATTCCGGTGCAGATCATCGTGCCGCGTTTCGACCGCTACGTGACCCCGGCCATGTCCGAAGGCGTCGAGCGCTGGCTCGGAGCACACCAGCGCGAAATCATCGCCGCGCCGCATTGGGCCGTGGTGAGCGAGGCACGGCAGATCGCGGCGCGCTTCACGCGTTTTGCCACGTGCGCTTCGCCATGCGTACAAGGCTTCGACCCCAACCTGCACACAGAGGACCGCCAGTGAACCCACTTGCCCTGCCTGCCGCGGTCGTTGCCGCTGGGGCTGCACTCGCCGCGCTCGCCGCATTCACGCGACGCGCCACGCGCCGCATCGAAGCCGCCGTGCCGATGGACGGCCAACTGATCGACATCGACGGCGACCGGATTCATTACGTCGAGTTCGGCAACGGGCCGCCCATTGTGTTCATGCACGGGCTGAGCGGGCAAATGCGCAACTTCGCATGGCTACCCATGCAGGCGCTCGCGCGCGAACATCGCGTGATACTCATCGACCGCCCAGGTTCCGGCTACTCCACACGCGGGCCGCACGCGTCGGCGAATATCCGCGCGCAGGCGCGCACGGTCGCGCGCTTCATCGGAGCACTCGGTCTCGAATCGTCGGCGCTCGTCGGGCACTCGCTCGGTGGCGCGATCGCGCTGGCCATCGCACTCGATCACCCGCACGCCGTTTCGCGGCTCGCGCTGATCGCGCCGCTCACGCACGTACAGACCGAGGTGCCGAAAGCCTTTCGCGCGCTCGTGCTGCGCTCGAACGCCGTGCGTCGCTTCGTGGCGCGCACGTTCGCGACGCCCATTGGACTCGCGACCAGTTCCGCCGTTCTCAAGCAGGTATTCGCGCCCGAGGCCGTGCCAAGCGATTTCCGCACGCGTGGCGGCGGACTGTTGAGCTTGCGGCCCAGCGGCTTCTACAACGCCTCCGCCGATCTCATCGCGATTGAAGACGCCGACGATCTCGCGCAGATGGAACGACGCTACGCAGAATTGAGCGTTCCCGTGGATATTCTGTTCGGACGCGACGACGTCGTGCTCAACTGGACCCGACATGGCGATGCGCTCAGCCGCCTCACAAGCCAGGTGACGCTCAAGGTGGTGAGCGGCGGCCACATGCTGCCCGTCACCGCGCCGTCCACGACCTACGACTGGCTGCTCTGCGCACTCACGGGCACGGTGCACGCGGGCCTCGCGCGCGCGATCGAGGCGGATCAGCTGGGCACGGACATCGGAACGCCTGCACCGGGCGTGCTGGGCAATCCGTCCGCGACTTAGCCGGCGTTGCCACGCGGCGTGCGCTGCGTGAGGCGAAATCGCGAAGCTGATAATGCGTCGGTCCGCGTGGGAACGTGTGGGCGGCAAGCATTCATCAAGGGAGACAGGAGATGAAAGTTCATCAGGCACGCACGCTCCTCGCGTGCGCCGCACTCGTGCTCGCCAGCGCCACGGCGTTCGCCCAAGGAGACGGCGCAGAAACGGGCAACGCATCCCAAGGCGCAACGCCCGCCGCCGAAGTCGCGAAACTGAGCGTCGATCAACAGGTGCGCTGGCTGCAGCGCGCGCAGAAGAACGACGCGCTCACGAAGCTGGACGACGCGCAGCTCACCGCGCTCTTCGAAGCGTTCGACCCGCTCGTCGTGCCCACGCTCATCAAGCTCGGCCCGGCGGGCTATCCCTCATACGAATTCGTGCTGTCGCGCTGGGAGCGACTGAACGGCAAGTGGCCCGCGAAGCCCGCGCACATGGTCGTGAAGCTGGCGCACGAGCCGCTGCGCATCTACGCGAAATGGCTGCCTGACGGCGATCATTCGGGCGAGGAGGTGATCTACGACGCCTCGAAGCGCCGCGACGAAATGTACGGCCACCTCGGCGGCCTGCTCGGCGTGATGCCGATGTGGACCGCGCTCGACGGCACGCTCGCACGCTCGCAGTCGAATCACAAGATTACCGATCTCGGCACCGAATTCATCGTGAGCCAGTTCATGACCGACGCGAAGAAGTACGTGGAAGTGGGCGCGTCCTACAAGCCGCAAGTCGAGGTGAAAACGAAGGACGGCGTGCGCGTGGTGGCGCTCACCTACGTTTCGCCGAGCGGCAAACCGCAGTTCTACGCGAAGAAGCAGACGCTCGGGCTGGATCTGCGGCATCCGTATTTCCGCACCGTCGAAGCCTATGGGGACGACGGGCAGATGTTCGAGAAAATCGTCATCGACAGCATCACGCCGAAGTCATTCGACGACGAAGCATTCGATCCGAAGAATCCCGATTACAAGTTCTGAAACTTGGGCAGTGAACGCAAAGGTGAGGCTTTTCGGGAGGAGCGCACGACATTCGACTCCTGGAACTCCTCACCTATCGTTGTATCGGTGAACTCACGATGCGGTGAATGACTCACCGCCGTGCGCGTTCAACGATACTTCTGCAACTCGGCATCGGTGATCGGTTGCGCCGGCAGATTCAGCATGCCCGGCAGATCGCCGAGTTTCGGCAAGCCGCTGACATTGGCCCAGCGTCCGCCCGAGCCCTGATAAATAAGCGTAGGCGTACCGTCGAAACCGAGGTCCTGAAAGAGCTTGATGTTGTCGTCGAGCTTGTTCTTGTCGGCGGCGGGAATGTGCGCGAGCGGGGCGATGCCGCCCGACTCGTCCTTCTCCGAGTAGTGAGTTTCCAGCTCTTTGAGCAGCGCGGCGCCGTCTTTCGCCTCCAGCAGCGCGGCCGCCTTGCCCGCCGAATCGGGTTTCAGAAAACCCATAGGAATCCAATGCACCTGCAGGCCGACCGCTTCATACGGTTGCAGCGCTTTCCACACCAGGTGACAGTAAATACAGTTTGGGTCCATAAAGACATAAAGTGTCGACTTCACATTCGACCCATTCGCGCCTTCGACGATCGCACTCGCATTCTGCAGGCTTGCAGCCGCCGTTGCGGGCAACCAGGTGGGCTCAGGCGCCGCGGCGGCCATGGCGCCGGCGCTCATGGCTAGCGCGCCTGCGGCGATCAGCATGCGTGTGAACTTCTTCATTCTTTTCCTCTGACTTGGATAGCGCGTCACGTCGCGCACCTGTGAAGCGAAGGCTCGTATCTTAGGGTCAGGCCGTGGCACGTCACTGACGCCAATATGGCAAAGGCGTCAGGTGAGCAGCAAAGGTGAGAGTTTGCGGGAGGACGTTGGACCCTAGAACTTGAACCGCAACTGAAACCCGATGGTAAACGGCAGATCGTCAGACGGTATCGGCGGAATGACGATGAAGTTCACGCCCACGCGCTTGTACGCGACCATCACGATAGGCGCGACCACGGGCCCGATCGTATGGTCGTGGCCGAGGCCCCAGTTGCCATAGTTGTAGCCGGAGATGATGCCGCCCATCGCCGCGAGCCGCACGAAACCCCAGTGCAGAAACTCGGGCGCCCACACTGCGCCGCCATAGTAAGAGGGCCGGCGCAACGAGTTGCGAAAGCCGCCTGCCGTGAGCGCCCACGTATCGCTGGGCCAGCATTCGATGCCGAGGCCCGGGTTGAATTGTTCGAAGTCCTTGTCGGGATGGATATGGTACGAGCCCACCATCGCATCGACCCACAGGCCCGAACTACACCAGTTCGCCGCGTGCGCCGACTGCGCCGTGCCGAACAGCAGCAGCGGCAGGAGCAGCAGGGCAGCAGCCGCGCCGCGTTTCGTTCTCTTCGCCTGCGTTGTCGCCGTCGTTGTCGCCGTCGTTGTCGTTATGGTTGCTGCGCCACCTTGCTTCTGCCAAAACCGCATGGGCTCTCCGTCCTTTCTTGCGCCGATCCACCTGGGGATCGTCTGTTTTCTGATTGCTGGTTCGCGGTGAATGACGAACTGTACCGCAACCCGATGCGTGCGCAATGGAGTCCAGGCTCGGATCGGGCAACGCGCTCGCTGCCGGCATGGTGCCAGCGTAGCGAGTCGTCCCGATGAAAGCGAAGCGTCAGAGGCCGAGGTCGGAGAGGCCCGGATGATCGTCGGGACGGCGCCCGAGCGGCCAGTGGTAGAGACGATCCGCCTCGCGGATCGGCAGGTCGTTGATCGATGCGTGACGATGCGCCATCAGGCCGTTCGCGTCGAATTCCCAGTTTTCGTTGCCATACGAGCGGAACCAGCTGCCCGAATCGTCGTGCCACTCATAGGCGAAACGCACCGCGATGCGATTGTCCGTGTACGCCCACAACTCCTTGATCAGGCGATAGTCGAGTTCACGCGCCCACTTGCGCGTGAGCAATTGGACGATGGCCTCGCGGCCCGTCACGAACTCGGCGCGATTGCGCCACACGCTTTGCGGCGTGTACGCAAGCGAAACGCGCTGCGGGTCGCGCGTATTCCAGCCGTCTTCCGCGGCGCGCACCTTCTGCATGGCGCTCTCGCGCGTGAACGGCGGCAGCGGCGGACGCACTTCGGGCGAATCACTCATGGTCTTGCTCCTTGCGTTGGTCGGCGCGCCGGGACGGTGCGCGCAATGGGGATCGGGTTTGGGATGGGCTGCGGGAACCGGAACCGCTTTTCGGTGCGAAGGCGTCGAGCAACGACCGGCCTGCCGCGCGTGCGTCGAGCGCCGCATCGGCGTCGCCGCTTACTAGCGCGACGCCGATCGCGCCGTCGATCAGGATCAGCCATTGCCGCGCGAGGCGGGCGGCGACCCGGCGATCGACGCGGATGCTCGCGGCCCACGCATCGCTCTGTTCGCGCACGAAGTCGAGCAGGCGCTCCTTGTGTTCGCGCGCGACCACACGCACGGGGTCGTCGGGCGACGCGATTTCGCCGGCGGCGTTGAGAAACGCGCAACCGTGAAAGCCTTCGGACGTGAACCACTCGCGCAATACGTCGAACATGCCGACAAGGCGTGCCTGCGGCGTGCGTCCGCGCGCGAGCGTGCCGGCGACGAACCAGCGCATCCAGCGCTCGTCGCGCCGCGCAAGCGCAGCCGCGACCAACGCGTCTTTCGATTCGAAATACGTGTAGAAGCTCTTGCGCGCCGCACCCGCCGCGCGAACGATCGCATCGACGCCCGTTGCGTGAATGCCGCCCGCGTAGATCAGCGCCTCGGCGGCTTCGAGCAGGCGCTCGCGCGCGTCGGCCTGCGGCGTGTCTGCGTTCGCTTCGGGGTCCGTTACAGCGAGCGGGCTCATGACTAGTCTCGTTCAGCGCGATTGCGGCGGGATGGCGAAGATCGGCGGGAGAATGATCGTTCTCCCAGTCCGCAATGTAGAACGATCATTCTCCCAAGTCAAGATACTTTGCTCTCTCGCGCGCCGCGCTGCGCGCTAGTGCGATCCCAAAGCGCGCGTCCTGAAACCGCGAACACGGCGGCCACGACCAGGGTGAGGCCCAGCACGCGCGTGAGCGTAAGCGGCTCGCCGAGCACCACCGTGGCCAGCGCCACGCTCGATACCGGCGCCACCGCAGTAAACACCGCAGCCTCGCCGCCTGGCACGCGCGCCGCACCCGCATACCAGAGCCAGAATCCGCCCACGGTCGGCACGAGCGCGTAATACGCCACGCCAAGCACGGCGTTCAACGGCACGGCGTGGGCCGCGCCCAGCCAGCCGGGTAGCGCGCATAAGCCCGATACGACGAAGCCGATTCCCGTCATCGCGCTTGCCTGCGCAAGGGGCGGCCACGGCCGCGACAGCCGTTTGTTCAGCAGGACGAACAGGCTTTCGCACACGACGGCGCCGAGTATCATCGCGTCGCCCGTGAGCGAACGTGCGCCATCGCGATGCTGCCCGGGTGCAAGTGTGACCAGCGCCACGCCGAGGCTCGCGATCGTCACCGAAACAAGCGTGCTCGCACGCAGCCGCTCGCCCAGCACCAGCGCCGCCGTCACCGCGCAAACGGCCGGCAGGGTGCCGAGGATGATGCCGGCGTCGCTCGCCGAAGTGCGCTGCGTGCCCGCGATCAGCAAGACCGTATAGCCGACGCTGCCGATGGCCGCCTGTGCGACGAGCAATAGCGCGTCGCGCAAGCCGGGACGCGGAAGCGCCGTACCGGTGAGACGCATGAGCAGCAGAAAAACCGGCAGCGCCATCCCGAAGCGCAGCGCGGTGGCAGGCAGCGGATCGAGCCCCGCGCCGATGGCCTTGCTCGCAATGACCGTGCTGCCGACGGTGAGCATGGCCGCCGTCAATTGCGCCTGCGCGACGGATCGGGGGGAGAGGGTCAAGCGCCGCGCGTTTTCGCGCGACGGCAATCGTATCGACATGGAGCGCTCCTCGTGGTGATACGCCTGTATAGGCTCACCACGACGCGCCGTCTTGGATCGTTGTGCGTCAGCGCCTGGCGCGCGTGCGACTCATGCCGCGCGCGCGAGCCGGTAACGCCCCGGCGATACGCCGAACTGCCGCGCGAACGCGCGGTTCAGGTGGCTCTGGTCGCAGAAACCGGCGGCCAGCGCGGTCTGCGCCGGGGCATGGCCCGCCTTGAGCAGGCGCCGCGCGAGCGCCACGCGGCGATGCAGGATGTAGCCGTGCGGCGCGACGCCGAACGCACGCAGGAAACCGCGATGGAGCTGGAAGCGGCTCAGCCCCGCCGCCTGCGCCAGCTCGGCGAGCGAGAACGGCTGGGCCGGGTCGGTGTCGATCATCTCGCGCACGCGCGCAAGCGACGCCGGTGAAGACTGCGCGAGCGCGCGTCGGTGGCCGAGCGCCTCGACAAGCCGCGTCATCACCTCGAGCGCGGCGGCGTCGAAGGCCATGTGCGAGAGGTCGCTGTTTTGGTTGGTTACGTGTGTGAAAGCCGCATCGAACAGCGCGCGCAAACGCGGTTCGCTGATCACCGGCGCGTGCAGCGCAAAAGCCGCGTCGTCACCTTGCGTGACGTCGGCTTGCAGCGCGTCGACCCAGCGCGGCTCGAAATACAGCATGCGCCACGCGCGCCCGGCGGTGTCGAGCGGACGGCCGTCGTGCACCTCGCCCGGATTGACGAGGATGAGGTCGCCCGGCACGGCCTCAACCTGGCCCGCATCGCTGAGCGAGACATGGCCACCGCGATCGATCACGCCAATGCCGTACTGGTCGTGTGTGTGACGCCCGAACGCGCGCGCCGTGGCGGCCGTCATCGCGTCGACGTCGCGCACGAGCGTGGCGTGAAAACGCACGGCGTGGTTCGTGGCTGGCATGGGCGGCTCTCCGCTCGTTCGGGCTCCAATGGGAGTATGAGACCCGAGTTTCGTGCCGCGCGCAATGTGCGCGTGACGCGGTTGGGCAACGACGCGGGTCGCTGCGATCCGGCCCTGTCGCGTTATGCTTCGCGAACCGGATGGAAGAAACACACGTCGCCAAACGTCATTACGGATGTCGACAAGTCAAAGGGGAGATGAGATGAAAGACCGGCCGCTGGTATCGCTTGCGCCTCTCGTTCGCGGCTCGCGCCGCGCCTTCTGCGTGGCGCTGTGCGCAGCGAGTCTCGCCGCGTGCACGCCGCTGCGCGTGGTCACGCACAGCGTGAGCCGCACGGAAGCCGACGTGCCGGCGGGACACTACGTGATGGACGCGCATCACTGGAGCATCGTGTTCGACGTCGATCACTTCCACTACACGCGCTTCGTCATGCGCTTCGACCGCGCACAGGCGACGCTCGACTGGCAGGCAGGCGGCCTCGAAGCGGCCACCGTCGACGCGACCATCGACGCCACGAGCCTCGACACCAACGTCGGCGCACTCGACGCCATGGTGAAGGGACCGCAGATGCTCGATGTGCAGCGCTATGCCCAGATCGGCTTCACGAGCACGCACTTCGAACGCACGGGCGAAGGGCGGGGCACGCTCACGGGCAATCTCACGATCCGCGGCGTGACGCAACCGGTCACGCTCGACGTGACCTTGAACGGCTACGCGCCGAATCCGCTCACGAAGCAGCCCACGCTCGGCTTCACCGCATCGGGCCATTTCAAGCGCTCGGCGTTCGGGTTGACGAGCTGGTATCCCGCCGTGGGCGACGAGATCGACGTGCGCATCGAGGCCGAATTCGAGCAGCCGGCGTCGGGCGCAGCGCCGTAAAAGCCTCACTAAATCAATGCGCGTTCAGGGCGTGGTCCAGTCGAGAATCACCTTGCCGCTCTCGCCCGAAAGCATGGCCGCGAAGCCTTTCTCGTAGTCATCCACGTCGAAACGGTGCGTGATGATGGGCGAGAGATCGAGCCCGCTCTGCAGCATCGCGACCATCTTGTACCAGGTCTCGAACATCTCGCGGCCGTAAATGCCCTTGATTTCCAGCCCCTTGAAGATGACCTGGTTCCAGTCGATGGCGGTTTGCGCGGGCGGAATGCCGAGCAGCGCCACCTTGCCGCCGTGGTTCATCGACTCGAGCAGCGCCGTAAACGCGCTCGGCACACCCGACATTTCGAGGCCCACGTCGAAGCCTTCGGTCATGTGCAGTTCGTTCATCACGTCGCGCAGCGACTCGCGCGCAACGTTCACGGCGCGCGTCGCGCCCATCTTGCGCGCAAGCTCGAGCCGGTAGTCGTTGACATCCGTGATGACGACATTGCGCGCCCCCACGTGCTTCGCGATCGCCACGGCCATGATGCCGATCGGCCCCGCGCCCGTAATCAGCACGTCCTCGCCCACGAGGTTGAACGAAAGCGCCGTGTGCGTGGCATTGCCGAACGGATCGAAAATCGCGGCGAGATCGTCGGAGATCTCGGGCGGAATCTTGAACGCGTTGAAGGCCGGAATCACGAGGTATTCGGCGAACGCACCTTCGCGGTTCACGCCCACGCCCGTGGTGTTGCGGCACAGGTGGCGCCGCCCCGCGCGGCAGTTGCGGCAAAAGCCGCAGGTGATATGCCCTTCGCCCGACACGCGGTCGCCAATCTGGAAGCCGCGCACCTCCTGGCCCATCTCGACGATCTCGCCCACGTATTCGTGGCCCACGTGCATCGGCACCGGAATGGTCTTCTGGGCCCAGTCGTCCCATTTCCAGATATGGATGTCCGTGCCGCAGATCGCTGTCTTGCGGATCTTGATCATCACGTCGTTATGGCCGACTTCGGGCTTCTTTACGCGCGTGAGCGTGAGTCCGGGCGCGCGTTCGAGTTTGGCGAGTGCTTTCATTTGATTCGCAATCCTTGTTAAATCACGCCGAGCTGCTTGCCTACGTGCGCAAACGCTTCTACGGCGCGCCCGATCTGCGCGGACGTGTGCGCGGCGCTCATCTGCGTGCGAATGCGCGCGCGGCCCTTGGGCACGACCGGATACGAAAAGCCGATGACGTAGACGCCCTCGTGCAGCAGCGCGTCGGCCATTTTCGAGGCGACCTGGGCGTCGCCGAGCATCACCGGAATGATCGGGTGCTCGCCGGGCACGAGCGTGAAGCCGAGCGCGCTCATTTCGCGGCGGAACTGCGCGCCGTTCTCGCGCACCCGGCGGCGCAGTTGCGCGCCTTCGTCGCTTGCAATCAGTTCGAGCACCGCAAGCGTGGCGGCCGCGATGCTCGGCGTCAGCGTGTTCGAGAAAAGATACGGGCGCGAGCGTTGGCGCAGCAAGTCGACGACTTCCTGCTTCGCCGCGATATAGCCGCCCGACGCGCCACCCAGCGCCTTGCCGAGTGTGCCGGTAATGATGTCCACGCGCTGCAGGACGCCGCAGTGCTCGGGCGTCCCGCGCCCATGCTCGCCGATGAAGCCCACCGCGTGCGAGTCGTCGACCATCACGAGCGCGTCGTAGCGGTCCGCGAGATCGCAGATGCCCTTGAGGTCGGCGATGATGCCGTCCATCGAGAACACGCCGTCGGTGGCGATGAGCTTGTAGCGTGCACCGGCTTCGTCGGCTTCTTTCAGCCTGGCTTCGAGATCCGCAAGATCGTTATTCTTGTAGCGGTAGCGGCGCGCCTTCGAAAGGCGCACGCCATCGATGATGCTCGCGTGATTGAGTTCGTCGCTGATGATGGCGTCTTCCTCGCCGAGCAGCGTTTCGAAGAGACCGCCGTTCGCGTCGAAACAACTGGAATAGAGAATGCAGTCTTCGGTTTGCAAAAACGTGGCGAGCGCGCTTTCGAGCTGCTTGTGCACGGTTTGCGTGCCGCAGATGAAACGCACCGACGCCATGCCGAAGCCATCGCGCTCGAGGCCGTCTTTCGCGGCGGCGATGAGCCGCGCGTCATTGGCTAGGCCGAGGTAGTTGTTCGCGCAGAAGTTGAGCACGTCGCTGCCGTCTGCGAGCCGGATGTCGGCCGACTGCGGCGTGGCGATCACGCGCTCGTTCTTGTAGAAGCCATCGGCGCGGATCTGGTCGAGCGTCGCGCGCAAGTGGTCGAGATACGGGGTACGCATGAATCGTGCTCCTCACAACGCTGCGGCCTGCCGCAGTCTTGCTGCGGTTTGCCTGCGGTTTGCTATAGTCGCCGTCAACCGTTGGCGAAAATTTCCTTTATTTCGAACCCAAGTTCGATATGTCGAACGCACTCTAATCGATGAGGCCGTGAATGGCAAGCACCCGCAAACCGCGCACCGCCCCGGCGGGCACCGTTGCCGACGCACCGGCGTCGGCCGCATCCGCTGCAACCAACGTACCGGCTGCATCCGCCGCACCTGCCACCGCGCCGCCGCGCGTGGGCGAGCAGATCCAGCGGCTGCGCACCGAGCGCAAGATGACGCTCGACGACCTCTCGCGCGCCGCGGGCGTCTCAAAATCCATGCTATCGGAAATTGAGCGCGACAAGGCGAACCCGACCATTGCCGTGGCCTGGCGGCTCACGAACGCGTTGGGCGTCAAACTCGATTCGCTGTTCGCCGCCCCGAAGGCGCCCGAAGCGATCGCCGTGGCCGGGCCGCACGACATCCCGACGCTGCACGGCCACGACGCGGGTTACCAGTTGCGCGTGTGGGGGCCCATCGAACTGGCCGGCCACTTCGAATGGTATGAGTTGACGCTCAAGCCAGGCGGGGCGCTGGTGTCGGCCGCGCACGAACCGGGCACGCGCGAGCATCTCACGGTGCTGCAGGGAAGCATCGAGGTCGAGGCGGCCAGCGCGACGCAGCGCCTGAGGGCCGCGGACACGGCGCGTTATATCGCCGATCAGCCGCACGCGATCCGCAACGCCGGCAAGGGCGAGGCGCGCGCGCTGCTGGTGGTGATCCACGGCTGACGGTCCGCCTCACCGCTCGCCCTGACCGAACGGACGAGGCTGCGCAATCGGACTGACTACTGTATATTTATACAGTGAAAGTCCGACTGGAGCCGTCGATGTCCCTCCCCACCGAACCGCCGCGCGAGCCCGCTTTGGCGGCCTTGCGCTTTCAGGCCGCTGCGCGCGACCTCGAGCACATCGTCCGCAACATCGCGCACCGCTATATCGCGCGGCAGGTGCCGCTCACCTGGCGCCTGTTGCATGCCATCGAGGCCGAAGCCCTGGCGGATCTCGGCTTCGCCAGCCGCCACGACGCCCTCATGCTTGGCCTCTTTCAGCGGCCGGGCGACCTCGCCTGGCCGGAAACCGACGAGACCGTCGACTTCGGACACTCCAATGCGCTGCCGGCTGTCTTCGCGTTCGCGGTCTCGGCCTACGAACGCGCCGCCCAAGGCGCAGAAGAATCGCGCCGGCAGGCAAGACGCACCGACGCTGTACGGCGGGCAAGGGCTTGGGGTGGCTGATCGCAGGCCGGCGCGGCATCGCGCGGAACAATAGCGGCAGCCAGGATCCCGCTATCGCTATAATGGCCTTGTTACGCAACTAACGGAATGATAGAGATGGCGTCCTCCACTTCCTCACGCGACCTCTTCGACCAGCAACGCCAGGACTGGCAACGCGACCCCGTCGCCGCGTTCGACGCGTGGCTCGCCTCGCAGGACTTGCGCCGTTCCTCCGCCGAGGTCTATCGCGTGCAATGGGGACGCTTTCTCGAATGGCTCGCGCTCAGGCGCAAGACGATCATGACCGTGGATACCGGCACGATCGCCGAATTCGTCGCAAGCCTCGACGTGAAGAAGCCGCAACGGCTTCGCTACCTGCGGCTCATCGAGCGCGTGCTCGATCACGTGCGCGAAATCGAACTCGCCTCGACGAATCCGGCGCGCTTCATCGCCCAGGACGGCGAGGCCGCATGGCGCAATGCGCGCGAAAACGAGCCGACCGGCTTCCTTGCGCCCGCCGAGCGCGCCGCGATCATCGGCCAGTTGTTCTCGCCGCTCGTCGAACCATCGGCTGCGAAACGATGGCGCGAACGCCGCGACCGGGCGCTCGTCGCCATCTTTCTGGGCGGCGGATTGAAAACGGGAGACGCCATCGCGCTCACGCTCGATTGCGTGGCGATCGGCTCGGAGTGGGTCACGATCGAAGCCGCCAACCCGGCGTTTACGCGCGTCACGCGACTGACGCCATTTGCCGTCGACGTGCTCGGCGCCTGGCTCGAAGCGCGCCGCCTGGCCGGACTGCCAGGCCAGCTGGTGTTTCCGGGCTCGCCCTCGGGGCGCCCCATGCACAAGGCCACGGTGCTGCGCGCCATCGACGCATTGATGGAAGCAGCCGGCGTGGCGGAAACGCGCGCCGAGCGCGCGAGTCCGCAGACCTTGCGCAACACGTTCGCGGCGGACCTGTTCGAGCGCGGCGTGGATACCGATCAGGTAGGGCAGTGGCTCGGTTTCCTGCAACCGATCTCCGCGGGGCGGCTCCATCGCGCATGGAAAACGTGGGCGGAACGCGAGGCGTCCCCGCACGTATCTACGCAAGGTGACGAGGCGTGAAACGCCACGTCGGCCGGCGATTGGGCGTTTAAGAGGCGCGTGCGCGCCTCCCGTAAAAGCTCACGTCAAGCCTGTTCGTGCGAATGCTTGCCCGCCATGAAGCGCGCGTACGCCGCAAGCTTCGACGCCCCCGTTCCCGAGGTGTGCTCGCACTCCGGGCACGTGAATTCGAAACCATCGTCCACTTCGGACAATTCCGGTTCCCCTTCGTGGCAGTTAGGACAACGCGCCGGCAACGCGACGTAACCGTCGACCACGGTGCCGAGGCTCGCCAGTTCGGTTGCGCCCAGCCGGCCCGCGGCGGCGAGTGAACAAAGCAATGACGCGACCGAGGTGTCGAGTCCTTGCTGTGCGCGCAATGCCGTGACCTGCCGGGTGAGCCCTTCCACTTCGTCGGACCGTTCGCGCAGCACGGCGTCGAGCCGGTCGGCGCGGGCCTTCGCCGTCGCCAGCTGCTGGATGAAATCGAATTCCTTCTTGCTGGCATCGCGCTGGGCCGCCTGCCAGGTCGACGACATCGAGCGCAACGAATCCAGTTCGACCAGCATCGGCTTGACGCGCCGTTCGGCCTCGGCGAGCGCGTCCTTGATCTGTTGTGCGTAGTGCTCTGTGCTCTTGCGCATTTCCTCGTGCAAGCCGTCGATGCGATCGCGCAACCCCGCGTTGGTGGTCTGCTCCGCCTCGACTCGTTTGCGCAGGGCGTCGTTTTCCGTCTCCAGACGCTGTACCAGCACTTCGCGGTTGCCATGCGCCGCAACGCCCTGCGCGGACGCCGCGGCAAGCCGGCTTTCGAGCTCGCGCACCCGCTCATAGGCGGCTTCCACGCGCGCTTCGCTGCGTTTCAGCATCTCCTCGGAGGCTGAACGACGGGCCTCGGCGTCCCGGGTCGCCTGCTCGGCATGGAGGCGGCCGGCTTCGAATTCCGTGCGTTCAGCCTGCAGGGCTTCGCCCGCGAGCGCGAGCGCCTCCTCGAAAAGCGCGCCCAGCAGTTCGCCGGCGCGCTCTTCCAGCGCGGGCGGAATCGCCCCGGCGCCCACACGCACTTTGGAGGTCGCGCGAATGCGTTGCCAGAAAAGCTCGATGTCCTTGGGGATGTCGCTGGCGCTCCCGGTTTGGGTCAGCTCACGGACGGCAGCCATCGAGGGCTTGATCTCGAAATCGAAGAACAAGCGTTTGCAGGCGTGTAAGGACAGTTCTTGCCTGCGTGCTCCGTTTTTGCGCAAATCCTCGATTTCTTCGCGGATTGCCTGGCGGTCCTGGTCTCGCATATTCGTCTTCTCGGCAGGGGAGTGGACGAATAATAACAAATTACGTTCTATTTGCTACGTTTTTACGGATCGAGATTGCCAGTAGTCGCGAAATGGCCATCAAGAGGCCTTTTATCGCATCGCGGGAGGAGATCAGCGTGGATCTTCCGTGAAACAAATCGAACTTTGTTTCATAAGCCCTTGTAAACGCGCGAATTTCTCTGCTAATTCTACTGCGATCCGTTGTTTCACGCGAGCCGCCACTTGGACGTGGCGTGGCGTTTAGTTTGGGATGTGGATATCCTGGGTAGCTCGCGGGGGATTCTTGCTTGAGAGATATAAAAGTAAACACCCTTGATACCGGTTAAAAACGTTAACGCCACGGCAAATCCTTACCTGGCGGGGCTTTCCGGCCGAGCAGGTGAAGCTTTACGGGACCCTGGGTGAGCGCCTGCAGGACAGATGGGTGGCGGGCTTCGGGAACGCTGGTGAGTCGCTGCAGGAAAGGACGTGAGCGGGTTCGGGAGCGAGGGGATTCTTGACTTCCCGGCAAGGGTGAGGCGATACGGGAGGCCACGGCCGGGCAGATCACGCTCGGCCGGGCCCGGCTTCGATGTTACGGAAAATGCAACGGTGAGGGGATTCGGGAGCGACGATTGGCGCCATTTTTCAGCTAAATCGAGGGGCTGAAGCGCGTGGGGTGAGAAGAATCGGGAAAAAATGCGCATCGAAGGTGAAGTTTTTCGGGAGCCAACGCCCGAAATCGGGCGAAACGGGCGCTTTCGGGGCCCAGAGGTGAGCTTTTTCGGGAGCTTGCACGCGAGCCGTGCGGATCTGCCGACTGCTCGCAGGACGTTCCCGAGGACATTTCGCGACACAAGGTGAGAATTTTCGGGAGATTGCCGCAGTGCCGCGAAACCCGCAGCGCCCGCCCGCGCCTGGATGGCTAAGGTGTGGCTTTTCGGGAGCGTTTTCTGGCATATTTCCTGCCCAAGGTGAGCAAATTCGGGAGAAAGTTGGCGTTCACTACGCTGCAGGCAGCGAGATTACGGGCTCCCGGATGATATTTCTCCCGGTTGGAATCCGGCATGGGTGAGATTATTCGGGAGGGTTTTTCTCGGCAAACTCGCAACTGGCCGAATCTCGCGTCTCGATCTGAGGTGAGGGAATGCAGGACCCGATTTCGCCTGCCCCCGCCTGCGACGCATGTGGATAAGTCACGGAATCCATTGGTTTTTTCTTTTCGGCGCCACGAATGGTGAGGACTTCCGGGAGGTGTCGTGACGGTGCAGTAAAGCCGTACCGGGACGCCAAAGGTGAGGGTTTTCAGGAGCGATTGCGGCGTGGCAGCCGCAGCGACGGCCTTCGGGAGCGGATCGATGCGTCTGGCTCGCGCGACGACTGGTGAGAATTTCCGGGATGCGTGGGGCACATATCGGCGCCCCGTCGATGATTTGGTGCTTCGATCGCCGGGTCGGGCAGCCTTGGCCGCCACTATTGGGACCTTCCGATCGCTTTGTCCGGGCGGCGCGCCATGTTTTGCTGCAGTGCGATCGCATCATTGCGGATTGTTTAGCCGGCAACCGGCGGGTCGCCAGGATTTGGCGACCGCCCAGGGACTTTTTTCACCGGTGCGTGAAAATATTTAAGGTGAGCGAGTACGGGAGCCGATGGCAACCCTTGGCACACAGGCACAAATACGGGATACGCCCGCATCGTGCATGACGCAAAGCGCCCCGCTGGATGGGCGTCTGGCCAAAGGTGAGGCGATACGGGAAGGTGCCGCGGTGAGTGGCGTGCGCGAGATGCGCATCACCGGCAATGGTGAGGGAGGCCCTATAGACGCCTATCACCACAGACGGTATCCTTTCGCGAAATTCTCTCCTCGACCCGACGCATGGCCACGAAGCGCGTGAAAAAGACCGATGTGGTAAGCCCCAGCTCGGCTGAATTGCGCAAGGCCGTCGAGGCGATCGCGATCCAGCCGAAGAGCGGCAAGATCACCCTGCTGACCCGCAAGCTGTTCAACGTCCTGCTGGCCGTCGCTCAGCAGGCCGACGAGTCTGGCGATACCTACCGTGCGCTGCTGTCCGACATCGTCGCCAACTCGGCGTTCGATTCGAACGATACGGCGCTCGTGAAGGAGCACCTGCGCCGCATGGTGTCGGTGCAGGTCGAATGGAGCCAAGGCACGTCGAGCCAGAAGCCCGGCCGCAAATGGGGTATCTCCACGCTGATTGCGGACGCGGAAATTCTCGAGGATCCGCAGACCCGTCGCGTCTGGGTGGAGTTCTCGTTCGCGCCGAAGATCAAGAAGAAGCTGCTGGATCCGGTCCAGTACGCGCGCCTGAGCCTGCAATTCCAGAGTCAGTTGCGCAGCAGCGCAGGGCTGGCGCTCTACGAGATTTGCGTGCGCTATCTGACCAACCCTAGCCATCTGACGATGCGCGAGACCTGGGAATGGTGGCGCCCGATCCTTTCCGGTACCCCGGACACGGAAGCGGGCGACGAAGCCAAACGCGAATACAAGTATTTCAAGCGCGATTATCTGCGGCCCGCGATTGCCGAAGTCAACGCGGTGACGAACATCTTCGTCGAGTTGATCGAGCATCGCGAAGGGCGCCGGGTCGCCGAAATCCAGTTTCGCGTGACCGAGCGCAAACAGCCGATGCTTGCGCTCGACGAGCATCCGAATGTGTTCGACAGCACGCTCGTCGACCGCATGGTCAAGATCGGGATTCCGCTCAAGGAAGCGCAGTCGCTCTACGCCGACAGCGAGGAAAACCGCATTCGCGCCGCGTTGCAGCTGACCGAACAGCGCATGCGCAGTACGAGCCTGCCGCCGGTGCGCAGCGCTGCGGCGCTGTTCAAGGACGCGTTGAAGAAGGGCTATGCGCCGCCGGTCGAGACCGCGGCAGGCGCCACACCGGCCGTTGGCCGCAGCGCGGCGGCAGCGGTCACAGCCGACGATCCGAAGGCGCGGCTGCTCGATGAATACGCGGCTTATCGGCGCAAGGAAGCGCGCTCGCTCTACGAGGAGCAGGGCGACATGGAGCGCGAACTGGCGCGTCAGTCGTTTGAGACGGATGAACTGCCGGGACTGGGCTCGCATTTGCGCGACGACTGGCGTCGTCGCGGGCTCGAATCGAAACTGGGCGATACGGCGTTTTTCGACTGGCTGGCGCGCAAGACCTGGGGCGAGCCGACCGACGGCGATCTGCTCGCGTTCACGTTGAGCCAGACGCGCGCTGCCTGAGCGTCAGGGGTGGCCGGCCCGTGCAATGCGGGGCGGTGGTGGCGAGGCCGTTTGGCCGATCGTGAGGCGTGAAACGATTTTGCTTCCATCGTCGACGGTCCGCCCAATGTATGGCAGCCGTCGACACATTTTCCAACCTTATTTCGTCTTCAGGATCTGCTCGATCTGCTGAAGAATTGCGTCGCGCCGATCTTTGGTGAGTCCCTTCAGGCGCAACTCGAGCCGGTCGTCGCCATATGACTTCAGGTCGCCGACGGCGACACCATCCAGTTTGATCTCCAGCCGTTGCGCGTAGCGTTGCCGCCCAGCCGGTTTCGGGCTTTCCTGCGCGCTCGCCCGGCCTTTCACGATATCCGCCACCTGACGCGTGCTGAGGTCGTCGGCCACGATGCGGTTGATGAGACGCAGCGTGGCGTCGGTGCCGCGCGCGCCGTGATAGCGCCCGACCTGATAGGCCATGTTCGAGCCAAAGCGGTCCGGGCGCGCCACCATTTCCTGCATGACCGGTTCCGGCAACTTGCCGATCGCTAGCGCAACCGCCACCGTCGATTCGTCGAGGCCGAGGTGATCGGCAAGTTCGCGTTGACTCTGGAAATGCTTTTCGTCGATGAATCGCTTCCACACCACCGCGTTATCGAAAACGGTTTGCGAGTCGCGCTGGACGTTCAGGTCGTAGCCGAGTTTGTAGCTCTGAATGCCGATCGGCAGATCGACGACGATTGCCTTGACGACTTCCTTGTTCGCTTCTTTCAGTGCCCGCACGCGGCGGCCGCCGTCGCTCACGTAGTAGCTGCCCGGCGCCGCGTAGTCGGGAATCACATGGATCGCCTGCTGCTGTCCTTGCTTCGCGAGATTGACAGCGAGTTCGGCGATCGAGGCCTTCAGATAAAAATGACGCGGATTGAAGGGGCTTGGCTTGATGTCCTTGAGTGGCAACTCGATGATCTGCCCCGGACGGTAGCCTTGGGCGATGCGCCAGGCGCGGTATTCGACCGACTCGTGTTCGAGGCCGGGGGCGTCGTCGAGAATCGGTTCGACGGCAGAATCAAGGCCGGTCACAAGCGCAGGCTGGCTCGAGCGCCCAGCAACATCGCGCGTTTTTGGCTTGTCCTGGACGAGTCCGTCGATGGCGTTGAGGCGGTCGAGCGCAGTGCGCTTCTCGCTGCTCGTCGTATCAGGGCGAGCCTGAAAGCCTTTGGCGAATTGGGAGGGTTTCATTCAGGGTCCTTTATGCGCATAAAGTCAGGGGAGCATCGCCGCGATCTCGTCGGCGCATGCGCGCACTTCCACTGCGGCGAGGCGAGCGCCGCGGTCGTTCATTTGCAGAACCGTCTGGCCCAAGGCCATCGCCTGCTTGTACGCTTCACGTGTGGGAATCTGCGTTCTGAGCAGAGGGAAACCAAGCTCTTCGAGGGCGCGCTTCAACTCGCGGGTGAGCATGCGCTTCTCTTCGGTCTTGTTCAGCAGGAATACCGCGCGCAGATCTTCGTTCATGACCTGGGCCTGCTGGATCAGCTTCACGAGACCGACACTCGACCAGTAGTCAGCCGGAGAGGACGAAGTCGGAATGACGGCGACGGTCGCGGCCAGCAATACCACGCCGGAGACCTTTTCCGTGATCGACGGCGGGCAGTCCACGACGATCACGTCATAGTCGTTGACGAACTTCTTGATCTCCCGGTGGATCTGGCCACCGGCTTCGGAGAGATTGACGACCGGGAACGGGATGCCGGTGTCACCGTCGGCTGACGCACTGGCCCAATGGACCAGCGTGTTTTGACCGTCGGCATCCACGACGAGAACCCGCTTCCCCTTCTCGTGAAAGGCCGCGCCGAGATGCATCGCGATCGTGCTCTTGCCGACCCCGCCCTTTTGTTGCGTGACTGCGATTATCTCTGCTGCCAATTGGTATTCTCCTTTTTGCTATTAGCTTGGGATTTTACCTGGAATGTTTTTCAGTTCAATGATTTTTGGCGTAATTCGTGGCTGAATTAGCCATTCGGACAAGGTTTATGCGCATAAAGCTCGGGCGGGGTTTGGGGATACCACATAGCGGTCGCGTGCGGGATGGGATTCCCGTCTCGGCGACGCCTTCGATGTGTGGTGTCGATCGGTGGCGTAACGGGCACACTGGAAGATGTCCATGCGCGCACCTCACCGCTTTATGCGCATAAAGTCGGCCTCACTCCATCGCAACGCCGTCTCGCACAAGCGCGACCGGAAGACATCACCGCGAATCCCGCACGCGATCCCATGGCAACAAGCTGTGCCAAGAGAGTCACGCCTCGTCGGTTGAAGCTCCCTACGCGCGCCACCGCGCCCCCGGTAAAATCGCAGTGATGCCCCGGTCTCACCGAGGCTCAGCCATTACTCCCATCTCGCACTTCCGACGTCATGATCACGATCTACCACAACCCCCGCTGCTCCAAGTCCCGCGCGGCTTGCGAGCTGGTCTCCACCGCGAAGGCGAACGAGCCAATCGAGGTGTTTGAATACCTGAAGCAGCCGCTCACCGTCGACCAACTGAAGACGCTGCACGCGATGCTGGGCGGCCCGTTGCTCGACATGATTCGCACCAGCGAAACCGAGTACACGGAGCTCGGCCTCGATGTACCCGGCGTCACAGATGATCAGCTCTACGAAGCAATTGTGCGGCATCCGGTTCTACTGCAGCGACCCATCGTCGTACGCGATGGCCGCGCCGTGATCGGACGCCCGACCGAAAACGTCGCGGCGCTGTTCAGTTGACATCGCCGGGATGAAGGCATCGGGTTGCTCACGCGCCAAAAGCGAGCGAATCGCGAGCACGAGCGCCCGCGTGCATGGACGAGGCGCAATCCTCGCCATGCACGCATGGAAATTGCATCTTTGCTAACCTGCAGACGAATCCGACGCGAGGCCCGTGTTCATCGGCTCTCCACGCAAGTTGTCCACAAGCTTATGCCCAAAATCTGTGGATAAATTCGCGTTACCCCGGGTTATCCACAACGCCTCGCCGATGCCGATATCGGGCAGGCCCGAGCGAGCGTGCGCGCATCGCCGGATTGTGCAGGCGTCTATGATGATGTTTCCTACCACTGCGCTTCGCGCGCGCTTCCGAGGAAACCGAAATGGCCTACAAGATCGCAGTTGTGGTCGGCAGTCTGCGCAAGGATTCATTCAACCGGCAACTCGCACACGCGGTGACGTCGCTGGCCCCCGCCGATTTTACGTTCGAGTATCTCGACATCGGGGTGCTGCCGCTCTACAGCCAGGAATACGACGCCGACTATCCCGAGGTGGCGCGCCGCTTCAAGCAGCAGATCGAAGCGGTCGACGCCCTGCTGTTCGTCACGCCTGAATACAACCGCTCGATTCCGGGCGGGCTGAAAAATGCGCTCGACTGGGGTTCGCGGCCGTGGGGCGCGAATTCGTGGCGCGGCAAGCCGGGCGCGGTGCTCGGCACGTCGGTGGGGGCGACCGGCACCGCGCTCTCGCAGCAACATCTGCGCAACGTGCTCGCCTATCTCGAGGTCACGTTGCTCGGTCAGCCCGAGATGTTCATCAAGCACGACGCGAGCCGCATCAACGAGAAAGGCGAGATCGTCAGCGAGGATACGCGCAAGTTCCTGCAGGGCTTCGTCGATACCTACGTAGCCTGGGTCAAGCGCCAGCTCGGCCGCTGACGCCTGATCACGATCCGCGCCGCATTTACGCGGGGGGCTTCAGTGCAACGTGCGGCGCTGCCCCGGCATGTCCTTGTGGTGTTCGGGCGTGTCTTCCTCGTACTCGAGGAATTCGTCCGGAATTTGCGGCGCGGCGCCGGCTGCGGGTCGCGTCGCTTCGGGCGCGCCAGGAACGTCCACGTGATGCGCGCCCATCACCGCTCCGGCGCCGGGTGCGCTTGCCGATGTGAGCACGGTCGCTTCGGCTTCGCTCGTCGGCCGCATCGGTTCGACGGTGCGTTCGATGTTGGGATCGAGCGTCGGGTCAACGGAGCCTTGTTCGCGCGCGGCTTCAGTTTGCGCGGCACGGCGGCGCATGGCATCGGCGAATTCGGAGAGCCCGAGTTCGTCGAGCGCCGAGTGCTCGCGCGCGACCGGACGGTCCGTCGCGGGCCACGCCCACGGCGTGCCGCGTAGCGCGACTTCCGTCGCGTGCTCCTCGCGCAGCGTCTCGTACGCGAGGTTGGCGTGCGCCTCGTCGCTCACGTGCACGCCGATGCGCACCGCTTCGCCCGGCGGCGGCGTCATGCCCGTCTGGGCCTCGGTGGTGCGACGCACATCGCCCGTCGACGAGAAAAAACTTCCCACGAGCCGCTCGATGCCGGCCAGCACGCCCTCTGTGCGCGCCGGCAGGTCGATGTCGCCCGCCGCGAAGCCGCGTTGCAGCAGCGCGTCCTGCGCGTGGCGTGCTTCGTCGTAGGTTTGGAAAACGCCGGTCACGGTCTGTTTCATGGCAGCCTCCTTCGCCAGATGGCGACGCCCGCTTACATCATGCGCCGATTGTGCGTGGCTCGTGCACCGGCTGGCGCATGCTGTGCGCGACGTCTAACCGCCCGATTCTGCGGGTCGTGCTGCCTGTCGCAAGCCTCGTGCCGCAAGGCGTGTCACCCGCGTCCTGTCATGCACGCGGGCTCGGGAGCGTCGCATCGTGCTCGGGCTTCGCACGCGCCTGGCGGTCCTCGCGAATCGCCTCGAGGATTTTCTCCAGCAGCGCGATGTCGAACGGCTTCGACAGCACGCGCACATCGGCATTGCGCGTGCGCTCGAGCTCCTCCGCGTAGCCTGTCACGAGGATCACGGGCAGGTCCGGCTCGAGCCCCTGCAGGGCCTCGGCCAGATCGATGCCATTCATCGTCCCCGGCATGTGGATGTCGGAAAGTACGAGGTCGAAGCGCGGCCTGGGCTCGCCCTCGGCACGCGGCGCTTCGACCCGTTCCAGCGCGCTCGCCGCGTCGCTCGCGCAGGTCACGCGGTGGCCCATCATCTGCAGGAGCGCCTCGGTGCCGGCCGCGACTTCGTCGTTGTCCTCCACGAGCAGCACGTTCAGCCCGTGGTGCACCTGGGCGCTCTCCTCGCGCGGCTCGCTCGGACGCGGCGCGGGCGGCTCGGCGAGCGAGCGCGGCAGATACAGATGCACCGTCGTGCCCGCGCCAATCGCACTGTCGATGGCGGCGAGTCCGCCGGTGCGCTCGCAGAACGCAAACACCTGCGGCAGCCCGAGGCCGGTGCCCGTGCCCTTCGACTTGGTCGTGTAGAGCGGCTCGAACGCGCGCGCGAGCACGTCCGGCGGCATACCCGTGCCGGTGTCTTCGAGGGTGACGTGCACGAAGTCGCCGTCGAGCGGGAAGCCTTCGCCGGGCCGGAAGCTGATGTTGCGCGCGCGCACCGTGAAGCGGCCGCCGTTGGGCATTGCGTCGCGCGCGTTCACGGCGAGATTGATGAGCGCGAGCTCGAATTCGGCCACGTCGACGAGCACGGGCCACACGTCGTCGTCGACTTCGACGACGAGCGACACCTTCGCGCCGAGCGACGCGCGCAGCAGTTCGCGGGCCGCCGGCAGCCAGCGTCCGACGTGGATGGTCTCGTTGCGCAGCGGCTGCTTGCGCGCCACGCCGAGCAGTTGGCGCGTGAGCGACTGGCCGCTCTTGAGCGCGCGCTCGACCGCCGAGAGCTCGCGCTCGAAGCCCGCCGCGCCGCGCCGACGCGCGATCTGCACGTTGGCGGAGACGATCATCAGCAGGTTGTTGAAGTCGTGCGCGACGCTGCCCACGAGGTTGCCGAGCGCTTCCATCTTGCGCGACTGCCGGTAGGCGGATTCGATCGAGCGGCGCATCGAGGCCTCGGCCTGCCAGCGCTCCCACGCCTCCTCTTCGGCGGCGAGGCGCCGCAGCGACAGCCAGATCACGTACCAGAGGGCAATCGACGGCGTGAACATCGAGATGATGAGCACGCTCAGGTGCCGGTACCAGGCCGTCCAGATCGCCGGCGTGCGATACGCGCAGGTCACGTAGACGGGGTACGCGCCCACGCGCCGGAACGCGAGGATCACGTTGCTGCCGAGCAGCGCGGAATGCATGCGCACGACGCCGGACTCGGCGCCGCGCAGGAGCGCGGCACCCAGCGGCGAGTGCGGTGTGATCGCCGGGCCGTCCACGCGCGGCGGCGGATCGAACGCGAGGATCGTGCCGTCGCTGCGCACGAGGCCGAGCGACATCGGCGAGTCGGGGCCGAGCAGGTCGCGATAGAACGAGCTGAAATAGCCGGGGCGCAGGGCGACCGAGACGAGACCCGCGAATCCGCCGGCGTCGTCGAGGCGCGCCACGCCCATGTTGAACACGGTCTCGCCGCTCACCTGGCCCTGCATCACGCGCGAGACGTGGTCGAGCACGCGGCCGTCGCGGATGCCGGTGAAGTCCTCGCGCGCGGCGATCGACATGGGCGGCGGCGGCGAATAGCGGCTGCTCGCGAGCAGGTCGCCGTCAGTCCCGAAAATCGACACCGCGGCCACCTGCGGATAACCGCCGCCGATCGCATCGAGTTTCTCGTGGATCTGCGGTTCGCTGGCGCGGATGCCGTCGTCGTTCAGGCCGCGCACGAGGTCGACTACGCGCGCGTCGAGCGCCTCGTTCATGTCGAACACCTTGAGCGCGTGCTCTTCGGCCACGCGCACGGTGCGCAGCGTGGTGTCGGTGGCGTCGGCTTCGCGCGCGCGCAAGTCGTTGTACGCCATGGCGGCGACGTAGATGCACGGCAGCACGATCGCCGCGGCGAGCAGCGCGAGCAGCGTGCGTCGGCGCACCGTGAAGTCGTGGCCCGGCGCGGCCGGAAACGGCGCGTCGTCGGCAGGGGGCGGCTGGGCTATGCGTTCGTCTGGCCGCTCGGGCCGGTCAGCAATCATCGTACGGAAAAGCAGGGAAAAGGCGGCGGGGCAGTCGACATGATAAACGACCGCGATGACGCCCCGACGGCCGGCGCATCCCCGGCGCGCGGCAAGCATGGTCCCACGAGTACGCCGCCAGGGGTTTTCCTCTCGCTGGATGCCGAATTCGCGAAAATCGGCGAAGCGCAAACGTACCACAAAGGGATAATCGACGTTCTTTATTTAGGGGGTGGATCATTTATTTCTAAAAATCAGCCGAAATGAGTCGATTTTGTTCGTTGATTGATTAACGGCGAGTTGCATTTGTTTCAATTTGATTCGAGAATCGCGGACACGATAAATAACGCATTCGCATGAACGCCATGCCCGCCGTCACGGCGCATGGCCATGCTACGGGGTGGCTGCAGGCATGCAGACAAGGGCCTTCACGACCGGCGCACGGGTTGCCGGTATCCATTGGGCAGCGGCGCGGCCATGCGCCTTGCGTCGGCGCGCCAATGCGCGGGCCCGTTCATGCGTTATGCATTATTCGGCCTGTTCGCAATTTTCTTTGAAGTTTCCCCTAAAGTAATTGCCCGTGCCGCCGTTAATCCGTCGAAACGCACTCCGTCCAACGCACACTCATTCAGCATATCCATGTCCTTGCCCATCGTGATCGCCGATGACTCGCTGTTAGCCCGCAAGGTGCTCACGAAGGCGCTGCCCGAGGACTGGGACGTGGCGATTTCGTACGCATCGAACGGACACGAAGCGCTTGCCCATTACCGCGCCGGTCGCGCGGCTGTGATGTTCCTCGACCTCACGATGCCCGACCTGACGGGCTTCCAGGTCCTCGAAGCGTTGCAGCACGAAGACCTCAATACGTTCGTGATCGTCGTTTCTGCGGACGTCCAGCCTCGTGCCCGCGAGCGCGTGCAGGCACTCGGCGCGGCGGCGTTCGTCGCAAAGCCGGTAACCCAGGAGGCGCTGCTGCCCATCCTGAAGGAGTACGGGTTGTATGCCTGATCGAGTGTTCACGGAACTCCAGCGCGACGCGCTGCAGGAGATCGCCAATCTCGGCATGGGGCAGGCTGCGACGCGACTGTCGGGGCTGCTCAATGCCTTCATCGAGCTGTCGGTGCCGCGCGTGCGCGTGGTTGCCGTCTCCGAGGCGGCGGCGGCGCTGCGCGAGATGACCGGTATCGACGGCCCGGTTGCGGCCGTGCGCCAGGGCTTTCGCTCGGAGATCAAGGGCGAGGCGCTGGTGATTTGCCGCAGTGGCGAGATCGCCGAACTTGGCAGCCTGGTCGGCGGACCTTACGCGACGATCGGCGACGATGCCCTCACCGAGGAAGAGCTGATGTTCGACGTCGCCAACGCGCTCACGGGCGCGTGCGTGTCGTCGATGCTCGACCAGCTCGGACGCATGCCAGTGTTTTCGCAGCCGGGCCTGCTCGGCGAGGCGATCATGCTCGACGAGGTGTTCCAGCCGGGCCTGCTCGCCTGGGACGTCGCGCTGCTCGTCGAAGTCAATTTCGCGCTGGAAGACCAGCGCTTTCGTGCCCACCTCGTCATGCTGATGGCCGAGGAGTCGATCCATGTCGTGAGCCGGGCCATCGACGCGTTGTTACATAGCCTATGAACGAGCCAGCCGGGTTGCCAACACTAGCGGACCTCGTGGTCGAACGGGTGGGTTTCGGCATCTTCGTGGTCGATCGCGACATGAACGTGCTGAGCTGGAACCGCTTCATGCAGGATCACAGCGGCGTGACCGCCGAGGACGTGATCGGCCGCTCCATCTTCGAACGTTTCCCCGACCTGCCGCGCGCGTGGCTCACGCGCAAGGTGGAAAGCGTGTTCCAGCTGGGCAGCTTCGCGTTCAGCTCGTGGGAGCAGCGCCCGTATCTGTTCCAGTTCGACCATGACCGGCCGATCACGGGCGGCGTGGACTACATGCAGCAGGACTGTACCTTCATGCCGCTCATGCGCGGGCGCGACGTGATCGCCGTGTGCGTGACCCTCTCGGATGTCACGCACGTGAGCGTCATGCAGCGCGAGCGCGAGGAGGCCGTGGCCAAGCTGCGCGAATACGCCGACCGCGACGGCCTCACCGGCATCGCGAACCGGCGCTTTTTCGAAACGCGCCTCGCCGACGAATTCCTGCGCTGGCAGCGCTACGGCGGCGAGCTGTCGATGCTGCTGTTCGACCTCGACCACTTCAAGCGCATCAACGACGAGTTCGGCCACGTGGCCGGCGACACGGTACTGCGCTCGATGGCGCAACGCGTGTCGGGCGTGGTGCGCAAGCAGGATGTGTTCGGACGCTTCGGCGGCGAGGAATTCGCGCTGCTCCTGCCGTGCACGCCGCTCGACGACGCGCTCTACGTCGCGGAGAAGATCCGCCGCACGATCGGCGACGAGCCGATCGAGGTGCAGGGCGTGATCGTGCCCGTGACGGCCAGCGTCGGCGCCGCCACGGCGCGCACGGGAGCGCCCGACTACGAAGGCATGATTAACGAGGCGGACGCCGCCCTCTACACGGCGAAGCGCCAGGGGCGCAACCGCTCGGTCGCGCTCGCCTGATCCCCGCCGGGGCGCAGGCAGTCCCCGCCTCGATCCGCCTCATCGCCCCATGCCCGGGGCTGTGCGTCCCTGTCTCCACTGCGGCCCCCCTCGGCGGGCCCCCCTAAAGGTTGATATACTTTTGCCCGTTTCCGGCCTTGCGCGCCTCCTGGCGAGCAATTTTAGGGTCGGGTGCCTCGCGCGTGTCCGCGCGCGCGGGCGACCCGCGGCAATGCGGGCCCGAATAGAGTCGAACGCCCGGTGAGGGCGCCCCCCAGCGGAGATCGTCTTGGCTGTTTCCAATCTCGTCGTGGACGATACACAACAAACCGACGCTGCCGCCGCTTCGTCGGGCAGCTCGTTTTATCTGGCGATGCGGATCCTGCCTCCCGCGCAGCGCGACGCCATGTATCAGGTCTACGCCTTCTGCCGCGCTGTCGACGACATCGCGGACAGCGCCCTGCCGCGCGCCGAGCGCGCGGCAGGGCTCGACCAATGGCGCGCCGACATCGACGCGTGCTATGCCGGCACGCCGCGCGCCTCGCTCGCGGCGCTCACGCGCCACATCCATACGTTCGGGCTCCAGCGCGAAGATTTTCACGCAATGATCGACGGCATGGCCATGGACGCCGCCGAGGACATCTGCGCCCCCGACGAGGACACGCTCGACCTCTACTGCGACCGCGTGGCGAGTGCCGCAGGCCGGCTGTCGGTGAGAATTTTCGGGATGCAGGAGCAGCCGGGCCGCTTGCTGTCGCACCATCTGGGGCGCGCGCTGCAGCTCACCAACATCCTGCGCGACATCGACGAAGACGCGGACATCAACCGCTGCTATCTGCCGCGCGAGCTGCTCGCGCGCGAAGGCATCGCGGCGGGCAATCCGCACACGATCGCCGCCGACCCGTCGCTGCCGCGTGTGTGCGAGACGCTCGTGCAGCGCGCCCGCGCGCACTTCGCGCAGGCCGACGCGATCATGGACGCCGCGCCGCGCGCGCAGGTGAAGGCGCCGCGCATCATGTCGGGCGTCTACCGCGTGCTGCTCGAGCGCACCGTGGATCGCGGCTTCGACCTGCCGCGCACGAAAGTCAGCAAGCCGCGCGCACGGCTCATGTGGATCGTCGCGCGTTACGCGCTGTTCTGATGCCTCGGCTAGTCCACGTCATCGGCGCTGGGCTTGCGGGCCTCGCGACGGCCGTGCGGCTTCAGCGGCGCGGCGTGCAGGTGGCGCTCTACGAGGCCGCCGGCCAGGCAGGTGGACGCTGCCGCTCGTACTACGACCGCACGCTTTCGGCGACGCTCGACACGGGCAATCATCTGGTGCTGGCGGGACATGCGCGCACGCTCGAGTACGTGCGCACGATCGGCGCCGGCGACGCGCTCGCCGGCCCCACCGAGCCGGGCTTCGCGTTCATGGATATCGCCGCGCGCTCGCGCTGGACGGTGCGCTTCTCGCGTTCGCGCATGCCGTTCTGGATCGGCGACTCGCGCTCGCGCGTGCCGGGTACGCGCGCCGCGGACTATCTGGGGCTGCTGCCGCTCCTGTTCGCCAAGCCAGGCCGCACGATGGCGCAGACCATGCGCTGCGAAGGCGTGCTGTGGGACCGGCTGCTGCACCCGTTCTTTCTCACGGCGCTCAATGTCGAGCCGCGCGTGGGCAGCGCGGAGCTGGCGGGGGCGATGCTGCGCGAGTCGCTCACGGCGGGCGGCGAGTCGTTCCGGCCGCTGGCGGCGCGCGGGGGCCTTTCCAGCGCGTTCGTCGATCCGGCCTTGCGCATGCTTCAGCACGGCGGCGCGGCGATTCGCCTCGACTCGCCGCTCCGGGAGATCGTGTACGACGACGCGACGGGCCGCGTCGTCGCACTCGATTTTCCAGACGGGCGTATCACGCTCGCGCCCGACGAGGCGGTGGTGCTGGCCGTGCCCGGCGCGGCCGCCGCGGCGCTCGTGCCGGCGCTGCAGGCGCCGCAGCGTCACAATGCGATCGTCACGGTGCACTACGCGGTGACGGCGCCGGCGGGCCTCGTGACGCCGATGGCGCTCGTCAACGGCACGGCCCACTGGCTGTGCACGGCCGAAGGGCGGCTCTCGGCGACGATCCACGACGCGCACGGCGTGCTCGACCTCGATCCCGAGGAAATCGCGCGCCGCGTGTGGGCCGACGTGGCCGAGGCGGCCTCGCTGCCGCTCGAGCCGCTGCCCGCCTGGCGCGTGTGCGCCGATGCGCGCGCGACCTTCGCCGCGGTGCCCGACGAGGAATGGCGCCGCCCCGCGACGCGCACGCGCTGGAACAATCTGATGCTTGCAGGCGACTGGACGGCTACCGGTCTGCCCGCGACGATCGAAGGAGCGATCCGCTCGGGCCGCAAGGCCGCCGAGCTGCTCCTCACCGAAAATTTGGAACGTAGATGAACGATTTATCCCAGGACATGCTCGGCGTCGCCACGCCGGGCGTGGCGATGCCCACTCCCACGTTTGCCGGCGAGACGGCCGCGGCGGTCGCCGCACCGCTCGCGACGCTCGACTCCGCCGTCGCGCGCGCGACCGACGCGATCCTCGCCGACCAGCGCGCCGATGGCCATTGGGTCTACGAACTCGAAGCGGACGCCACGATCCCGGCCGAATACGTGCTGCTCGTGCATTACCTGGGCGAAACCGCGAACCTCGAGCTCGAACAGAAGATCGCGCGCTACCTGCGCCGCATCCAGCTGCCGGACGGCGGCTGGCCGCTCTTCACCGACGGCGCATTGGACGTGAGCGCGAGCGTGAAGGCTTACTTCGCACTCAAGATGATCGGCGACGCCGACGATGCCGAGCACATGGTGCGTGCGCGCGAGGCGATTCTCGCGGCGGGCGGCGCGGAGCAGGTCAACGTGTTCACGCGTATCCTGCTCGCGCTGTTTGGCGTGGTGACGTGGTACGCAGTCCCGATCATGCCCGTCGAGATCACGTTGCTGCCGCAGTGGTTCCCGTTCCATCTGTCGAAGGTGTCGTACTGGGCGCGCACGGTGATCGTGCCGCTGCTCGTGCTGGGCGCGAAGCGTCCGGTGGCGCGCAACCCGCGTGGCGTGCGCATCGACGAGCTGTTCCGCGGCGCGCCGGTCAGCGTGGGCCTGAACGCCCGCTCCCCGCATCAGAGCAAGGGCTGGTTCGGTTTCTTCCGCGCCGTGGACGGCGTGCTGCGCGTGACCGATCCGCTCTTTCCGGCCTACCTGCGCCAGCGCGCGATCGACGCCGCAGTGGCGTTCGTGGACGAGCGCCTGAACGGCGAGGACGGCCTGGGCGCGATTTTCCCCGCCATGGCCAACGCCGTGATGATGTACGACGTGCTGGGCTATCCCGCCGATCATCCGCATCGCGCGATCGCGCGCCAGTCGCTCGAAAAGCTGGTGACTGTTCACACAGAGGAAGCGTACGTCCAACCCTGTCTCTCGCCCGTGTGGGACACGTCGCTGGCGGCGCACGCCCTGCTGGAGACCGGCGACGCCCGTGCCGAGGATGCCGCGCGCCGCGGCCTCGAGTGGCTGCGCCCGCTGCAGATTCTCGACGTGCGCGGCGACTGGATCTCGCGCCGTGAGGCGGTGCGCCCCGGCGGCTGGGCGTTCCAGTACGCGAACCCGCACTACCCCGACGTCGACGACACGGCCGTGGTCGTGGCCGCGATGGATCGCATGGACAAGCTCGACAACACGAAGGCCTATGACGCCCCGATCGAGCGCGCGCGCGAATGGGTGGTCGGCATGCAGAGCAGCAACGGCGGCTGGGGCGCGTTCGAGCCGGAAAACACGCAGTACTACCTGAACAATATCCCGTTCTCGGACCATGGCGCACTGCTCGATCCGCCGACCGCCGACGTCTCGGGCCGCTGCCTTTCGATGCTCGCGCAGCTCGGCGAACTGCCGGCCGCGAGCGAGCACGCGCGCCGGGCGTACAACTACCTGCTCGAAGAGCAGGAGGCCGATGGCAGCTGGTACGGCCGCTGGGGCATGAATTACATCTACGGCACGTGGACGGCGCTGTGCGCCCTCAACGCGGCCGGCCTCGGTCACGACGACCCGCGCATGACGCGCGCGGTGCAATGGCTCGTGCAAATCCAGAACGACGACGGCGGCTGGGGCGAAGACGGCACGAGCTACAAGCTCGAATACCGCGGCTACGAGCGCGCCACGAGCACCGCTTCGCAAACGGCCTGGGCGCTGCTCGGCCTGATGGCCGCGGGCGCGGTCGATCATCCGGCGGTGGCACGCGGCATCGAGTATCTGCAGACAACGCAGCAGGAACACGGCCTCTGGGACGAAACGCGCTTCACGGCCACGGGCTTTCCGCGTGTGTTCTATCTGCGCTACCACGGCTATCGCAAGTTCTTCCCGCTGTGGGCGCTTGCGCGCTACCGCAACCTCAAGCGCGCGGGCGTGACGCGTGTCACGGTCGGTCTGTGAGCGCGGCGGCTGGTATCAAGGCGCGCGCCCTGCCCGTGATCGCGGTGACGGGCATGGCCTTCGAGGCGAGCATTGCCGCGGGCAAAGGCCAGGACGGCGTGCGCGCCGTCTACGCCGCGCGCGCCGATCTGCTGCAGAGCGCGCTTGCGGCGGCGCTCAAGGACGGCGCGGCGGGCATCGTCAGCTTCGGCACGGCGGGCGGCCTTGCGCCCGATCTCGAACCGGGCACCCTGGTGATCGCGCAAGCGATCGACGGGCCGTTCGGGCGCGTCGCGACCGACGCCGCCTGGAGCGCACGCATGGCCGACGCGCTGATGGCCTCGCCGCTCGCCGCGAAAACCCGGCGCGGCGTGGAGGCAGCCGTTGCCGCGCCGCTCACCGGCGCGGCGGACAAGGCAGCGCTGTTCAGCGCGTGCGGGGCGCTCGCCGTCGACATGGAATCGCATCTGGCTGCCGCCGCGGCGGCCGCGCATGGCGTGCCGTTCGCGGTGTGCCGAGCGATCGTCGATCCGGCGTGGCGCAGTCTGCCGAAAGCGGCCATGGCCGGCTTGCGCGACGACGGCACGACGGCGGTGCTTCCTGTCCTGCGCGAGCTGGCGCGCGACCCGGCGCAACTGGGCGGCCTGCTGCGCGTGGCGGCGGATGCGAAAGCGGCGCGCCAGTCGCTGAGCGCCGCGCGGCAGGTGCTGACGGCCACCGGCGCCTTTTTCCCGAAATGACCCAGGCGGGTTATTGAAATGCCTAGGGTAAACCCCTATCTCTGGTAACATCTCAGTGTTAACCCTAGGTTCGTATCGGCGAGCTGGGGACGAATCACATTTCGGGGAGTTACCAGCCATGAATTTTCATACTCGCAAGTGGGTCAAGCCTGAAGACCTGAATCCGAACGGCACGCTGTTCGGCGGCAGCCTGCTGCGCTGGATCGACGAAGAAGCGGCGATCTACGCGATCTGCCAGCTCGACAACCAGCGTGTGGTGACCAAGTTCATGTCGGAGATCAACTTCGTGAGCTCGGCGCGTCAGGGCGACATCATCGAGCTCGGCATAACGGCCACCGACTTCGGCCGGACGTCGGTCACGCTGCGCGCCGAAGTGCGCAACAAGATCACGCGCAAGAGCATCCTGACGATCGAAAAGATGGTGTTCGTGAACCTGGGCGCGGACGGCATGCCGGCCCCGCACGGCCGCGAACGCATCCGCTACGCCGACGAAGCCTACGAGCGCTATCGCCAGACCGTGCAGACGACGGCGGACGCCACGGCGCTCGCGGCGGCGAACGAAGCGGAGCGCCAGGCCGAGAGCGAGGACGCTTCAGTGCATTGAGCGGTGCGCTCGGCAGGATAAAAAACCCGGCAACCTTTCCAGGTTGCCGGGTTTTTTGCGTTCAGACGCCGCCGGCCCGCAAACGGGGGCGCTATGTTGCTTTCAGGGCGCCGACGCAGGCTTCGCTGGCACCGCCGTCCCACCCGAAGGCGCGAGAGGCGCGGATGCCGTCGCCGGTGCGGAAGCGGCCGCCTCTGCCGCGACACCCGCCGTGCCGGCCGCCGCAGCCGCACCCGGACCCGCGCCCGCCGCGGCCGCACCCGTCGTCGCCGCAGCCCCGGCAGCGCCCGCCGCGCTCCCCTCGCCCGGATCCTCGTAATTCGGCAGACCATTGTTCGAAGCGCCGGGGGCGGCCGCGCCACCCGCGCCGCCGGCACCGCCCGACTCGCCCGGGTCCTCGTAATTGGGGGCCCCATTCTCGTTCGGTGTCTCGTCGCCGCCCGGTTCGCCGTAATTGGGCAGCGGCGCATTGCTGCCGCGCGAGCCGCGAATCAGCGATTCACGCTGCTGGCGGTAGGCGTCGCGCACGAACGAATACGGGTCGAGCGCGGCCTGCTTGAGCAGGTCGGTTGCGCCGAGCAGGTCCGCGCGCGCGCTGATGAACTCCGCGAGATACATCGGGTTGCGCACCGCCGGCTCGAAGTAGTTGATGACGTTGAACTTCACGTCCACGGCCATGCCGATGCCGTCGCGCACCGAACTGGGCCCGAACAGCGGCAGCACGAGATACGGGCCGGCCGGCATGCCATAGTGGCCCATCGTGAGGCCGAAGTCCTGATGATGCTTGGGCAGCCCCGCCGCCGTCGCGAAGTCGATCAAGCCGCCCAGACCGAAGGTCGTGTTCATCGCGATGCGCATCAGATCCTCGACGGCGTCGGTGATCTTCAGCTGCAGCACGTTGTTCGCAAAGTTGTCGACGTCTCCGATGTTCGAGAAGAAGTTCGTGATCGCCTGGCGCAGCGGCTGCGGCGTCACCTTTTGGTAGCCTTTGGCGACCGGCTGCGCGATGTAGGTGTCGAGTTTGTCGTTGAACGTGAAAATTGCGCGATTCGCGGGCTCGAACGGATCGCCCGGCTTGCGGTCGGGGCCCGTGGCGCAACCCGACGTCACGAGGAGCGCCAGGCCCGCCGCCGCCATGGTGAGCGCGGCTTGATTCTTCTTCATTGGTCGATCCCCTGAGTTTCCGATCTCTGGCGCTTTGCGCGCGGCTTGCCCATCAGCACCGGCTGGAACACCACGGCGCCTATCAGCGTACAGAACAAGGACAGTGCGAGCAGCTTGCCCATGCTCGACGTGCCCGGATGATGCGATAGCCACAGACTTCCGAACGCCGTGGCCGTGGTCGCGGCGGAAAAAAGCACCGCGTGTGTGAGGCTCGAATGCAGGAGGCCGGTTTGCCCCGCGCGCCAGGCCATCACGAAGTAGATTTTGAACGCGACGCCGACGCCGAGCATCAGGGGAAGCGCGATGATGTTGGCGAAATTTAGCTGAATTCCGAAGACGACGCACAGTTCGAGCGTGACGAGCGCCGATACCAGCAGAGGAATGATCGTGCGCAGCACGTCGCCGAAATTGCGCAGTGTGATCCAGAGCAGCGCCGTGATGAGCAGCACCGACCACCCCGCTGCCTGGAAGAACGCGAGGATGATCACGTTCGCCGAGTGCAGGATCGAGATCGGCCCGCCGATCGCGTTCGGCTCCGCCGCCTTCACTGCGTGTGCGAAGCGCGCGAGCATCACGTCGTCGTTGGAATCGACGCCCGGCGGCACGCGCGGCGCGATGTCCACGATCGCCTGGCCGGTCGGTGCCACCCAGTCGCGCGCCATCTCGGGCGGCAGGTTCTCACGCGTGATTTTCGAGGGCTGCAACAGGCGCGCGAGCTGCGCGAAGGCGAGCTTGAGCGTGAGGCTGAAGGCGGTTTCCGCGCGGTCGCGCGTGGCCGGGCTCGCGTTCGCGAGCTTCGCGAGCGAGTCGGACAGATGCTGCGCCTCGGCCGCGCCCTGCCCCGGATGGTCGCTTGCGGCGAGCGAGAGCTGGTTGGCCGCGCGCTTGAGCGTCTGCACGCGCACTTCATCGGTCACGGGCGAGGACGGCTGCTGCGTGAGCGCGGGCAGAAGCTGCTGCGCGGCGCTCGAGATCAGCATGAGCTTTTGCTGCTGATCGTCGGGAATCAGCGAACTGAGCGTGGTGGCTCGCGCCACATCCGGCAGCTTCGAGAGCCGCGCGGCGATCTTGTCGGCTTCTTCGAGCGACGGCGCGAGCACGCTCACGTCGTTGATCGAGATGACCGGCGAGTTCTTGAGCGCGAGCAGCGTCGCCATCGACTCGGTATGCGGATCCTTAAGATGCAGCGGATTGAAGTCGAAGCGCAGATGCAGCAGCAAGGGCGTCGCGCCCACCACGATGATGAGCGTGGTGATCAGCACGGGCTTGCGGTGCTCGGCGAGCCACTTGTCGACGGGCGCGAGGAACGCGAAGCCCGGCGAGGCGCGCTCGCCCCTGGGATTGAACACGCGGATCAGCGCCGGCAGCACCGTCATGTTGCAGACGTACGCCACGAACATGCCCACGCCCGCGATCTGCCCGAGCTCCGAGAGGCCCTTGTAGGCGGTCGGCAGGAACGAAAAGAAACTTTCGGCCACGGCGATGGCCGCGAGCGTGAGCGGCACGCCGATGGTGCGCGCCGTCTTGAGGAGCGCGGCGTCGAGCCGCTCGTCCTGAAAGCGCTCCTCGCGATACTTCACGCCGAACTGCACGCCGAAATCGACGCCTAGCCCCACGAACAGCACCATGAACGCGACCGAGAGCATGTTGAACGAGCCGATCATCATGAGGCCGAGCGCGGCCGTGATGACGAGACCGATCACGAGCGTGATGAGCGTTGCGCCGATCAGCTTGCCCGAGCGCAGCGCGAGCCACAGGATGACGAGCACGACGACGAGCGTGATCACGCCGTTGAGCGCGGCGCCGTCCTGCACCGAGGCGAACTCGTCGTCGGCGAGCGGCTGTTCGCCCGTGAGGCGCACGCGCGCGCCGAATTCGCTGTCGAGATGAAGCGAGGCGGCGGTCGTGCGGATCGCCTCCGACGCGTTCGCGCCCGCCTTGAGCGCGGCGAAGTTGAGTACCGGCTGCACGGTGATGAACGCGAACGCGGGCTTCGTGGCCGAGTCCTTGTCGACGAGCGCGCGCCACGAGAACGCCGCGGGCTTGCCGGCGAGCACCTCGTCGACGACGGTGGCGGCGCTGCCAAGCAGATTCGCCATTTGCGGCAACTTGATCTGGCCGATCGTGAGCGGCAGTTGCAGCGTGGTCGTGAGCGTGCCGGCCAGACCCGCGAGACTCGGGTCCTTCGCGAGCTGGTTCACGAGCGGGCGCGCCTGCACGAGCTGGCCCGTGGTCGAAAGCACGGTGGCCGTGGACGGAAAGAGCAGGCCGTTGTGCTGGAAGAACGGGCCGCCCGCGGGCTGTGAGACGGCGCTGAATTCGCGCGAGTCGGCCTTGAGCGCTTGCGCGAGCTTGTCGGCGGCGGCGTCGGCAAGCTCGGGCGCGTCGGCTTCGACCACCACGAGCAGCGAGCTCGCGCGCTGCGGGAACGCCTTGTCCTTGGCTTCGCTCAACGCGGCCCATTGGGCCGTGTTCTCCACGAGACCGCTGACGTCGGTATTGATCTTGAAATGCTTCGCAACGTACACGCCGGAGAGCACGGCAAGCACGATCGCGAGTGTGATCACCCACGCCGCGCGGCGCACCGACCAGGCGACGAGGCTAATGATGAATGGCTTCAGCATACAGGCGAGGGGGCCCTGTCAATTAGGTTCTTTGACGCGAAACGCACAAGTATACCGGCCCCGCCCGTCCCGGCGCGGGTCATGCACACCTGGGCTCAGGCGGCGCCCCGGCAGCGCATCTGCCAAAGCCGTTATACTGGCTCAGCCGGCGGCGCGACCGTTACGTGATTGCACTTGCACGTAACCGCACGCACTGAGTCGCACTGTACCGGCGCCTGAATTTCACTGTTCCAGAAGAGCGTATGAAACGTTACCTGACCGCATTTTTCGTCGCCGCCTGTTTCACGGGCGTTTCGGGCGCCGCGTTCGCGCAGACCACGCCGGACACCATCGTCAAGGCCGCCGTGGAGGGCACCGTGAAGGCGATGCAGGCCGACCCGCAGGCACGCGGCGGCGACATGAACAAGATCACCCAGGTGGTCGAGACCCATTTCGTTCCCGCCACCGACTTCAAACGCACCACGCGGATCGCCGTTGGCAAACCTTGGGCGACGGCTACGCCCGAACAGCAGCAGAAGCTGTATGAGCAATTTCAACTCCTGCTCGTGAAGACGTACGCCTCGTCGCTCTCGCAACTTCGCGATACCCAGGTGACCTTCAAGTTCGCCCCCTCGAACACCGGTGGGGGCGCGAAAGACACCGTGGTGCAGTCGCATGTGATCAGCAACGGCGGCGACGACGCCATCGACTACCGTCTCGCGCAAACGCCCAACGGCTGGAAGATTTACGACATCAACATGATGGGTGCGTGGCTGATCCAGGTCTACCAGACGCAATTTGCCGACCAGATCGCCAAGGGCGGCATCGACGGCCTCATCAAGTTCCTCGTCGACCACAACGCGCGCAGCTGATCGTCGATCGGTGGTTGCACACGCACTGTGACTTTGCGGGCGCTCCGGGTAAGCCGGAGCGCCCGTTTCACTTTCTGCGGTACTCCACCGCGAACTTGATCAACTCCGCCTGGCCTTCGATCTCCAGCTTGCGCTTGAGGTTGAGCCGGTGCGTTTCCACCGTGCGCACCGAAAGCCCCTCGCGCTGCGCGATCTGCTTGCTCGAAAGACCTTGCGCGAGCGCGTCGAGAATATCCCGCTCGCGCGGCGTGAGACGCTCGACGGGCGTGCTGCGCGCCGACGCCTGGATCATGCGTGCACTCAAGCCCGCGCTGAAATACGTGCGCCCGGCCAGTACCGCCTCGATCGCGCGGATGATCTCGGTGGCCGGCGAATCCTTGAGCACGTAGCCGCTCGCGCCCGCGCGCACCGCCTCGGTCACGTATTCGACGTTGTCGTGCATCGACAGCATCAACACGCGGATGGCCGGAAAGCGCTCGTGGAAAATGCCCGCGAGCGCGATGCCGTTCACGCCGGCCATACCCACGTCCATCAGCACGAGATCGGGTTCGAGCGACGCGGCGAGCGCGATGGCCTCGTCGGCGTTGCCCGCTTCGCCTGCCACCTCGAAACCCGGCACGGCTTCGAGCCGTGCGCGCAGGCCGTCGCGCACGAGCGGATGGTCGTCCACGAGGACGAGGCGCGCGGGCCTGGCACCGGGGCTGGTCAAGTCGTTCACGTTTGCATTCGTCATCGTCATGTCGGCGTTCCTGATACAGCGGCGGCTCGGGATGCTGCATTGGACGCCGTATTGGACGCAATAGGCGCCCACGCGGTGACGAGCGTATGGCCAGGCTGCGAGGTGATGTCGAGGCGGCCGCCCAGCGCCTCCAGGCGCTCGCGCATGTTGCGTAGGCCCAGACCCGCGCGCGGGTCGGCCAGCGCGTGCGCCACGTCGAAGCCGCGGCCGTTGTCGGCAACGCCGAGTGTCACGCCGCTCCCGGCGACCTCCAGCGTGAGCGCGGCGCGCGCCGCTTGCGCGTGCCGCACGATGTTGGTGAGCGCTTCCTGCGCAATGCGAAAGAGCACGGTATTGACCGCGTCCGGCAGCGCGGGCACCGGCGCCTTGCGGCTCGCAGGCTTCGGCGGGGCTTGCGTGAAGGCGATCTCGATGCCCGTTTGCTCGGCCATCTCGCGCGTGAGTTGCTCCAGCGCGGCGGCGAGGCCCAGGTCGTCGAGCATCGAGGGGCGCAGGGCGTGCGAGATGCTGCGCACTTCGCGCAGCGTGTCGGAAAGACGTGAGAGGCCGGTGGCGAGCGACGCTTCGGCGGCAGGCACGCGCGTTTCGCCGCGCTCGAAGCGCGCCAGCGCCGACTCCAGCAATAGCTTCACCGAAACGAGCATCTGGCTGATGCCGTCGTGCAGTTCGCGCGAGAGCCGCGCCCGCTCCTGCTCCTGCGACTCGACTACCTGCTGCGCGAGGCGTTTGAGTTTGGCGTCAGTGCTGCGGTGCTCGCTCACGTTGAGCACGAGCGCACCGAGCGCGATCACGAGCACGCCCGCGAGTGCAATCACGCCGAGCCATTGAATGGTGTGCTCGATATTCGCGGACGCGCGCTCGTCGATGTGCGCGAGCGTCGAATCGACGTCGTCGAGATAGATACCGGTGCCGATCATCCAGCCCCAGCGCGGCAGCGGCACGACATAGCCGAGCTTGGGCGCGAGCTTGCCCGTGGACGGCCGGTGCCACATATAGCGCACGTAGCCGCCGCCGCGCTGGGCTGCGGCAATCAGTTGCTGGATCGTGAGCGCGCCCTGCGGGTCACGCAGGTTCCAGAGATCCTGGCCGACGAGCGCGGGTTCGCGCGGATGCATGAGCGAGCGTCCGTGCATGTCGTAGACGAAGAAATAGCCGTCGGGGCCGAAGTCCATCTTCTGCAGCACGGCTAGCGCGGCCAGCTGGCGGTCGGCTTCGCTCTCGGGGGCGGGCAACGCGGCGCTGGCGTTTTCCTCGGGCGCGTAGAGCGGCGCGATGGCGCTCGTGGCCAGCTCCACGTAGTGACGCAGCTCGATCTCCTTGCTCGACAGATAGGCGCTCTGCATGGTCGCGTGCTGCGTTTGCGCGAGCTGCGTGGCCTGCTGGCGCACGCCGATCCCGATGCCTGCAATGGCTGCGAGGAATGGCACGACCGCGAGCAGGAAGATTTTCGTCTTCAGGCGGCGATCGGCGAAGAAAAATGGGGCGGGCATGACGGCGTTCGGAAGCTGAGTCTGCAAGCATAACCGGGCGCGCGCGGCGCAGGCGCCAATTTACGCGCCGCGCGAGAGGGTGTCCTTGCGCGACGCGTTGCGCGCCGGGTACGACTATCGTTGCGCACGCAACTAACTGTTGCCTTCCCTACGTAGTTCTACGTAGCGCGCTTACGTAGTTGTCCGGTTGTGGCTGACGGTCTGAAAGCGAATACTACCGCCCACGACATGGCGCAATGCGTCATGCATGCGCCGCCCTCGCCACGATGCTGTGGACGGCGCGCGAGGGTCCGGTTCCGATGCCGGACACAAAGCTAAAAACACAATGGAGACACCGCATGAGTCGGACATCCAGTTTTGTCGTCTGGACGCTGGTCGCGCTGCTTGGCGCGTTCGCGTTTGGCACCATCGCGCTCGCGCACGGCGAGCGAATCAGCGCACTGTGGATCGTGATCTGCGCCGTGTGCGTCTATCTGATCGCGTATCGCTTCTATAGCCGCTTCATCGCGAGCACGGTCCTGCAGCTGGACGGCCTGCGCATGACGCCGGCCGTGCGCCACAACGACGGGCTCGACTTCGTGCCCACCAACAAATACGTGCTGTTCGGCCATCACTTCGCGGCGATCGCGGGTGCGGGTCCGCTCGTGGGCCCGGTGCTGGCCGCGCAGATGGGCTACATGCCCGGCATGCTGTGGATTCTCGCCGGCGTGGTGTTCGCGGGCGCCGTGCAGGACTTCGTGGTGCTGTTCCTCTCCACGCGCCGCGACGGCCGCTCGCTGGGCGACCTCGTGAAGATGGAACTCGGCCCGGTGCCCGGCGTGATCGCGCTGTTCGGCACCTTCCTCATCATGATCATCATTCTCGCGGTGCTCGCGCTGATCGTGGTGAAGGCGCTCACGAATTCGCCGTGGGGCACGTTCACGGTGGCCGCGACGATTCCCATCGCGATCTTCATGGGCCTGTACGTGCGCTACATCCGCCCGGGCAAGATCGGGGAAATCTCGATCATCGGTTTCGTCCTTCTGATGGCTTCCATCGCCTTCGGCCAGCACGTGCACGATTCGCCCACGCTGGCAGCCTGGTTCACGTTCACGGGCACGCAGCTCACCTGGATCCTGATCGGCTATGGCTTCGTCGCTTCGGTGCTGCCGGTGTGGCTGCTGCTCGCGCCGCGCGACTACCTCTCGACGTTCCTCAAGATCGGCACGATTCTCGCGCTCGCGATCGGCATTCTGATCGTCGCGCCGGAACTGAAGATGCCGGCTTTCACGAAGTTCATCGACGGCACGGGCCCGGTCTGGTCCGGCAACCTGTTCCCGTTCCTCTTCATCACGATCGCATGCGGTTCGGTATCGGGTTTCCATGCACTGATCTCGTCGGGCACGACGCCCAAGCTGCTCGATAACGAAACCAACGCGCGCTTCATCGGTTACGGCGCGATGCTGATGGAATCGTTCGTCGCGATCATGGCGCTCGTAGCCGCCTCGGTGATCGAGCCGGGTGTGTACTTCGCGATGAACGCACCGCTCGCCGTGCTTGGCACGACGCCGGACGCCGTCGCGCAAACCGTGGGTCACTGGGGCTTCGTGCTCACGCCGGAGATGCTCACGCACACCGCGCAGGCCGTGGGCGAAACGACCATCGTCGCGCGCGCCGGCGGCGCCCCGACGCTGGCCGTGGGCATGGCGCAGATCCTGCACCAGGTGGTGGGCGGCGAGGCGATGATGGCCTTCTGGTATCACTTCGCCATCCTCTTCGAGGCGCTCTTCATCCTGACCGCCGTCGACGCGGGCACGCGCGCGGGCCGCTTCATGCTGCAAGACCTGCTCGGCACGTTCCACCCGTCGCTCAAGCGCACGGAGTCGCTGCCGGCCAACCTGATTGCCACGGCCTTGTGCGTGGCCGCGTGGGGCTACTTCCTCTACCAGGGCGTGGTCGATCCGCTTGGCGGCATCAATACGCTGTGGCCGCTCTTCGGCATCTCGAACCAGATGCTCGCCGGCATCGCGCTCATGCTCGCCACCGTCGTGCTCTTCAAGATGAAGCGCGAGAAGTTCGCGTGGGTCACGGCACTGCCTACGGTGTGGCTCCTCATCTGCACGCTCACGGCGGGCTGGCAAAAGATTTTCGACAGCAACCCGAAGGTGAGTTTCGTCGCGCACGCACAGAAGCTGTCGGCGGCGATCGCGGATGGCAAGATCGTCGCGCCCGCCAAGTCGCTCGAGCAGATGCAGCGCATGGTCTTCAACGACTACGTCGATGCCGCGCTCTCGGGCCTGTTTATCTTCGTTGTGGTGAGCATCGTTGTGTATGGCCTGATCGCGATTGCGCGTGCGCGCCGCATCGACCGTCCGACCGTGCAGGAAACGCCGTATCAGGCGATGCCGGCTGGCGGCGCGGCGGCCGTGACGAATCGCGTGCATTGAATCGACGTTACTGAACGGAGCACATCATGTTCTCGGGACTTCGCGACAACGTACAGACGGCCGGGCGCTATCTCGGCCAGGCCATGCGCTTGATGGTCGGTTTGCCGGACTACGAGGGCTACGTCGCGCATGCGCGCGAGACGCATCCCGACCGCCCGGTCATGACCTACGAGGAGTTTTTCCGCGAGCGGCAAAACGCCCGCTATGGGTCGGGCGCAGGGAAGTGCTGCTGACTGCCGACTGAGCGGATACGTTCAGCATGAGGCGCGACGGCGAAGGCCGTCGCGCCTTTTTTACGCCTGTAATCTTCGCGGCTCGGCGTTCGCTCAAAAAGCACTCAATTCTTGCAGTGCGGCTGCCGTTAACTTTGACGAAGTTCCACACCAGTTCGACGCATGACGCCGCGCGCGGCGGCGCGCACGGATTCGAATCGTCGGGAATCAGACTGCGCGTTTGCCGCGTGGGCAACGCCGCATCTTCAACCGTTGCACCGTAAGGTGTACGAATCAGAAAATCTTTCATGAACTTGCATCGAATCGGCGCAGCCTGGCTTGCCGCCGCTCTCACCGCGACGGTTACGCCCGTTTGCGAAGCGCAATACTCCACCGACTGGATTGCGAACACCTATGGCACCAACGCGACGCACGTGGGCAACGTGGCCCGCTCGATGTGGGTCGCGCCCGAAGGCGTCATCTACACGTCGTCGATGTGGGATGAGAACGAAGGCGGCGTGGCGATCTACCAGAACGGCCAGAACCTGGGTTCGATCGGCGGGCACGGCGACTTCCAGGGCGGCGCAATCACGGGCAACGCGACTTCGCTGTTCGTCGCGATGCAGTACAACGCCACGTATGGCAGCGGCAACGTGGGGCGCTACAACCGCACGAGCGGCGCGCGCGACCTGCTGATCGCCGCGAGCGCCGATACGACCGAAAAGCTCGCCGATGTCATCACCGGACTCGCGACCTCCGGCTCGCTGCTCTACGTGAGCGATTTCCCCGGCAACCGCGTGCGCGTGTACACCACGGACGGCGTCTGGCAACGCGATATCGGCGTGGCGGGCCCGGGCGCGCTGACGCTCGACGCGGGCGGCAACCTCTGGGTCGCCCAGAAGAGCGCGGGCGCCGTGCTCGAATTCAGCGCCGGTGGCCAGCTCCTGAACACGATCCAGCTGGCGTCCACGGCGCGGCCGTCGTCGCTGTATTTCGATTCGCAGACCTCACAGTTGATGATCGGCGACTCGGGTCCAGACATGAACATCAAGACCTTCAGCGTAGCGGGCACGCCTTCGCAAACCGGCACGTTCGGCGTGCTGGGCGGCTATCTCGACACGACCACGGGCATCAAGGGGCAGGTGGGCGACAAGCGCTTTACGCGTGTGGTCGGCATCGGCAAGGATTCCGCGGGCACGCTGTACGTGCTGAACAATCCGTGGGGCGGCTCGTGGGACCTCGGCCGCAACGGCGGCACCGATCTGCAGGCTTACGACGGCACCGGCACGCTGCGCTGGAAGCTTCAGTCGCTCAACTTCGAAGGCAACGCGGCGCCGGATCCGGGCACCGATGGCACGCTGTTCTACGGCGGGATGAACCTCTATTCGGGCACGGCTGGGGGCACCTTCGTGGCCAACACCATCGACCCGATCACGTATCCGTCCGACCCGCGCATCAATCTCGCCGACACCGCGCGCGGCGAGCATTTCGCGCAGGTGGCGAGCGTGGGCGGCCAGCGCATTCTCGTGGCGGCCGGCCAGAATCCCGATACGTTCTACTTCTTCCACTTCAATGCGGCGAGCGGCTATATCGCGATTCCGGATTACACGTTGCCGGGAACGGCGTTCAATACGACAGCCCCGGTGCGCAACGGCTTTTGTCTCGACAGCAAGGGCGATCTGTGGGTCGGCCTCGACAAGACCAACGTCATTTCCCACTACCCGCTGTCCGGCTTCGACTCGACCGGCAAGCCGCTCTGGGGCGCCGCGACCACCACGCCGATTCCCGCCACGATCTCGCGGCTCACCCGCATCGTCTATCTGCCCGAAAGCGACACGATGATACTCACGGGTGAGGACGCGAGCATCACCGACTGGACGGCGGTCGGCACGCGCGTCGAGGTGTATCACGGCTGGCTCGCGGGCAATACGAGCGCACCGAATCCGGCGATCACGCTCACGAGTGCGAATCCCAAATCGATTGCGGCCGCCGGAAACTATCTGTTCGTGGGCTACGTGCACACCGTGCCGAACATCGATGCGTTCAACCTCACCACGGGCGCGATCGACACGACGCTCATCAACAGCAACTCGAACGCGGTGTACGTGGGCAATGACGTGGATTCGATGTACGGGCTGCGCGCGTATCGGCGCTCGACGGGCGAGTATGTCGTGACGAAGGACAACTACAACGCTGCGAGCGCGGTGGTGTACCGGTGGACGCCTGCGGCGGCGAGCACGACCACAGCGAATGCAACGGTGTCGCCATTCAGCGCGAAGTGACGAAAAAGACAAAGGGCGCAACGGCTAAAACCGTTGCGCCCTTTTCGCGTTTCATTCGCCTGTGGCGAAAACCGCTTTAGCTCGCCGCGACCGTGGCCGGCTTCTTCGTCTTGGCCGAGTTCTTGATCTCTTCGAGCTTGATCTCGACGTGACGCGAGAACACGTACTCAGCCGGACGCGCGCCTTCGAGCGGGATGTCCTTCGCGAACGCGCCCGTCGTGCGGGGGCCCGAGAGGGCGATGCGCGCGGCCTTGAGCGGATGCGCGACGGTGTCCATCACGGCGGTGGCTTCGAAGCCGCAGTGGACCATGCAGTCCGCGCACTTCTCGTACTTGCCCGTGCCGTACTTGTCCCAGTCGGTCGTTTCCATCAGCTCCTTGAAGGTCTTCACGTAACCTTCGCCGACCAGATAGCACGGCTTTTGCCAGCCGAACACCGTGCGCGCCGGGTTGCCCCACGGCGTGCACTGGTAGCTCTGGTTGCCGGCCAGGAAGTCGAGGAACAGGCTCGACTGGCTGAACGACCACTTCTTGCCGTTGTTGCCGCGCTTGAAGATCTCGCGGAACAGGTTCTTGGTCTTGTCGCGGTTCAGGAAGTGCTGCTGGTCCGGGGCGCGCTCATACGCATAGCCCGGCGACACCGTGATGCCGTCCACGCCGATCTCGCCGACCGTGTCGAAGAACTTCGCCACGCGCTCGGGCACGGCGTCGTTGAACAGTGTGCAGTTGATGTTCACGCGGAAGCCGCGGCGCTTGGCTTCCTTGATCGCCGCGACGGCCTTGTCGTACACGCCTTCCTGCGAGACCGAGTGGTCGTGCGCTTCGCGGTCGCCGTCGAGGTGCACTGACCAGACGAAGTACGGGTTCGGCTGGTAGTCGTCCATCTTCTTTTCCATGAGCAGCGCGTTCGTGCAGAGATACACGAACTTCTTGCGCGCCATGATGCCCTTGACGATCTGCGGCATTTCCTTGTGCAGGAGCGGCTCGCCGCCTGCGATGGAAACGACCGGCGCGCCGCACTCATCGACGGCTTCGAGACATTCTTCCAGCGACAGGCGCTGGTTCAGGATCGGATCCGGATAGTCGATCTTGCCGCAGCCATTGCAGGCGAGATTGCAGCGGAACAGCGGCTCGAGCATGAGCGCGAGCGGATAGCGTTTGTTGCCGCTGAAATGCTGGCGGAAGATATACGAACCAACGCGGACTTTTTGTAGCAGCGGAATAGACAAAACGTGTCCTCCTTAAACTTCGCGCGCGACGAGCGGTTGCAAGAGCTTCGACGGCAGCTTGAATTCGACTTTTTCTTCACGGCCCGCCATCGTCGACACCTCGACAGGCCCCAACGCGCGCAGCGCGTCAATGACGTTCTCAACCATTTCTTCAGGCGCCGATGCGCCGGCCGTGATGCCGACCGTTTGCACATTGGCGAACCACTCGGCCTTTACTTCCGAGCCGTCGGCGACGAGGTAGCTCGGCACACCCGTTTCGCTGCCGATCTCGCGCAGACGATTCGAGTTCGAACTGTTCGTCGCGCCAACGACGAGCAGAACGTCCACCTGATCAGACAGTTCGCGCACCGCTGCCTGGCGGTTCTGCGTCGCGTAGCAGATGTCGCGCGTGTCCGGACCGACGATGTCGGAGAACCGCGCGAGCAGCGCGTCGATGATGCCGCGCGTGTCGTCCACCGAAAGGGTGGTTTGCGTCACGTATGCGAGCGGTGCATCGAGCGGCAGATCGAGCTTCGAAACATCGGCTTCGCTCTGCACGAGCAGCACGGTGCCGGGAATCTGGCCGATCGTGCCCTCCACTTCAGGGTGACCGGCATGGCCGATCAGGATCAGCGTGCGGCCCGCCGCGACGTACTGGCGGCCCTGCACATGAACCTTCGTGACGAGCGGGCAGGTGGCGTCGAGCACGTCGAGGTCGCGTTCCTCGGCGGCGCGTTCCACGGTCTTGGCCACGCCGTGGGCGCTGAAAATCGCCACGGCGCCTTCAGGCACTTCGTCGAGTTCTTCCACGAAACGCGCTCCCTTGTTGCGCAGGTTTTCGACCACGTGACGGTTGTGGACGATTTCATGGCGCACGTAGACCGGCGCGCCGTGTTTCTGCAGTGCGCGATCGACGATTTCGATAGCGCGGACAACCCCCGCACAAAAGCCGCGGGGTTGGGCAAGGATCACTCGCATAAGGTGGCGAACTCCGACTGCCGCAAAGGCGAGCGAATCGGTAAAAATGACCTGATCGCCTGCGGCTGTCTAATTATTAAGGATGCAAAAATCCGCCAAAGGGGTGACGGAGTAAAAACCAGACGCGCATTTTAACCCCTTCGCCTTTCGTTTGCTGTGTGGAGCACGCGCAAGTGCGGCGTGCGCGCGACGGCGCAGCCCGGTTAGCGTCCAATTTTTCCCGAAAAGCCCGCTGCGTGGCGCTCCCACGGCCCGCGCAACGCGCGTCGCGCACGCTGGGCAGCACGGCGCCCGAAGCCGGCGTCCGGGCGTTGCGCGGTGCAACATACTCCGGGAACCCTTAAAATATGGCGTCTTGCGGGTCGCCTGGATGGCGCCCGGGGATACGACCCCATTCTGGACGCCTTGATGGAACCCGACCACTACGACGATTTTCCGGTAGCGCGCGTATTGCTGCCGAAGGCGCTGCGCGCGCCTGTCGGCGTGATCTACCACGTCGCGCGCACGCTCGACGACATCGCGGACGAAGGCGACTGGAGCCCGGAGCAACGCCACACGCGCCTCGCCGATTTTCGCGAAGGCCTGAATGCCGTGGCCGAAGGCCGGCCCGCGCGCGTGCACCCCATGCTGTTTGCGCAGCTCGCGGAGGTGGTGCGCGAGTGCCGCCTGCCGCTCGCGCCGTTTTACGACCTCGTCGCGGCGTTCGATCAGGATATCGACACGACGCGCTATGCCGACCGCTTCGAACTGCTGGACTTTTGCCGTCGTTCGGCGAACCCGGTCGGCCATCTGATGCTGCATCTGATCCACGCAGCAACGCCCGAGAATCTTGCCGATTCCGACGCGATCTGCACCGCCTTGCAGCTCGTCAGCTTCTTGCAGGACGTGAGCGCCGACTGGGCGCGCGGCCGCATTTACCTGCCGCTCGCGGATCTTCAGCGCTACGGCGTGACGGAGCCGCAGATCGCCGCTGGCGTCGTGGACGACGCCTGGCGCGGGCTGATGTCGAACGAAGTGGCGCGGGCGAAGGCGCTGATGGTAAGCGGCGCGCCGCTCGCACTGCGCGTGCCGGGGCGCTTCGGCCTCGAACTCTGCAGCGTCGTGCACGGCGGCCTGCGCATGCTCGAAGTCATCGAGCGTAACGACTACGATGTGTTCCGCGCGCGGCCTGCGCTGCGCGCACCCGACTGGGCCGTGGTGCTTCTGCGCACGGCGGCCATGTGGCTGTCGCGCCGCGTGGGCGTGCGCGCCCCTTCGATCGAGAGTAACAACGCATGACTACGACCATTCTGTTTGCCGTCTCCTGTCTCTCGCTGCTGATCTGGCTCGTGCTGCTGTTCGGGCGCGGCGGTTTCTGGCGCGCCCGCCCGGCCGAGCCGCTGCCGATCGTCGAGCCCGCGGCCGGGTGGCCTGCCGCGTGCGCCGTGGTGCCGGCGCGCAATGAGGCCGACGCGATCGGCGAGGCCGTCAGCTCGCTGCTCCAGCAGGACTACGGCGGCGAGTTTCACGTGATCGTGATCGACGACCACAGCACCGACGGCACTGCGGAAGCCGCGCGCGCCGCCGCGCTCGCGCTGCAGCGCCCGGAAAAGCTCAGCGTGATTACGGCCAAGCCGCTGCCGGCGGGCTGGTCGGGCAAGGTGTGGGCGCAGTCGCAGGGCATCGAGGCGGTGCGCACGCTCAAGCTGCCCGCCGACTACCTGCTCCTCACCGACGCCGACATCGGCCATCCGCCCGAAGCGCTCGCGCAGCTCGTGGTGCGCGCGCAGGCCGAAGGCCGCGACCTCGTCTCGCTGATGGTGCGGCTGCGCTGCGATTCCTTCTGGGAAAAGGCGCTGATACCGGCGTTCGTGTTCTTCTTCGCGAAGCTCTATCCGTTCTCGTGGGTCAACAACCCGAAGAACCGCACGGCGGCCGCGGCCGGTGGCTGTATGCTGGTGCGCCGCCAGGCGCTTGAAGAGGCGGGCGGCATCGAGTCGATCCGCGCCGAGCTGATCGACGACTGCAGCCTCGCCGCGCGCATCAAGCATCGCGGCGAAGGGCATCACCCGATCCGGCTCGACATTGCCGCGAAGAGCGTGTCGCTGCGCCCGTACGATTCGTGGAAAGACATCTGGAACATGATCGCGCGCACGGCCTTCACGCAGCTGCATTACTCGGCGTGGCAGCTGGCGGGCACGCTGCTCGGCATGACGGTCATCTATCTCGCGCCTCCCGTGGTCGCGCTCGTGCTCGGGCCGCAGGGCTGGCCCGCGTGGATCGCCTGGGCGCTGATGTGCTGCGCCTACGCGCCCATGCTCGCCTACTACCGGCGCTCGCCGCTGTGGGCGCCGTTCCTGCCGCTCGTCGCGCTGTTCTACGTGGGTGCGACGTTCGCGTCGGCATGGCGCTTCTGGCGCGGCAAGGGCGGTCAGTGGAAGGCGCGCGTGCAGGCGCCGGTGCAGGGGCGTTGAGGCGCTCGTAACCAGGCGCCGCCAATAAAAAAAGCCGTCGGTTTCGACGGCTTTTTTTATTTTGATGGTGTCCGCGCGCGCGTTAGCGCTGCGTGAGCAGCATGTACATCTGCACGACGATGTCGGGCGAGAACGTGAACGGCACCCAGCCGTGGCCCGTGTGCCGCAGCACCAGCAGGCGGTCGCCGCTCGATTGTTTCTGCACGGCCATCATCGGATTCTTCGTCGATGCGAAACGCCAGCCTTGCGGAATGCCGGGCGGCGGTTCGGGCTGCATCGAAGCGCGTGCGTTCGCCAGCTCCTCGATCATCTGGCCGACTTGCAGCGCGTTGAGCGTCACCGTCTGGCCGCCGATCGTCAGCGTGATCTCGTTTTGCGACGGGCGCGCCACGTGCAATTCGTGCTGCGCAGACGCAGCGTTGGCCGCCTCGGCAGCGGGTTCGATGGCTTCGGCAGTGTCGGTCACGGTTGCATTGACGGCTTCAACGGGTTCTGCGGCCGCGGCATCGGCACCCTCCGCGGCCGTATCGACGGCGACGGTGTGCGGCTGCTCAGCGACGGCTTGCTCCGCTTCGCTGCTTGCAATGGGAGTGTCCTGCTGGGGAACTGCGGCGGCGCGTTCATCGGCGCGCGGTGCGTGCGCGGCGGCGGCGGCCTGAAGGAGCTGATCGACGCCCGCTTCGAGCACGCCAATCTGGTCTTGAAGATTCATGCGAGCTTCTCAGGTAAGACCCGCGATTCTACCCGCAGCTTGCGCGCATTGCCCTTCAGGCGTTGTACGCATGTCGCAAGAAAAGTTGTAACAGTTTCCTCGGCTTCCCTCATTTGGCGTTCAGATAGCCGGCCTCGCGGAACCACGCGAGCGCGTCTTTCAGGCCCTCGCGATACGGCCGCGCGCGATAACCCAGTTCGCGTTCCGCCTTCGCCGACGTGAAATACATCTTGTTTTTCGACATCTTGAGCGCATCGACGGTCACGAACGGCTCGCGCTTCGTGAAGCGCGCCACGGCTTCCGCGCCCATCGCGAGCGGGTAGAGCGGCCAGCGCGGCAACGCGATCGTGGGCGGCTTGCGGCCCACCATGCCGGCGATGTTGGTGAGCATCTGCTGCAGCGGCAGATTCTCGCCACCGAGGATGTAGCGCTCGCCAATGCGTCCGCGTTCCAGCGCGAGGAAGTGGCCGTTTGCCACGTCGTCCACGTGCGCGAGGTTCAGGCCGGTGTCGACGAACGCGGGAATCTTGCCCGTCGCCGCTTCGACGATGATGCGGCCCGTGGGCGTGGGCTTCACGTCGCGCGGTCCGATCGGCGTGGACGGATTGACGATCACGGCGGGCAGGCCGTCGCGCTCGATCATCCGTTCCACGGCTCGCTCGGAAAGGACCTTGCTGCGCTTGTACACGCCAATGGCCTGCTCGGGGGTGAGCGGCGAGGTTTCGTCGGCGGAGTTGCCCGAACTCGTGACCTTGAGCGTGGCAACGCTGCTCGTGTAGACGATGCGCTCCACGCCCGCGTCGAGCGCCGCGCGCATGGTGGCCTCGGCGCCTTCGAGGTTGGCGCGCTCGATCTCGTGCGGATCGGGCGCCCACAGGCGGTAGTCGGCGGCCACGTGGAAGAGGTAGCGCACGCCGTCGAGCGCACGGCGCATGGAGGCGGCGTCGCGCATGTCGCCGGTGACGATTTCGGCGTCGAGCGCTTCGAGGTTCTTGCGCGGGCTCGTCGCGCGCACCAGCACGCGCACGGCATAGCCCTTTTCCTGCGCGATGCGGGCGACGGCCGAGCCGACGAAGCCGGACGCGCCGGTGATCAGCACGAGATCGCGGTTGGCTCGGGAGGTGTCGGTCATTGCTGGGTCGTTTCCATGTTCGGTGTCGGCGCGGCGGCGTGGCACGGATTGTACGTGCCGCGGGGCGGCGCGTGCGCGCGTTGGCGTCTACAATGCCGACCGTAAAGCCTGCATGGAGAAACGAACAATGAGCGAACCGGATCTGGATACGCGCCTCGAAACGTATTACGTGCGCGTGCGCGGGACGGTGCAGGGCGTGGGTTTTCGTCACGCGACGGTGCGCCAGGCGCACGCGTTGCGCATTCGCGGCTACGTCGCGAACATGGAGGATGGCTCAGTCGAAGCCGTGATCCAGGGCACGGCGAACCAGGTGGACCGCATGCTTTCGTGGCTGCGCCACGGGCCACCGGCCGCGCATGTCAGTTCGGTGGAAAGCGAGGAACGCCTGAGCGAAAAACGTTACGAACGCTTCGAGCAGCATTGAACATCGCCCGATAAAAAAGCGGTGCGCCAGGCATCTTGGCGCACCGCTTTTTCGTTTCGGACGCCGCTTACTTCACGGCCACCAGGCTCTCCGCGAATCCCCATTCCTTTTCGACCCACTGACGCGTGCATTCGAAGCCCGCATCGGCGCGACGTGCTCGAAGTCGTGCAGGTCGAAGTCGGCGTCCAGCTCGCGGTTGATGCGCGACAGCAGGTTCAGGTTGAACGCGGCCGTGGCGCCGATGGCGTCGTCGTAGGCGGCGATCAGCGTGTCCACGGGCTTGACGAGGTCGGTGCCGAGCAGCAGCGTGTCGCCGGGACGCAGCATCGCGCGGATGTCACGCAGGAAGCGCGTAGCCGCGAGGCGCGCGAAGTTGCCGATCGTGCTGCCGAGAAAGAGCACGAGCAGTTGCTCGCCCTCTTTGCGCTGGCGGCTCACTTCGGACAGTCCGGCGAGATAGTCGCGCTCGTAGCCGACGATCGAAATGCGCTCGATGTCGGCCAGCTCGCGCCGGCACAGCTGCAGCGCGGTGCGCGAAATCTCGATCGGGCAGTACGACGTCGGGCGCTTGCGGCAAAGCGCTTCGAGAATGCGGCGCGTCTTGCGGCCGCTGCCGCTGCCGAGTTCGGCGACTTTCACGTCGGAGGGCAGCGCCTCGACGATCTCGGACGCGTAGCGCGTGAGCAAGCGCTCTTCGCTGCGCGTGACGCCGTATTCGGGCAGCACGGTGATGACCTCGAAGAGGGCCGAGCCGACTTCGTCATACAGATACTTCGACGGCAGTTCCTTTTGCGGCGAGCGCATCAAACCGGCGCGCACTTCGGCGGCAAATGCGCTGGCGGCGGGGGAAAGGGCAAATGCGCTGGCGGGGTCGGCAACGGCGTGGCGGGGCGCAGAAGATGGCATGCGGGCTCCAGGGGGCGTTGGACGTTGGGGACGGCGTCGTGAATCGCAGCGGCGGGCGTTGGCGTGGCGCTCCGGGATAAGCCGGGCGCGGCTCCAGCGGCCCTGGTGAAATCTCGCTCGTCGAAGCGAATTCCAGCCACGAATTCCAGCCAGTTAAGGCGACGGCGGGCTGGCGTGGCGAGACTTACGTTCTAGTCCATCGTGGCCTGATCTGCCGGACAAAATTGCTCGGCCTGCACCAGATCGTCGAGCGCGCACGGCGTGTGCCCGCCTTGTCCGGCGTGGGTTTGCGCCGCCTGCCGCCGCCCAAACGCGACTAGAATGCGGTCTCGCCGACGCTTTCGCCGGCCCGCGCCTTATTCAATATCCAATTCAAATGACAACCTTTTTACCCGCGCGTGCGAAAACTACGCACCGCGCCGCTCGCGATCACTGCGTTTTCGCTTTCCGTCAGCGCGTGTCCCGATGAACCAGTACGAACCGAGGCGCGGCATTGCGCTTTCCGTGGGCGCTTCGGCGCTGTTCGCGCTGATGTCGGCCTATACACTCCTGCTCGCGCCGCTCGGCGGCCTCGATATTTTCGCGTGGCGCGTGATCTGGACCGCGCCCGGCGCGCTGGCCCTGCTGGTGCTGCGCAAGCGCGCGCCGCAGTTGCGCGCGCTCGTCGCGCGCATGGTGAAGGAGCCGCGCACCGCGCTCGCTCTGGTGGCGAGCGCCGCGCTGCTGGGCTCGCAGCTGTGGGTGTTTCTGTGGGCGCCGCTGCACGGGCGCATGCTGGAGGTGTCGCTCGGCTATTTCCTGCTGCCGCTCATCATGGTGCTGGTGGGGCGCTTTTACTATCACGAGCGCCTCGAACCGCTGCAATGGCTCGCCGTGGCGTGCGCCGCTGTGGGCGTGGCGCACGAGTTGTGGGCGACGCACGCGTTCTCGTGGCCCACGCTGCTCGTCGCGTTCGGCTATCCGCCGTATTTCGTGCTGCGCCGCAAGATTCACGCGGATTCGCTCGTCACCTTCGCCGTGGAAATGCTGCTGCTCGTGCCGGTGGCGCTGATCGAAGCGCGTGCGGGCGGCTCGCTCGCGCTGCTCGATGCGCACAAGTTCCTCGCCTTCGTGCTGCTGCCCGGACTCGGCGTGCTCAGCACCGTCGCGCTCGCCTCGTACCTGAAGGCGAGCCGGCTGCTGCCGATGGCGCTCTTCGGCATCCTCGGCTATGTCGAGCCGGTGCTGCTCGTGATCGTTTCGGTCACGCTGCTGGGAGAGCACCTCGGCATGCGCCAGCTCAGGACTTACGTGCCGATCTGGCTCGCCGTCGCGCTCACGGCAGTGCACGCGGCGCGGCTCATACGGTTCGAGCGCTGAGGACCGTTCAACGGCCGATTACTGCCGCGCTTCCCGGGCGCGCGGCGGATTGATGCGCGTCGGTCCCACCTTCGCCTCGATCGCCGCGCGCAGTTCCGGGCGCCAGCCGATGCCGAAGAGCGCTTCGGCGAGCACGAAGAGCGGGCCGATCATGAGGCCGATGAGATCGTCGACGAAGGCCGGCTTGCGATGCTCCCACGCGATATGCCCGACGAACTGGAGGATCCAGCCGACCACGAACAGCGCCACGCCGCCGCCCAGCCACGCGGCGGTGCCTTGCTGCGCGAGCCAGGCGCCGAAGGCCACGCACGCGACGCAGACGAGCGCCATCATGAGGCCGAGCGGCACGTCCAGCACCAGGTAGTAGAGCGTCGCGGCGCCGAACAGGAGCCACGCGGGCGAGACGGGAACCGGTGGCCCGAGCGCGATCACCGGGCGCGAAAGCAGCACCGCAAGCGCGAGCACGATGAGCGGAATGCCGATGAAATGGGTGCCGATGTTGCGCGCGTCGCGGTGATAGGCCGCGTACTGGGTGAGTTGCTCGGTCAGGTTTCTCATGGGTGTCTCTTTGTCTCCAAAATCATTATGATCGTCGGGCTGACGAGCGCAAACCTTCGGCTAGCCGACAATTGCGCCGCTTTGTGACTCGCCTGGCCCCGCTCACCCTGTCCCGATGACCTCACGTTCCATCCCGCCTGTCACCGCCAGTCCGCCGTCCGCCGCGCTCGAGCGCAGCGCGTGGTTTCGCGGCGCGCCCGAACCGTTGCGCGACGCGCTGCGCGCGGCGGGGCGCGTGCGCACGCTGCAGGCGGGCGAGCGCCTCTTCATGCGCGGCGACGCCGACGACGGTCTCTACTGCGTGCTGGAAGGCGCGGTGCGCGTGGGGGCGGCGAGCGTCGCGGGCCGCGAGGCGCTGCTCGCCGTGGTCGGGCCGGCGCACTGGTTCGGCGAGATCGCGCTCTTCGACGGCGGCGCGCGCACGCACGACGCCTACGCCGAGCGCGACTCCACGCTCTTTCACATGCCGCGCGCGGCGCTCGTGGCGCTGCTCGACGCAACGCCGGCATACTGGCACGCGCTTGGCCTGCTCCTCGCGCAAAAGCTGCGTCTCGCGTTCGACGCGATCGAGGAAACCGCGCTGCTGGGCGCTTCCGCGCGCGTGGCGCGCCGGTTGCTGCTGCTCTCGAACGAGTACGGCGAGGCGGCCGGTACGCAAGGCATGCCGTGCGCGCGCCGCGTGATCAACGTGCCGCAGGAGGATCTCGCGCTGATGCTCGCGCTCTCGCGGCAAACGGTGAACCAGATCCTGCGCCAGTTCGAGCGCGAGGGGTGGCTCGCGTTGCGCTACGGCGAAATCGAGATCGTCGATGTCGCGGGTCTGGCGTCAAACGCGCAATGACGCTCAGGCTTCGGCATCCATGCACGTCCATATCGATACATGTTGACGAATTACGTCAACATCGCGCAGCGCGCCTGGGCCGCGTTGCAGCCGGATCGCGTTTGCGCCGACAATGACGCCCGTTCGGCGCGCCCAGCCGCGTCGCCTTTCCCTTCCACGTCAGGCTCATATCGCTTCATGAACGACCGCGTCGTCGCCGCATTCGATTTTGATGGCACCATCACCACGTCCGACAGCTTTCGCGCGTTCATGCTCGACGCCGCCGGCCCCGCCCGCTTCACCGCCGCCGCGCTGCGCTGCCTGCCTTCGCTCATCGGCGTCCCGCTCGGCTGGTCGTCGCGCGGGCCGACCAAGGCGCGCTTCCTGTACGCCGCGCTGGGACGCGTGCGGCGCGAGGTGCTCGAAGCCGCCGCGCAGCGCTTCGTCGAGCGCCGTCTCCCCGCACTGCTGCGCCCCGACATGCTCGCGCGCGTGGCCGAACACCAGGCGCTCGGACATGAGGTCGTGCTGGTGAGCGCGTCGCCGTCGATCTATCTGCGCATGTGGGCAAAGACAGTCGGCATCGGCACTGTGCTCTCGAGCGAGCTCGAATGGCGCGATGGCGTGTACACGGGCCATCTGGCGGGCAACAACTGCTGGGGGCCGGAGAAGGTCGCGCGGCTGCGCGCGTGGTGGGGGGAGAACGCGCCCGCCACGCTCTACGCTTATGGCGACAGCCGCGGCGACAAGGAAATGACCGAGCTGGCGCAGTACGCATGGATACGCGGCGAGTCGGCGCTGCCGCCGCTCGCGATGGCGGGCGGCTTCGGCGCGGCGCGAATGGTTCGACGCGCTGCCGCGGCGCGAGATCGACGCTAACCTACGGCAACTAACTGCACCCAAGAGAGGAGACAGCCCCAATGAACGGACAATGGACTCAGGTGAAGTCGCACGACGGCGGCGAATTCCGCGCCTACACGGCGCTGCCGCCCGAGGGCAGCGGCCCCGGCCTCGTGTTGCTGCAGGAGATCTTCGGCGTGAACGGGTCATGCGCGCGCTCGCCGACCGCTACGCCGAGGAAGGCTACGTGGTGATGGTGCCGGACCTGTTCTGGCGTCTGGAGCCGAACGTCGATCTCGGCTACGAAGGCGCTGACGCGCAGAAGGCGTTCTCGCTCTATGAGCGCTTCGACGTCGATCTCGCGATGCAGGACGTGGCGCAAACGCTTGCCGCGCTGCGCGCGCATGCGCAGCACCGCGGCAAGGCCGGCGTGGTGGGTTTCTGCCTGGGCGGCAAGCTCGCGTACCTGAGCGCGACACGCACCGATGTCGATTGCGCGATCGGTTATTACGCCGTGGGCCTCGAAAACCATCTGGACGAAGCCTCGCGCATCACGTGTCCGCTCATGCTGCACTTCGGCGCCGACGACGCCCACTGCGACGCCGCCACGCGCGAGCGCATCACGCAGGCGCTGGCGGGCAAGCCTGGCGCCGAGCTGTATACGTATCCGGGTTGTGATCACGCGTTCGCTTCGTCTTCGCGCAAGACGTACGACAAGCCCGCCACGATGATGGCCTACTCGCGCACGCTCGCCATGCTGCGCCGAGTGCTCGGCCCGATCTACGACTTCAACGCGCTGTGGGAAGAGCACTGCTATCACGAATTCGTGGCGCGCAACCCGAGCGACGTGATGCCGACCATGGTCGCGCAGCCCTACGTCAACCACATTCCCACGATGACGGGCGGCGTGGGCCACGACGAGCTCAAGCGCTTCTACACGCACCACTTCGTGCATTCGAACCCGGAGGACACGCGCCTCATCCCGATCTCGCGCACGATCGGCTCGGACCGCGTGGTGGACGAGTTCATCTTCTGCTGCACGCACGACCGCGAGATCGACTGGCTGCTGCCGGGCCTCGCGCCCACGGGCAAATACTTCGAAGTGCCGATGCTCGCCGTGATCTGCTTTCGCGGCAACAAGCTCTATAACGAGCACATCTACTGGGACCAGGCTTCGGTGCTCGCGCAGATCGGCGCGATCGATCCCACCGGCCTGCCGATCGCGGGTGCGCAGAGCGCGAAGAAGCTGCTCGACGAAACTTTGCCCTCGAACACGCTCATGGCGCGCGCCTGGAGCGAGAGCGAAGGCAAGCCTTTCTAACGCGCACGTTTCGCGCGCGCCTGCTCAGTTGAACGGATTGTCGACGACGCCGGGCTTCTGGTCCGGCTCGTCGGCGACCTTCGCGGGCAGGTGCGGGTCGGCCTGCAGTTTCTTCACGACGTCGTCGAGCGCCGCCTTCAGCGCCAGCGCGGCGGCGAGCCCGCGCTTGTCGCGCGTGAGTTCCAGCGTGCCGGCGAGCGTCACGCGCGTCGTGCCGTTCGTGAGCGTGAGCGCGTCGCCTTGTACGTTAAGCACGTCGTTGTCATTTGCGTATGCGTCGAACACCGTTCCATCCTCCTTCTGCGTGACGGGGGCGCGCCTACCAGCCCCATTTGCTCACGGCAAAGCCGCGGCCATTGAATGAGACTTTTTCCTTTGCCGCGACATTCGCCGGAATGCCCGGGAACGCAATGCCGCTCTGCGCTTCGAGATCGCGTACCGAGCGCACGTCGTAGCGATCGACAGCCGTATTGTCCGCGACGATTGCGAACGCGAGCTGCTGCGAAGGCACGTACACGACCTTGAAGATCTGCGTCGGCACGAGCACGCGCGTTGCGCCGATCGTCTGGAGCTGTGCGCCCGTGAAGAGCGGGCCGGTCACGACATACGCTTCGCCATACTTCGACGCGAGCTTGCGCACGGCGGTTTCGATATGGGCCCAAAGGCGCTGGTTGTTGTCGCGATTCTGCGGAACCATGTTGGCGAGTGAAAACGATTCCGCCATGGCCTGTGCGTTCCAGCGGTTGCCCGCGGGGCTCATGTGGCCGCGGTCGAAGCCGCTGCGCTTGTAGTCGGCGAGCGTCGCGCCTTCGCCTTCGGGCAGGCGGTCGTCTTCGAAGAAGCGGTTCGTGCGCGTCATGTCCTTCGCGGCTTCGAGGTGATCGCGCGTGAGATGCTCGGCGGACCACAGCGGCCCGTGCGTGACGCCCGAATGCAGCACGACAAAATCCGAATAGCAGAGCATGCGCGTTTTCGGCGCCATGCGCTGATTCGTGAGCGTCGGGAACTGGCCGTCGGGCACGAATTGCGAACAGGCCGGTGCGGCGATTGCATGGCTCGCGGCGGCGAGCAGCAGGGAGGCAACAAGCGAGGCAAACAGCTTCTTCATCGAAAGGACAGGCTGGACTGGGGTGGGATCAAGCGGGCTGAAAGTATAGCGGGCACATGGCGGCGCGTGGAGGCGGGAGAAAAACGCGGCGCAAAAAAACGCGCGCCCGCTCAAGGGCGGGCGCAAGCGAGAGGTGACGCACAAACAGATGCAATGAGCGCGGCAGCGTTGCGTTGCTGCGCGAGGAGCGAGGCGGCAAATGATGCCGCCTGCATTCAATCGGTCAAATCATCAACAACGACTCAGCCTGCAAAAAGCGAATGCTCGGCGCGGACCATCTGGCGGTCCACGGCCTGGAGGCGCCATTGGCCTTCCATTGGCGAGTGCGAGGTTTCGCACGACCATGTCGCGTCGCCGTGTGCGGAACTGATTTCCTGGCGGCGGTTCACGTGCAGGCCGCGTAGCGTGCACAGCGGCTCGTTTTCGAGCGGTGCGCAGAGCGATGTGACACCATTCGTGTCGCGCAATTCACCCCATTCTGGCAGGTCGATCCCTTCGTGAGACTCGCGGGACCAGCGTTGCTGGTCGGTGTCGAGCCAGAGCACTGCATAGTCGTGATTGACGGTCGGATCGGAACCGTTGATCAGGATCGTAAGTCGCATGGCATCTCCGCAAAATTGATCGGGCGCGTCGGCAATTTCCAAGTCTAGGACGACTCCGCGCGCGCGCAAAGTGAAGAGTGCAGGACAGATGGTCGCACGCATGGCGCGTGCCTGGAGCGGCCCTGTTTGCGCTCGTTTCTGCCCGCGTAAACCCGGCTACGCTATCACCGGGATTGAAATTCACAATTGGGAACGCAAACGCCACAACCTAGATTGATAGTGCGGCGAACTCGCCCACGCATGCTGCATTGCACGAAGGCGAATGGCGTCGCGTCCCCACATTTCAGGTCGAACGATGGAGGCACAGATGGCACAGCTAAAGGGCTCGAAGACGGAACAGAACCTCAAGGATGCATTTGCCGGCGAATCACAGGCCAACCGCCGTTATCTGTATTTCGCGGCCAAGGCCGACGTAGAAGGACAAAACGATGTCGCGGCGCTGTTTCGCTCGACCGCTGAAGGCGAAACCGGCCACGCGCACGGCCACCTCGAATATCTGGAAGCGGTAGGCGACCCGGCAACCGGGCTGCCGTTCGGCACCTCGCGTCAGAATCTGCAGGCGGCCATTGCGGGCGAAACGCACGAATACACCGACATGTATCCCGGCATGGCCAAGGTCGCGCGCGACGAAGGCTTCGACGAAATCGCGAACTGGTTCGAGACGCTCGCCAAGGCGGAGCGCAGCCACGCCAACCGCTATACGAAGGCGCTGGACGTGCTGGCGGACTGAGGCGGGCCGGGCGTCGCTGCGTGCCTGACGGCACGCAGCCATGACGCGCGCGCTTTTTGTTTCGCGTGCCGGGCAAGCACCGGCGCGCGTTCGCGCGCGCCCACCTAGCCGCGTATTTGGCTGATAAATAAAAGCAGGAGACGTCATGCCCCACAAGGAAGGCAGTCTCGAAGCGCCGACCCGCCATCCGCTCGACTGGCGCTCCGACGCTTTTTACGACCAGGCGCAGCTCGATACGGAACTCGCGCGCGTGTTCGATATCTGTGCGGGCTGCCGGCGCTGCGTGTCGCTATGCGGCGCGTTCCCCACGCTGTTCGATCTCGTCGATGAAACCGATAGCGGCGAAGCGCACGACGTCGACAAGGCGTCGTTCGACAAGGTCGTCGACCAGTGCTATCTGTGCGATCTCTGCTACATGACGAAGTGCCCCTATGTGCCGCCGCATCCGTGGAATGTGGATTTTCCGCATCTGATGCTGCGCGCCAAGGCCGTTCACTATCGCAAGGGCGAAGTGAAGCTGCGCGACCGCGTGCTCTCGAATACCGACGCGCTCGGCCAGATCGCCGGTATTCCCGTCGTCACGCAAACAGTCAACGCCATCAATCACACGAAGGCGATGCGCGGCGCGATGGAAGACATGCTGGGCGTCGATCGCAAGGCGTGGCTGCCCGACTTCGCCACGCACAAGTTTCGTAACGCTGCAAAACGCGCGGCCTCGAGCGAGGTGCGCGACGGCGAACGCACGCCGGGCAAGGTCGCCATTTACGCGACCTGCTACGTGAACTTCAACGAGCCCGGCATCGGCCACGATCTGCTCGCGGTGCTCGACCACAACGAGATTCCCTACGAGCTGGTGAAGAGCGAATGGTGCTGCGGCATGCCGCTGCTGGAGCAGGGCAATCTGGAGGGCGTGGCGCACAAGCAGTCGCAGAACATGCCGATGCTCGCGCGTTACGCGCGCGAAGGTTATGCGCTGATCGGCGCGGTGCCGAGCTGCGTGCTCATGTACAAGCACGAACTGCCGCTGATGTTCCCCGACGACGCCAACACGAAAGCCGTGAGCGACGCGTTCTGGGACCCGTTCGAGTATCTCGTGGCGCGTCATCGCGACGGCCTGCTCAAGACCGATTTCCGTGCGCCGCTTGGCAACGTGTCGTATCACGTGCCGTGTCATGCGCGCGTGCAGAACATCGGCCGCAAGACGTTCGACCTGCTTTCGCTCGTGCCCGAAACGAAAGTGACCGTGGTCGAGCGCTGTTCGGGCCACGCGGGCACGTTCGGCGTGAAGAAGGAATTCCACGCCATGTCGATGAAGATCGGCACGCCCGTGTTCAAGCAAATGGGTCAGGCCGAGCCAGGCCAGGCCGGGCCGAACTTCATCTCGTCCGATTGCCAGCTCGCGGGGCATCACATTGCGCAGGGCATCCAAGAGAACCAGCTAGGCGAGCCGCCGCTCGCTCACCCCATTACCTTGCTGCGCCGCGCCTATGGCATTTAGGCCCCGACGCCAACCCGCAACATTCACGAGGCACGACTCATGACGATCGCGAGAAATTCGCTGTTGACGCTGGAAGCCTACGCCAGGGTGCGGGGCGATATGCGCAAACGCATCATCGAGCACAAGAAGCAGCGCGTGGTGTCGCTCGGCAATCACCTCACCTTCCTGTTCGAGGACGAGACCACGATCCGCTACCAGATCCAGGAGATGCTGCACATCGAAAAGATCTTCGACGAAGACGGCATTCAGGGCGAACTCGCGGCCTATCTGCCGCTCGTGCCCGACGGCGGCAACCTGAAGGCGACCATGCAGCTCGAGTACGAAAGTGAAGTCGAGCGGCGCGCGGCGCTGGCGCGGCTGATCGGCATCGAGGACAAGGTGTTCGTGCAGGTGGATGGCGAGTCGCCCGTCTACGCGATTGCCGATGAGGACCTCGAACGCGAGAACGCCGAAAAGACCTCGGCGGTGCATTTCGTTCGCTTCGAACTCACGCCGCAAATGAAAACGCGCCTGCGCGAAGGCGCCACGCTCACGATAGGCTGCGATCATCCGAATTACCGCGTGTCGACGCAGACCATCGACGGCGAGGTGCGCGCCTCGTTGCTCAAGGATCTCGCCTGAGTCGCTTCACATGCCTTGTCAAACGTCCTTGCGGTACATGACGAAGCCGGGCTTCACGGCCACGTCGTCGTAAAGCCGCATCGCCGTGTGATTCGTCTCGTGCGTGTGCCAGTACACGCGCGACGAATTCGACGCCTTCGCGTGCGCATACACGGCCTCGATCAGCGCGCGGCCCACGCCCTGGCCGCGCGCGTCTTCCACGGTGAAGAGATCCTGCAAATAGCAGATCGGCCCTTCCAGAATCGTGTTGCGGTGATAGATGAAGTGCACGAGGCCGAGCACGCGTTCGCCGCGCACGGCGATGAACGCGTGCATAGGCTCGTAGCCGTCGAAGAAGCGCGACCAGGTCGTGCGCGTGATGTGCTCCGGCAGCGCGGTGGCGTCGAAGCGGCCGTAAAAGCGGTTGTAGCCGTCCCAAAGCGGCAGCCATGCAGCGAAATCGTCGGGTGCGACGGCGCGAACTTGCAGCGTCGTGTCGGTCATGCGTTGTCTCCTTGTCGGCAGGCTTGCCCGGACTCCCAAGCGTAAGCGACTTGTGGCACCATTGTTAGTCCCACCGAAACCAAAAGCAATGGAGCCAGAGGTTTGGACTACGCGTTGATGATGACGGCCTATGCGAAGCGCGCCGTGCGCAAGCTCACGCAGCAGGACCTGCTGTACGAGAGCCTGCGCCGCGCGATTCTCGACGGCGACATTGGCCGCGGCACGCGCCTCGCGTCGAGCCGCGCGCTCGCGGAGCAGCTCGGGATCGCGCGCAATTCGGTGCTCTATGCGTATGAGCGGCTCGTGGAAGAGGGCTTCGTCAGCGCTACGCGCCATGGTTCGGTCGTCAACGCGGTCAGCGCCGGCGCAGCGGCAACGCCTGCCCACACGGCGCAGCGCGAAGATCCCTTGCCTGCGCTTGCGCGCCGCGTGCGCGAATTGCCGCCGCGCCGCGCGGGCCGCGACGGTTCGAAAGCGCTGCGCCCAGGCGTACCCGCACTGGACGCGTTCCCCTACGCGCAATGGCGCACGGCGGTCGAGCGCGCATTGCGCGAGTTGCGCGCGCACGATCTCGGCTATGGCGACAGCGCGGGCATGCCGGCGCTGCGTCAGGCGATTGCGCAATACGTGCGCGTGTCGCGCGGCGTGCGCTGCCAGCCCGGCCAGGTGTTCGTCACGGACGGTACACAGTCGAGTCTCGACCTGTGCGCGCGTCTCTTCGCGGATGAGGGCGAGCGCGCGTGGATCGAAAATCCAGGCTACCTCGGCGCGCGTGTGGCGTTCACGGCCGCCGGGCTGGAACTCGTGCCGATGAGCGTGGATGCGGCGGGCATGGCGGCGCGCCCCGAGGAATGGCGCGAGCGGCCGCCGCGACTCGTTTATCTCACGCCGTCGCACCAGTATCCGCTGGGCTGCGTGCTGAGCCTCGAGCGACGGCTCGCGCTGATCGAGCAGGCGCGTGCGTGCGGCGCGTGGATCGTCGAGGACGACTACGACAGCGAGCTGCGCCACGACGGACCGCCGCTGCCGTCGATCCAGGGCCTCGCCGACGACGCACCCGTGATCTATCTCGGCACCTTCAGCAAGACGCTGTTTCCCGCGCTGCGCATCGGCTTCATGATCGTGCCGCAGCGTGTGGCGGCGCCGTTCGCGCAGGCGCATCACACGCTCGTACGCCAGGGGCGCGTGGCGGAACAACTGGCGCTGGCGGAATTCATCGAAAGCGGGCGCTACGCGCGCCATTTGCGGCGCATGCGCAAGCTCTATGAAGAGCGCCGCGACGGCCTGGTCGCCGCAATCGACAAACACCTGGCCGGCATGATGACGGTGTCGGCAGACGCGGGCGGCATGCATTTGAGCGTACGCCTCGATGCGCCGCTCTCCGATGCCGATGTGAGCGAAGCCGCGCGCCCACACGGCCTGCATCTCTCGCCGTTGAGCGCGTATTGCGTCAATGCACCGGACGCCACGCGCTACAACGGCTTCCTGCTCGGCTATGCGGAAACGCCGCCGCAAGTTGCCGACACGCTCATGCAGACGCTCGCGCGCATCATGCGTGAACGTCTGCCGGCGGCTTCATCGCTTACTGATGGCCCGCAATCACATGCGGAAGATAGGGCGCTTCGAGCGTCTTGATCTCTTCGTCGGAGAGCTTGAGCGAGAGCGCGGCGACAGCGTCTTCGAGATGCTGCGGTTTCGACGCGCCGATGATCGGCGACGTGATGGCGGGCTTGCGCAGCAGCCACGCGAGCGCGACCTGCGCCCGCGAGACGTTGTGCGCCCGCGCGATGGTGGCAACCGCATCGATGATGGCTTTGTCCGCATCGGCGCCATAGAGCGTCTTGCCGAACTTGTCGGTGGCCTCGCGCTCGCTCGATTCGTTCCAGTCGCGCGTGAGGCGGCCGCGCGCGAGCGGGCTCCACGGCATCACGGCAATGCCCTGGTCGGCGCACAGCGGCAGCATTTCGCGCTCTTCCTCGCGATACAGCAGGTTCACGTGGTCCTGCATGCTGATGAACTCGGTCCAGCCGTTCAGGCGCGAGGTGTAGAGCGCCTTGCTGAACTGCCACGCATGCATGGACGAAGCGCCGATATAGCGCGCCTTGCCGGCCTTCACGACATCGTGCAGCGCTTCGAGCGTTTCTTCGATGGGCGTGTTGTAGTCCCAGCGATGGATCTGATAGAGATCGACGTAATCGGTGCCAAGGCGCTTGAGGCTATGGTCGATTTCCGTGAGGATGGCCTTGCGCGACAGACCCTGGCCGTTCGGGCCGGGCCGCATGCGGTTGTAGACCTTCGTGGCGAGCACGATGTCGTCGCGCTTGACGAAGTCGCGCAGCGCGCGTCCGACAATCTCCTCAGAGGTGCCGTCCGAATAGGTGTTCGCGGTGTCGAAGAAGTTGATGCCGGCGTCGAGCGCCTGGCGGATGAGCGGGCGGCTGGCGTCCTCGCCGAGGGTCCACGGGTGCGTGCCGCGCTCGGGCAAGCCGTAGGTCATGCAACCGAGACAAAGACGCGAAACCTGCAGCCCTGTCGAGCCGAACCTGACGTAATCCATTGCTGTTGCTCCTGGCGAAAAGGCGAATCAAGCAGAGGAAGTGCGTGCGCCGCGCGAGGGCGGCGGACTTTCGCAAGGGTATAACAGGCCCGGAGTTCGTGCAGGGCGTGCCGCGTCAGAACATCTCCATCACGCGGTGATAGAGCATGCCGATTTCCAGCGCGGGCCGCCGCCACGCGGGGCCGCCGGGGAAGCGCGCGTGCTGCAGCTGCGCGAACAGATCGAACGAGGCGCGCTCGCCGACGATGGCCTGCGCAACGAGACGCCCCGCCATGCCCGTGAGCGCGACACCGTGCCCCGAAAAGCCTTGCACATAGTAATAATTCGGGTCGATCGCGCCGAAGTCGGGCGCGCGGTTGCGCGTGACATCGACAAAGCCGCCCCATGCGTATTCCACGCGGGCACCGGCGAGCTGCGGGAAGGTATCGCTCATGCGCGTTTGCATGGCCGCTGAAAGGCGCTCGGGCGCGGCGCCTGTCGAATCGGCGCGGCCGCCGAACAGCATGCGGTTGTCCGCCGAGACGCGGAAGTAGTCGAGAAAGAAGTTGTTGTCGCACACGGCGGAACGTTGCGCGATCAACGAGTCGGCCAGCTCGCGGCCTTGCGGCTCCGTTGCGATGATGTACGAGGCGATGGGCGCGATGCGCGCGGCCACGCCGCCGGGCAGCACACCGCCCGGGGCGGCGTTGCAGCACGACACCACGAAGCGGCAGCGGACTTCGCCGTGTGTGGTCTTGACGACGGGCCGCGCGCCGCGTACGACTTCGAGCGCACGCGTATGCGCGAAGAGTTGCGCGCCTTCGCGGCGCGCGGCGGCGGCGAGGCCAAGACAGTACTTGAGCGGATGCAGATGCCCCGAGACCGGATCGTAGACGCCCGCGATATAACGCTGCGACGCCACGCGTGCGCGCGTGGCGTCGGTGTCGAGCCATTCGAGGCGATCGTAGCCCCAGCGCGTGCGTGCGGCGTCCATCCATGCGCGTAGATCGGGTACGCGCTTCGTTTTCGTTGCGACGGTCAGATAGCCCGGCGTGAAGTCGCAATCGATGCCATAACGCGCAATGCGCTCGCGCACGAGTTTCACGCCCTCGATGGAGAGCGCCCACGCCGCGCGTATGCCTTGCGTGCCGAGCTGCTTTTCGAGCACTTCGTCTTTCGCGAAGCCCACGAGCGTCTGCCCGCCGTTGCGGCCCGAGGCGCCCCAGCCGGGACGATGGGCGTCGAGCACCACGACCGAAAGGCCGCGTGCGCGGCACTCGAGCGCGACCGAGAGCCCGGCGAAGCCCGCGCCGATCACGCAGACGTCGGCGTCGAGCGTGCCTTCGAGCACGGGGTCGTCGTCGGCGGGGCGCGTGGCGGTGGCTTCGTAGTACGAGTGGCGGGCGAGGGCGTCCGCCTGGGCGTCGAGGTCGAGTGTCATCAAAGCAGGTCCTTCATTCGATACCACGCCATCGCGAGCACGAGGGCAGGGGTTCGCAGTGTAGCGCCGCCGGGGAATTCGCGGTGACGGATCTTGCCGAACAGGTCGAAGCGCGCGGCCTGGCCGTGGATCGCTTCGGCGATCAGCGTGCCCGCGAGCCCTGTGACGTTCACGCCGTGGCCCGAGAACCCCTGCGCGAAATACACCGTTGGCGAGAGGCGCCCGAAGTGCGGCGCGCGATTCATCGTGATGTCCACGTAGCCGCCCCACGCGTAATCCACCTTCACATCAGCGAGTTGAGGAAACGTTTTCAGCATGTCGCGGCGCATGGCTTCGCCCAGATTGGGTGGCGCGAAGGTGGAATAGCTCACCTTGCCGCCCCAGAGCAGGCGTGTGTCCGCCGCGGGACGGAAGTAGTCGAGCACGAAGCGGCTGTCGCATACGGCAGCTTGAGCGGGCATCAGCGCGTTCATCCGTTCGGCGCCGAGCTTTTCGGTGGCGATCACATAGGTGCCCACGGGCATGATCTTGCGCGAGAGCGCCGGGGCGAGATCGCCCAGATACGTATTGCATGCGAGCACGACGAATTTCGCGCGTACGTTGCCGCGCGCGGTTTCGACCACATGCGCGCCGCTTTCTTCACGCAGTCGCGTGACGGGACTGTTTTCGTACACGCGCACGCCCGCTTCGACCGCCGCGCGCGCCAGCCCGAGCGTGTAGTTCAGCGGATGCAGATGCCCGCTATCGGGATCATAGAGGCCGCCGGGATAGCGCGACGACGCCACGTAGCGCCCCACTCCGTCGCCGTCCACGTACTGGAAGCGGTCGTAGCCGAAACGCTGCGCCGCCTCGTCGCGCCAGCGCTTGAGCGCATCCACGTCGCGCGCCTTGTTTGCGGCGGTGAAATAGCCGGCCGTGAGCGCGCAGTCGATGTTGTGCTGCTTGACGCGCCGATTCACGATGTCGAGCGTCTCCAGGCCCATGTCCCAGATCTGCCGGACCTCAGCTTCGGACATGAACTGCGCGAACGTGTCGATATCGCAGGCAAAGCCGCCAATCAACTGCCCGCCGTTTCGCCCGCTTGCGGCCCACCCCACGCGCGAGGCTTCCACGAGCGCGACGCGATGGCCGCGTTCGGCGAGGTTGAGCGCGGCCGAAACCCCCGTGAGGCCCGCGCCGACCACGCAGACATCGGCATCGAGCGCACCTTCGAGCGTGGGGTGCGCGGTGGTGTCGTTGGCGGTGGCCGCGTACCAGGACGGGGCGTGAGGCTGATTGGCGAATTTGAGCATAGGGAAAGCGAATCAGGAAACGGCGGGCGACAGCACGAGGCCGGCGCCCGCCGCGACTTCATCAGAACGAGTAGATGAACTGCGCGCCCAGCAAGTCGTTGCTCTTGCCGTACGAGCCGTCGCTGTTCAGGAACACGCGCTGCGTGGCCCAGTCGTGACGATATTCCACCTTCACCTGGATCTGCTGCGTCGGGTAGAACAGCAGGTCGAGCGCGACGTCCTGGCGTGTTGCGCCTTTGCACTCGAAGCCGAAGCCGCCGCCGGCCTTCGAGTTCGCCAGGCAGTCGGCGCCAATGCCGAAGCCGTTGTACGGGTCCATGCCGTTCGAGTTGAGCACGATGCCACCGCCGCCGCCGCCGTTCTTGCCGTTCGCGAGCAGGTCGTAGCGCGCCGTCACGCCCATGCGGCCCACCACCGGCGCGTTGAACTTGCGGTGCGCGAGCAGCGAGAAGCCGTACCACTGCGCGTTGCCGCCGTTGAACGCCGCGCGCTGCTGCTGGCCGTAATCGACTTCGGCGCTGTACTGGATGTCCGCGAGCGTGTAGGTCGCGTCCATTTCGCCGAAGAAGAAGTAGCCGCCCGAGCTCGACGCCTGGCCGCCCACGCCGTACACGGCCTGGCCCGTCGTCGAATCGAATGCGCTCGGCAGCGTCTGGCGGCCGATGTTGAACGAGCCGCCGATGTCGAGTGCGCTGGACCACGTGTAGTCGGCACGCGCCGTGAACGTCGGGATCCTGTTGCTGGTGGTGATCGGGTCTCCGAGCGCGTTCTGGCCCGTCTGCACGACCGCGCCATTGGTGCGGTACTGCTCGTTGCCGATCATGAACTTGAACGCCCACTGGCTGCCGTCCGGCGTGTAATTCCAGCCAATGCCCACATAGCTGCCCGGATCCGAGAAGTCGTAGAGCAGGTTGTGCGTGAGCGTGAGCATCTGGTTCGACTGCTGCACCTCGTAGCCGCCGAAGCTCGGCATGAGACCGGCGACGAACGTGCCCGTGGAAGTCACCGGCACGGTCACGACGGCGGTGTTCAGGATATTGTTGCCAATCTCGCCGTGCTCGTTCTGCAGCAGCGTGATGCCGTTGCCGCGGTTGGGCATGAGCGTGATTTCGGCAGAAGGCGCCATCGGGCCCACGCCGAAGGTCTTCTTGATGTCGAGATAGACGTCGCCGAACGTGCTGTTGAAGTAGTTATACGCACCGGTGTGGTTCGCGAACAGAAACGACGAGGTGCCCGGCGCGCGGTTGTAGATGTACGTCGGGTCGATGTAGCCGGTGATCGAGAGGCCCGCGAGCGGACCGGTGTTGGCGGCGTCGGTGAGCGAATCGACCTTGAGTTGCTGGCTCGCGATCTGCTGCTTCATCGCATCGACCTGGTCGTTGGTCAGGTTTGCCTGCGCCTTGCCGTAATCGGGCGAGCTGATGTCCACGACCGGCGCGGCTGCGGTGGCCGGTAGGACCGGCGCTGCGGGTGCGGTCTTCGCCGTGGTCTTCGATTGCGCCAGTTCGGTCTTGAGCGATTTCACCTCTTTTTGCAGGGCATTCAACTGTGCCTGCAGGGCCTTGATCTGTTCGCTGGTCGAGTCCGCTAGCGCGAGCCCTGGCAGCGCCCCGGCCACCAGCAGACAGATTAACTTCTTCTTCATCGAGATTCTCCTTGTGGGTCGTTATTGCAATCAGTTCGAGTTCGAGTTCGGTGAGAGGCGGCGTACGCCGCCCCTCCCTGCCTGGCAATCCACATCAGGCGGCGCGGCGACCGATCGGCGCACCGACTGCGCCAGCGGGCGCGGCTGGCGTGATAGCTTCGGCGGCATCGGGCTGGACGAAGGCGAGTTGCATGTCGCGCATGCGCTTCTTCTCGCGTGCGCTCATCAGCTGGTTCACGGCGATCACGCCGATCGTCACCGCGCTGATGAAGAGCGTGGCGAGCGCGTTCATCTCCGGGTTCAGGCCGAGGCGCACGCGCGAGAACACGACGAGCGGCAGCGTGGTCGAGCCCGGTCCGGAAAGAAATGCGGACAGCACGAGGTCGTCGATCGAAAGCGTGAACGAGAGGAGCCAGCCCGAGAGCAGCGCCTGCGAGATGAGCGGCAGCGTGATGACGAAGAACACCTTGAGCGGCGTGGCGCCGAGATCGAGCGCAGCTTCCTCGAGTGATTTGTTCATCTCCTTCACACGCGACTGCACGATGATCGCGACATACGACACGCACAGCATCACGTGGCCGATCCAGATCGTCACGATGCCGCGACCCTTGGGCCAGCCGAGCATCTGTTCGAGCGCGACGAAGAGCAACAGCAGCGAGATGCCCTGAATGACTTCGGGAATCACGAGCGGCGCGTTGATCATGCCGGTGTAGAGCGTGAAGCCGCGAAACCGCCCCATGCGCGCGAGCACGAAGCCGGCCCACGTGCCGATCACAACCGAGGCGAATGCGGTCATGAGGCCGATCTTCAGCGAGAGCCATGCGGCGCTCAGCAACTCTTCGTCCTGCAACAGCGCCGCATACCACTTGAGCGAGAAGCCGGACCACACCGTGACCAGCTTCGATTCGTTGAACGAGTAGACGACGAGACTGATGATCGGGATATAGAGGAACAGGAACCCGAGCGTGAGAACGCCGGTGGAGAGCGTACGGTTGGGTTTGATCATTTGCCTTCCTCCAGTTCCTTGACTTGGTAGTACTGAAAGATCGCCATCGGCACGAGCAGCAGCAGCACCATCGCCACCGTGACGGCGGAGGCCATTGGCCAGTCCATGTTGTTGAAGAACTCGTCCCACATCACGCGGCCGATCATGAGCGTGTCGGCGCCGCCGAGCAGTTCGGGAATCACGTACTCGCCCACCGCGGGAATGAACACGAGCAGGCTGCCCGCGATGATTCCGTTCTTCGAAAGCGGCAAGGTGATCTGCGTGAACGCCACCCAGGGCTTGGCGCCCAGGTCGTAGGCGGCTTCGAGCAGCGTGAGGTCCATCTTCACGAGGTGAGCGTAGAGCGGCATCACCATGAAGGGCAGGTACGAATAGACCATGCCGATATAGACGCCCGCGTCGCTGTGATAGAGCCGCAGCGGCGAATCGATCAGGCCGATGCCAATGAGCGCGTGATTGAGCAGGCCGTCGTCCTTCAGAATGCCGATCCACGCGTACACGCGGATCAGGAACGACGTCCAGAACGGCAGCATCACGCCCATCATGAGCAGGTTGCGCGTGGCTGGGTTGGAGCGCGCGATGTAATAGGCGATCGGGTATCCGATCAGCAGGCAAAAGATGGTGGAGACCGCCGCCATCTTCAGCGAGCTGATATAGGTGGCGATATAGAGGCTGTCCTGCAGCAGGAACGCGTAGTGCCCGAGTTGCAGCGCGAAGTGCACCATGCCGTCCTTCATCTCGACCAGGTTCGAGTAGGGCGGAATGCCCATGACCTGGTCGGCGAAGCTGATCTTCAGCACGAGCACGAAGGGCAGCGCGAAGAACAGCGTGAGCCAGATGAACGGCACGCCGATCACGGCGGTGCGGCCCGACGGCACGAATCGCGAGAAGAAGCGCGCGAGCGCGCCGCGGCGGGCGTCTGCGGCTGCGCGGCCGGATCGAGGCGTGGTGGGAAGAGTGGTACTCATGATTGAGGCCTCCTTACTGCGTGAGCACGACGCCGCTGGCCGGCGACCAGGACACGTAGACATCGTCGTTCCAGGCGGGCGCGCCCTCGTTCATGAGGTGCGAGCTGGAGAGGTTCGAGACGACCACCTTGCCGCCCGGCAGACGTACGTGATAAAGCGAATAGCTGCCCATGTAGGCGACATCCGTGACCACGCCGCGCGCCCAGTTGTGCGGCGTGCCAGGCTTTTCGCGCGTCACGCGCACGCGCTCCGGCCGCACCGAAATGCCCACGGGCATGCCGAGCGGGCCGCTCACGCCGTGGCTCACGTACATGCGCGTTTCGAGGTCTTCGCTTTCCACGAAGATGTGATCCGGCTCGTCCTCGACGACCTTGCCTTCGAACAGGTTGGTCGAGCCGATGAACTCGGCCGAGAAGCGGCTGTTGGGGAATTCGTAGACTTCGCCTGGCGAGCCGATCTGGACGATGCGGCCTTCGCTCATCACCGCGAGGCGGTTGGCCATGGTCATCGCCTCTTCCTGATCGTGCGTGACCATCACACAGGTGACATCGACTTTCTCGATGATGTTCACGAGTTCGAGCTGGGTCTTCTGGCGGATCTTCTTGTCGAGCGCCGACATCGGTTCGTCGAGCAGCAGGAGCTTGGGGCGCTTCACGAGCGAGCGTGCCAGCGCCACGCGCTGCTGCTGGCCGCCGGAAAGCTGATGGGGTTTGCGCCTGGCGTAGCGGCCCATCTGCACGAGGTTGAGCGCGTCGGCCACGCGCTCGCGAATTTCGTTCTTCGGCACGCCTTCTTGCTTGAGGCCGAACGCGACGTTCGACTCCACGCTCATGTGCGGGAAGAGCGCATACGACTGGAACATCATGTTGACGGGGCGGCGGTACGGCGGCAGCGACGCGAGGTCTTCGCCATCGACGAAGATGCGGCCCGACGTGGCCGTTTCGAGGCCCGCGAGCATGCGCAGCAAGGTGGACTTGCCGCAGCCCGAACTCCCGAGCAATGCAAAAAGCTCGTTCTTGGCGATGTTCAGGCTCACGTTGTCCACGGCGGTGCTCTCGCCGAACTTCTTGACGACGTTTTCGATGCGCACGAACGCATCGTTCGTTGCCGGGGTCGCGTCGGCGCGCGGCGCTTCTGGAGCGTTGACTTTAGACGTCGAATTCATGATCTGACCTTGGTTCCTTTCTGATCGCAGTACACGTTTTTCAGGCGCGAGCCGGCTCGCACGGGGCGCTGGCGCGACTCGCGATTAGTACTGCGAACGGAGCTCGGGAAAGGCTCGCGCGCGTCGTCAAAAATGGGGGGCGGCGCCGCGCGGCCTGACTTCGGAATTGCGCACTTCAGGCGGAGAGGGGTCGAGCGATCCCTCTTCCGCGTCGTCTCCTTCTTGTTTCCTTCAGGGGGGAATCAGCGTGTCAGCGGCCGGTCTTCAACTGGGCCCACAGACGGTTTTCGAGGCGCAGGATGTCGGCCGGCATCGGCTTCATCAGCGTCATCTTCTTGAGGACGTCTTCCGACGGGTACACCGTCGCGTCCTGCGCGACAGCCGGCGTGACGAACTGGCGTGCGGCCTTGTTCGCCGTCGGGTAGAACACTTCGTTGGTGATCTGCGCGTTGACCTTCGGGTCCGAGATGTAGTTGATCCACTTCATCGCGTTTTCGGGGTGCGGTGCATCCTTGGGCACGACCATCACGTCGAACCACAGCAGGCCGCCTTCCTTCATGTTCGAGAACTTGACGTCATACGAGCGCTTGGCTTCCTCGGCGCGGCGGTGCGCGATGCCGACGTCGCCCGACCATGCCACGGCTACGCAGATATCGTTGTTCACGAGGTCGTTGATATAGCCCGACGAATTGAACTGGGTGATATACGGGCGGACTTTCTTCAGCACTTCGAATGCGGCCTGATAGTCGGCGGGGTTCGTGCTGTTGGGGTCCTTGTGCATGTATTGCAGCGTGGCGGCGAACACGTCCACGGCCTGGTCGAGGAACGACACGCCGCAGCCCTTGAGCTTCGAGAGATTTTGCGGATCGAGCACGAGCGCCCAGCTATCGACCGGTGCGTTCGGTCCGAGCGCCTTTTCCACCGCCTGTTTGTTGTAGCCGATGCCGTCGGTGCCGAACGCCCAGGGCACGCCGTACTGATTGCCCGGGTCGGCGTCGGCGATCATGTGCATGAGCACGGGATCGAGGTTCGCGAGGTTGGGGATCTTCGACTTGTCGAGCTTCTGGTAGACGCCGGCCTGAATCTGCTTAGCCATGTAGTTCGAGGTGGGCACGACGATGTCGTAGCCCGAGCTGCCGGCCAGCAGCTTGGCTTGCAGCGTGTCGTCGCTGTCGTAGTTGTCGTACTTCACCTTGATGCCGTCTTCCTTTTCGAAGTTCGGGATCGTGTCTTTCGCAATGTAGTCGGACCAGTTGTAGACGTTCAGATCGCCGTCGGCCGCGTGCGCTGGCTCGCTCGGAATGGCCGTGAGGCCTGCACACGCTGCGAGGGCCGCGATCGCGACCGCATGACGAAGATGACTAACACTCATGTTGCTTTCCCCTGAAGATGAAGATCGGCGGGAGGCCCAGCACCCCGTTGCGCCGCCCGCCGTGGACAAGTCGCGTTAAGAAAGACCCAGTTGTTGCGCAGTTGCGTCGATGGCCTTCTTCGCCTTCGACACGATTTCATCGATCTCGCCGCGCGTGACGACGAGCGGCGGCGAGAGCAGCATGCGGTCGCCCGTGGCGCGCATGATGAGGTTGCCGTTGAAGCAGAAGTCGCGGCAGAGCGTGCCCACATCGCCGCCATTCGCGAAGCGCTTGCGCGCCTTCGGATCTTCGGCGAGCTGCAGGCCCGCCACGAGACCCGCGCCCGAGATGTCGCCGATGATCGGATGATTGGCGAACGTCTCGCGCAGGCGTTGCTGGAAGTACGGGCCGGTGTCGTTCTTCACGCGCGTGACGATGCCTTCGTCGCGCAGCAGCTTGAGGTTCGCCACGGCCACGGCGGCGGCGACCGGATGCCCCGAGTACGTGAGGCCGTGATTGAACTCGCCGTTCTCGATGAGCGCCTTCGCAATGCGGTCGTGAATGCCCACTGCGCCCATCGGCACATAGCCGCTCGTGAGGCCCTTGGCCATCGTGATGAGGTCGGGCTCGAAGCCGAAGTGCTGATGCGCGAACCATTCGCCGGTGCGGCCAAACCCGCCGATCACTTCGTCGGCGCAGAGCAGGATGTCGTACTTGCGGCAGATGCGCTGAATTTCCGGCCAGTAGGTCGAGGGCGGGAAGATCACGCCGCCCGCGCCCTGGAACGGTTCGCCGATGAAGGCGGCCACGTTCTCCGCGCCCACTTCGAGAATCTTCGCTTCGAGCTGCTGCGCGCGCGCGAGGCCGAACTCCTCGGGCGACAGGTTGCCTTGCGCTTCGCCATAGAAGTACGGCTGGTCGATGTGCACGATGTTCTCGACCTTCGAGGGCATCTGCTCGTGCATGTAGCCCATGCCGCCCAGCGTGCCGCCTGCGATGGTCGAACCGTGATACGCGTTCCGGCGTGAGATGACGACCTTCTTCGAGGACTTGCCTTGCGTGTGCCAGTACTGATGCACGATGCGCAGCACCGTGTCGTTGCCTTCGGAGCCGCTGTTGCAATAGAAGAAGTGGTTGAACGGCTCGGGCGAAAGCTGTGCGAGCAGCGCCGACAATTCGATGACCGGCGGGTGCGTCGTCTTGAAGAACGTGTTGTAGAAGGGCAGTTCCTGCATTTGCTCGTAGGCGGCGTCGGCCAGTTCCTTGCGGCCATAACCCACGTTCACGCACCAGAGCCCGGCCATGCCGTCGATGATCTGGTTGCCTTCCGAGTCCCACAGGTACACGCCTTTCGCTTTCACGATCACGCGGCTGCCTGTCTTGTTGAGCGAGCCCATGTCGGAAAACGGGTGAATGTGATGCGCGGCGTCCAGCGCGCGATACTCGCTCGTCGAGCGCGTCGTTCGGCTGGATTGCGCGCGCAGCGTGGTCGGCACGTCCTGCAGCGCGCTGGCGGGGGCGTCGATTCGATAGCTCATTGCTGTCTCTCCTTTCGTCTACACGTGCAGCAGCAGGTGCTTGCGTTCCCACGAACTGATCACGCGGAAATAGGCTTCGTATTCGGTTTCCTTGAGCGCGAGGTAGGCGCGCACGAACTTCTCGCCGAGAATGTCCTTGAGCGGCTCGCACGAGCCCATCAGCGTGAGGCCTTCTTCGAGGTTGCGCGGCAACTGGTAGGGCAGCGAGTAGCCGTCGCTCACGAGCGGCTCGGTGGGCTTGAGATGCTGCGTCATGCCCAGATAGCCTGCGGCCAGCGTGCCGGCGATCGCGAGGTACGGGTTGGTGTCCACGCCGGGAATGCGGTTTTCCACGCGGCGCGCAGCCGGCGACGAATACGGCACGCGGAAGCCCACCGTGCGGTTGTCGTAGCCCCATGCCACGTTGATCGGCGCGGCCATGAAACGCGAAAGGCGGCGATACGAGTTGATGTACGGTGCGAAGATCGGCATGAGCGCGGGCGTGTACTTCTGCATGCCCGCGATATACGCGTAGAACATGTCCGTCGGCTTGCCGTCCGAACCCGTGAAGAGGTTCTGGCCGCTTTCCGCCGAAACGAGGCTCTGGTGCACGTGCATGGCCGAGCCCGGCTCGTTCTCCATGGGCTTCGCCATGAAGGTGGCGTACATGTGGTGGCGCAGCGCCGCTTCACGCACCGTGCGCTTGAAGAGGAACACGCGGTCGGCGAGATTGAGCGGATCGCCATGCAGGAAGTTGATTTCCATCTGCGCCGCGCCCACTTCGTGGATGAGCGTATCGACTTCGAGGCCCTGAATATCGCAGTACTCGTAGATGTCTTCGAAAAGCGGGTCGAACTCGTTCACCGCTTCGATCGAATAGGCCTGACGGCCCGTTTCCGGACGGCCCGTACGGCCGATGGGCGGCGCGAGCGGAATATCTGGATCCTTATTCATATCGACGAGATAGAACTCGAGTTCGGGCGCGATCACCGGCTTCCAGCCCTTCGCGGCATAAAGGTCGAGCACGCGGCGCAGCACGCGGCGCGGCGAGATCTCGACCGGCGTGCCGTCGAAATGCACGCAGTCGTGAATCACTTGTGCGGTGGGATCGATGGCCCACGGAATGATGCGGATCGTCGAGGGGTCGGGCACACACACCATGTCGGGGTCGGTGACTCCCGTAAGGCTCCCGTCTTCGGGGTAATCGCCCGTCACGGTCTGGATCATCACGGCTTGCGGCAAGCGCATCGACTCGCCCGATTCGAACTTGCTGCGCGGGATGATCTTGCCGCGCGCAATGCCCGCCATGTCGGGGATGATCGCTTCGATTTCGGTGATGTGGTGCTTTTTGAGGAATTCGTCGATTTCATGCATGATGGGTTCTCTCTGTTCTGTATGGGCCGGCATCAGGCGTGGGCGGTGCGCGGCGCGTGCGCCACGTCGTGTCCGGCCCCGCCCGGTATTCGGGCCAGCATGTGGTTGCGGCAGGCTTCGCCGAACGCGTGGAAGATGGCGGTGGACAGCGCGTCGTCGGCATATTTCCATTCGGGGTGCCACTGCACGCCAAGCGCGAAGCGCTGTGCGTTCGCGACGCTCACGGCTTCGATGAGGCCGTCGGGTGCGAAGCCTTCAGCCACGAGGCCCGCGCCCAGCCGTTCGATGCCCTGGCCGTGCAGCGAATTCACGCGTGCTTCGCGCGCGCCCCCCGCAATCTGCTGCAGCACACCGCCTTCCACGAGCTTCAACGCGTGCGCCGGACCGTATTGCGTGTCGAGCGGATCGTCCTTGTTCTCGCGGTGGTCGTCGTAGCGTGCAACGTTGTGCACCTGCTGATGCAGCGTGCCGCCGAACACCACGTTCATCTCCTGGAAGCCGCGGCAGATGGCGAGCACCGGCACGCCAGCCTCGATCGCGGCGCGCATGAGCGGCAGCGTGGTGGCGTCGCGAGCGGGGTCGTGCAGCGTGCCGCTCTCGCTTGCCGGGCCGCCATAACGGTGCGGCTCGACATTCGAATAGCTGCCCGTGAAAAGCAGTCCATCCACGGCTTCGAGAATGTCGGCCGCAGCCTGCCGCTCGCCCAGGGCGGGCAGTACGAATGCGAGTACGCCTGCTCCATCCACAGCCGCGGCGATGTACTTCTCGCCGGCAACATGCGACGCGTGCGGTCCCATCATCGTGCGGTCGGCAGTAACGCCAACTACTGGTCTGGTTCGCATGACTAATGATTCGCTTGCTTGCCCGTGCGCGGTGTGTCGGCGCTACGGGCGTGACATGACCTTGCAGCCTTGCGGGACGCAAGGCTGCAAACCCTGTGTGCTCCGCGCAGCGGCGCTAACGGATGGCGCTGCGCGTGGAGATCATGTAGGCGGTTCGTTTCTTGCCGTTGTGAGGCGCGACGGTGTTCAGGCGTGCGCAGCCACATCGCGAAGGCGTGACAAGACACTTCGCGAACCAACGACGGCGAAGAAAACGAACGGCGCGGGAAGGAGAGGCGCTAGGGCAGAAGCGACGCGACTTCGTCCGTGTGGACGGCAATGAAGGCGCGTGCGGAGACCGAGTTGTGACGCCGCACTGAGCGGCGGGAAAGGATCGTGAAGACGGACAGGAACAGGCGAGAGGCAAGCCTGCCGCTACTGCCGTCGGCGATGGCGGAGCAGTCACTGCGAAGACACCTCGCATGACTACGATCCCACCTCACCAGAGGGCCACGGACTCTCACAATAACACTCGACTGGTTGCGTTGAAAAAGACGTCTGGTTAAAGCATTCGAGGTCGTAATATGAGTGAGGCATTAAACATTGAACGACATCGATGTATTGCTTTCCAAACTCAGCCGACTTGCTATGTTTCTCGCATAAAACGCGGTTTTTGCGTTGCAACGCGGCAGAAACGATGCAGTGTTCGACCTGTAGTCCAGCATATACGAGCCAAAAAGGGCGTCAATTATTTTTTCAAGTTTTTGATGTCAGCACTTTCCCCGAGAGCCCTGTGAATTAGCACGCTGTGCGAAATATCGGCTCCTGCACTTATATTTCGAATAACTTACAGGGGTTTGTACTGACGCAAAATAAAGCAAACTGATTAGAATAATCAACACGTCCACCGCGCCCTGTCCACGCGGTCTCACCCCCAACGGTCCTTCATCGTGTCCGAGTCCGCTTCTGTGTCGTCCGAAGTCGCCACGCGCCTGCGCTATGTTCGCAAACGCTATGGCTTGTCGCAGCGCGAACTCGCCAAGCGCGCGGGCGTGACCAATGGCGCGATCTCGCTGATCGAGCAAAGTCGTGTCAGTCCCTCTGTGGGCTCGCTCAAGAAGCTGCTCGAATGCATACCGATGAGCCTCGCCGAATTCTTCACATTTGACCTGACCGAAGGGACAGAAGTCGTGTCGCGGCGCGGCGAAATGCCGAACCTCGGCAACGAGTCGATCGAGTTCTATCTGGCCGGCGCGAATGTGAAGGACCGCAACATGGGCATCATGCGCGAGGTCTATCAGCCGCTTGCCGATACCGGCCCTGAAATGCTGGTGCACGCGGGGCACGAAGGCGGTGTGGTGGTCGCCGGGCAACTCGAACTGACCGTGGAGAGCACGACGTGGCTGCTCGACCCCGGAGACAGCTACTACTTCGAAAGCCGCTTCCCGCACCGGTTTCGCAATCCGAGCGCGAACGAAGTCTGCGAAGTGGTGTCGGCCAATTCGCCGCCCACCTTCTGACCCCCTGATCGCGCGAACCCGTTTCACCTGACGCCGCGTTGCGGCGTGCAAGGTGGATCGCAAATCATTGAGGCATCCTGATGGAAAAGAAAACTTTGGCTTACTGGCAAGACAAGGCCGCGACGCTTTCGATCGAAGGCCGCGCATTCATCGACGGCGCGTATCGCGACGCGTATTCGGGCCGCACGTTCGATTGCGTGAGCCCGATCGACGGCCGCGAGCTCGCGAGTGTCGCCGATTGCGGCGCAGCCGATGTCGATGCCGCGGTCGGCGCTGCTCGCCGCGCGTTCGGCGCAGGGGTATGGGCAGGCCTGAATCCGCGTGCGCGTAAGGCCGTGCTGCTGCGCTGGGCCGCGCTCATGCGCGAGCATCTCGACGAACTCGCGCTGCTCGAAACGCTAGACGCAGGCAAGCCGATTGGCGACACGACGACCGTGGACGTGCCGGGCGCGGCTTATTGCGTGGAATGGTTCGCCGAAGCCATTGACAAGGTGGGCGGCGAAGTCGTGCCCGCCGATCATCATCTCGTGGGCCTCGTCACGCGCGAGCCCATTGGCGTGGTCGCCGCCGTCGTGCCGTGGAATTTCCCGATCCTGATGGCCTCGTGGAAGTTCGGACCCGCGCTCGCGGCGGGCAACAGCGTCGTGCTCAAGCCTTCGGAGAAGTCGCCGCTCACGGCCATTCGCGTGGCGCAACTCGCGCACGAGGCCGGCATTCCGGCGGGCGTGTTCAACGTGCTGCCGGGCGGCGGGGAGCCCGGCAAACTGCTCGGCCTGCACCGCGATGTGGACTGCATTGCGTTCACGGGCTCGACGAACGTGGGCAAGCAGATCATGCAGTATGCGGGCCAGTCGAACCTCAAGCGCGTTTGGCTGGAGCTGGGCGGGAAGTCGCCCAATATCGTGCTGCACGATTGCCCGGATCTCGACCGTGCGGCGAGTGCGGCGGCGGGCGCCATCTTCTACAACATGGGTGAAATGTGTACGGCGGGCTCGCGCTTGCTGGTCCATCACGAGATCAAGGACGTATTCCTTGCGAAGCTCGTCGAGGCGGCGAAGGCCTATAAGCCTGGGAATCCTCTCGATCCCGAGGTGTCGATGGGCGCGATCATCGACAAGATTCAGCTGGAGCGGGTGCTGAGCTATATCGAAGCCGGCCGCAAGGACTCGAAGCTGCTGACCGGCGGCGAACGTGTGAATGCCCAAGGCGGCGGCTTCTACGTGGAACCCACGGTGTTCGATACGCATCACGACACGAAGATCGCGCGCGAGGAAATCTTCGGGCCGGTGCTGTCGGTCATCACGTTCAGCACGATCGATGAAGCGGTGCGCATTGCCAACGACAGTGACTACGGGCTCGCGGCTGCGGTCTGGACCGCGAACCTCACGCACGCGCATGAAATTTCGCGCAGGCTGCGCGCGGGCACGGTGTGGGTGAACTGCTACGACGAAGGGGGGGACATGAACTTCCCGTTCGGCGGCTTCAAGGAATCCGGCAACGGCCGCGACAAGTCGTTGCACGCGCTCGAAAAGTACACGGAACTCAAGTCCACGCTCGTGCGCCTGCGCTAACGCGCGTTATCGCATCGAGTTACCGCTCCACCAGCGCGCCGAGATTGGCGCGCACCCGCTGAAGCATCGCGCTGAACTGCTCGGCTTCTTCAGGCGTGAAGCCCGCCAGGGCTTCCGCCTGGACTTCGTCGCCCACGCGGCGTGCGCCCGTGAGCACGCCTTCCGCCTTGGGCGTGAGGCTCACCAGCCATTCGCGACGGTCGTCCGGGTTGGGCGTGCGCGCGACCCAGCCGCCTTCTTCCATGCGCTCGAGCAGTCGCCCCGCGGAAATGGGCGCCACTTCCAGCAGTTCGGCGAGGCGCGCCTGGTTCATGTCGCCGTAGTGCGCGAGGTACGCGATCATGCGGCACTGCGCGCGCGTGAGTTCGAGCGACGACTTCGCAAGCTCGTCGTAACGTTTGCCATAGAGCCGGCCCACGTCGACGACCAGGAAGCCAAAGCGCTTTTCGAGGTCGGTAGTCATCGCGCGATTATACGGGCGGGCGGCGTGCGCCTTCTCGCGAGCGTCCTCTGCCTGGCGATACCGATTGCGTCGGCGGGGGCGAGTCGTATAATAAGCAGGCTTATTAATTCGGCACGCTCCGCCCCCAATCAAGATAGCCGCAAGACAACCGCACGATGACCGCAGTCATGCAGGACGGCGCCGCCGCGCAGCATCGGGCGGAGTCGGGCAAGGAAGCCCCGCTCAATCGCGGCATGATCACGCTCTCGATCATGCTCGCCACGCTGATGCAGACGCTGGACAGCACGATCGCCAATGTCGCGCTGCCGCACATGCAGGGCACGCTGTCTGCCTCCCAGGACGAGATCACCTGGGTGCTCACCTCGTATATCGTCGCGGCCGCCATTGCGACGCCGCTCACGGGCTGGCTCGCCGACCGCTACGGCGTGAAGCGGTTGCTGGGAGTCGCGATTGCGGGCTTCACCGTGGCCTCTGCGCTATGCGGGCTTTCCGAAACGCTCGGCGAGATCGTCGCTTCGCGGCTGTTGCAGGGCGTGTTCGGCGCGTCGCTCGTGCCGCTCTCGCAGTCCATTCTTCTTGACATCAATCCGCGCGAGCGCCAGGGTCAGGCCATGGCGGTGTGGGGCATGGGCGTGATGGTCGGCCCCGTGCTAGGGCCAACGCTCGGCGGCTGGCTTACGGATAGCTACAACTGGCGCTGGGTGTTTTTCATCAACGTGCCGGTGGGCCTGTTCGCGTTTTTTGGCGTCTCGACGTTCATGCCCGCGCGTGTGCCGGGCCGCACTCAGCGCTTCGACGTATTCGGCTTCGCCACGCTCGCGCTTGCCATCGGCGCGCTGCAGGCCTTGCTCGACCGCGGCGAGCAGCTCGACTGGTTCGGCTCGCTGGAGATCCGCATCGAGGCGCTGGTTGCGGCCATTGCCTTTGCGTTCTTCATCGTGCATACGGCCACCTCGGGGCCCGGCACGTTCTTTCGCTACCAACTGCTCAAGGACCGCAACTTCGCGACGGGCACACTCTTCATCTTCGTGATCGGCGCGGTGCTCTACGCCACGCGCGCGCTGCTGCCGCCCATGCTGCAGAACCTCATGGGCTATCCGGTCGCCACTACGGGGCTTGTGACCGCGCCCAGCGGCGCGGGCACCATGGTCGCCATGCTGATAGCGGGGCGCATACTGAAACGCGTGGACGCGCGCGTCATGCTGTTGTTCGGCTTCATGGTTTCCGCGTACGCGCTTTGGCAAATGATGCAGTACACGCTGGTGCTCTCGCCCTCGGATATCGTGTGGCCGGGCGTGGTCCAGGGCTTTGGCCTCGGCTTCGTGTTCGTGCCGCTTTCCGCGCTGACTTTCTCGACGCTGACACCGCAACTGCGCGCGGATGGCACGGCCACCTATAGCCTCATGCGCAACATCGGCAGCAGTATCGGCATTTCGATCGTGCAGACATTCGTCACGCGCGGCACGCAGATCGCACATTCGGACCTCGCCGCGAACATCACGCCGTTCAATCCGGCGGTTCAGCAGATGCTCGAAAGCGGTTCGCGGTACGATCTCGCCGTGCTCAACCAGTCGATCACGCAGCAGGCTCAGATGATCGCGTATCTGAACGACTTCAAGATGATGTTCGTGGCGACGCTGCTCGTGATTCCGCTGCTCTTTCTGATCCGCACCGGCCCGAGCGCCGCCACCGTCGATACGAGTCACGCGGCGATGGATTAGCGAAACTGTTCGTCCTCCGTTTCACTCTGGCGCGCGGCACGTCCGCGCGCTTTGCATTCACGACTCACGATGTTTTCTGCCGTCTCCATTCTCCTGCCGGTTTTCGGCCTCATTTTCGCGGGCTTCGCCTGCCGTCGCACGAATGTCCTCGGCCCCGCCGCGGCTTCCGAGCTGAACCGCTTCGTCGTGTGGCTCGCGCTTCCCGCGCTGCTCTTCGATATCCTTGCGCACGCAACGTGGCACGAGCTGTATCAGCCGGCGTTCGTCGCCGCGTTCGATCTTGCGGGGCTCGCCGTGTTCATCGCCGTGGTGGGCGCGCGCGTGTTCCTCGGCCGCCCGCTCGCGGATGCGAGCATCGACGGGCTTGCCGCCGCCTATCCGAATACCGGCTACGTGGGCTTCCCGCTGTGCATGATCGCATTCGGGCCGTCGAGCCTCACGCCCACGACCATCGCGACGATCCTCGTGGTCTGCGTGCTGTTCGCCATCGCGATCGTGCTGATCGAAACGGGGCTGCAAAGCGAGCGGCGTCCGCACCGGCTTGCCATCAAGGTCGTGCGCTCGCTCCTGCGCAATCCGCTGCTGGTTGCGCCGGCGCTGGGGGCGATCGTTTCGGCCGCGCACGTCACGCTGCCCGCTAGCGCGGAAACGCTCCTCAAGCTGCTGGGCGGTGCGGCGAGCCCGTGCGCGCTCGTCAGCCTCGGGCTCTTTCTCGCCGAACGCCGCGCGAGCGGCGAGGCGCCGCGTGAGTCGTCGTGGTGGCTCACGTTCTGCAAGCTCGTTGCGCAGCCGCTGCTTACGTGGTGGCTGGCCGATCGCGTATTCGGGCTGCCCGACCAGCTCGTGGAAATCGCGGTGTTGCTCGCGGCGCTCCCCACGGGCACCGGCCCGTTCATGCTCGCCGAGTACTACCGGCGCGAAGCGCACGTGACTTCGCGCACCATTTTGCATTCCACGCTCGGTTCGCTGGTTACGCTCACGCTGATTCTGCTGCATCTGCACCACGGCTGAAAGCCGGTCGAGGCACGAGGCTTGCTGGCATGAAAGCCACTACCATCGATCAGGAGAATCGACGATGAACTGGCTACGACGCTCAAGCGCCGCGCGCGCCTCACTCGTCATCACCGTCGTGCTCACGGTTGCGGGCACGGGAGCTTGCACGCTGGGCGGCGCCGCCGCGGGCGGCTATGTCGGCAACCGGGCCACCAACGGCAGCGCGGTCGGCACCGTGGGCGGCGCCGTGGCCGGCGGCGTGATCGGCCATGAACTAAGCAAGTAGGCGCAGCGCGCGCACGTCAGGACGTTGATGCTGCGCCCGCGCGCGAGACTTCCTGTTACTTCACTGCGCCTAGCGCGAGTCCCTTCACCATGTAGCGCTGCAGCCAGGCGAACACCACGGAAACCGGCAACGTGGCCGCGAGCGTCGCCGCCATCACGAGCTGCCATTCCACGGTGTACTTGCCGGCCACCATGTCGGTGACCTGCACCGTGAGCGTCTTGTTTTCGGGTGAGCGGATCAGCGTGTAGACCACGGCGAATTCATTCCACGCGCTGATGAACGTGAAGATCGCCGTGACCACCACGGCCGGCACCGCAAGTGGCAGGAACACGCGGAACACGGCGCCCGTGCGGCTGCAGCCTTCGAGCCACGCCGATTCTTCGAGATCGCGCGGCACGGTCTGGAAATACGACGAGAGCATCCATACGGCAAACGCGATATTGAACGCCGCATACGAGACGATCACGCCGATCTTCGAATCGATGAGATTGCCATCGCCGTACGGAATCATCGCGGCGAGCCGGAACAGGCCGACCACGAGCAGGATGGGCGAGAGCATCTGCGTGACGAGCAGGAACTGGCGGTAAAGCCCGCGCCCGCGGAACGGAAAGCGCGCGAGCGCGTAGGCGGCTGGCAGGCTTACGGCCAGCGCAAGCGCCGTGGAAAGACAGCTCACCACAATGCTGTTGCGCAGCGCGACGCCGAAGTTCGCGGCCTGCCACATGTCGACATAGTTCTGCCAGCGCCACTGCATCGGCAGCCAGCGCGCCGGATAGACGAACACTTCCGAAGCCGGCTTGAACGAGGTGAAGAACATCACCGCGAACGGGAACAGCACGGCCACGACGAGCGGCGAGAGCGCGAGCCAGCACCAGATCGAGCGTTTGAGCTTGCGGTTCATGCCAGGTCTCCTTCGGCGCTGCCGCGTTTTGCCTGCAGGCGCAGGTAGACCACCGAGAATGCGAACAGGATGACGAGCATGATGAGCGAGACGGCGGCGGCTTCGCCTGGTCGCCCTAACCGGAAGCCGAGTTCGTAAAGGTACGTGACGAGAATATGCGTGCTGTCGTCGGGGCCGCCTTGCGTCATCACCCAGATGATCGGGAACGAGTTGAACACGTAGATCACGTTCAGCAGGATCGCCATGTTGATGAACGGCTTGAGCAGCGGCAGCGTGAGCTGGCGGAACTGTTGCCAGGCGCTCGCGCCGTCGATGCGCGCGGCTTCGTAGATATCGCCCGGCACCGAGGAGAGGCCGCCCAGCAGGATCGTGGTCGTGAAGGGTATCGACACGAGTATGCCCACGCAGATTTCTACCGGGAACGCATACTCGGGCGTCGCGAGCCAGTGGATGGGCCCCGAAGTGAGGCCGAGGCGCTGCAGCGTGACGTTGACCATGCCGTAGTCGTCGTTGAACGCCCAGCGCCAGACCACGGCCGTCATCGTGAGCGAGACGGACCACGGCAGCATGACGATCGTGCGCGCAATGCCGCGGCCATAAAAGTCCTGATTGAGCACGAGCGCGACCGGCACGGAAATCCCCACCGTGCCCACCACGACGAAGAATGTCCAGATCAGCGTGTTCCTCAGGGCGCTCATGAACACCGGGTCGCCGAACACGTTATAGAAGTTCTGCAGGCCGCTGAAGTCGCGAATCTGTCCGAAGCGCGAGACATCGTGCAGCGACTGATACACGATGTTGAAGATCGGATAGCTGATGATGAAGAGCGCGAGCACGAGACTCGGCACGATCAGGAGCCAGGGCGCGCGGGGCGCGGAAACGGCGCGGGGTTGTCGGCTCATGCGGGTTCGTGCGCGTGATCGGTCGGGGGCATCGCCGGCCGGTGCTGTGGCGGGCGAGGGCTTCAGGGGACCCGTAGTCATGTCGAATCGTCAGTGCTTCGAAACATCGGTTCTCAGGCGCTCCGGCGCGCGCCGGGAACTTCGGGCGCGCGCCGGTGTTGCCATCAAGGCTTGTTTGCCGAACTTACTTGCCAAGCGACTTGTTCGCTTCGGTGGCCGCCTGGTTCAGCGCATCGGCGGGCTTGGCCTTGCCGAGGTAGACCGATTGCATGGCGTTAGTCACGGCCTTGGCGGTGTCTTCCCAGCCCGTCACGGTCGGCGCGAACTTCGCATGCGGCAGGAGCGCGATGAACGCTTGCGTGTCCGGGTCCTGGAACACCGGGTCGGTCGCTTCAGCCTTCGTGGTCGGCAGGAAGCCTTCCGTGCTCGTGAACTGCACGCGCGGTTCCTTCGTGAACAGGTAGTCCAGGAACTTCCAGGCGCTCTTCTTCACCTTGGAGTTCTTGAACATCATGATCGAGTCGGTCACCGCGTAGGTGGCGGGCGTCGTCGCAACCGGGATCGGGTCGATGCCGTACTTGATGTTCGGTGCTTCCTTCTTCAACTGCTTGGCGAGGAACGGCGCCGAGATCATCATCGCCACGCGGCCCTGCTTGAAGAGGTTCTGCACGTCTTCACGGCTGTAGCCCGTCACGCCCGGCTGCGTGAGACCTTCGTCGATCATGGTCTTGTAGAGCGTCGCGGCCTTCACGCCAGCCGGCGAGTTGAATGCCGCCTTGCCGTCCTTGCCCACCACCTCGCCGCCGTGGGTCCACAGCGCGTAGTAGAAGTACACGTCGGTTTCGATTTCCTTGCCTTGCAGACCAAAGCCCGCAATGCCCTTCGCCTTCAGCTTCTTCGAGGCGTCGATCACGTCGTTCCAGGTCTTCGGGCCGTTCGGATAACCAACCGAAGCGAGCATGTCCTTGTTGTAGTACAGCGCGCGGGCCGAAGCGGCGATCGGCAGGCCGTAGGTCTTGCCGTTGATTTGACCCGGGGCCAGGAACGGACCGATGAAGCGGCCCTTGAAGTTCGCGTCCATGTACGGGTCGAGCGGCTCGGCAATGTCGTCCTTCACGAAGTCGAGGAGCCACCGCGTGCCGATGATCGCGAGGTCGGCGTTCGCGCCGCCGGAGATGTCCGTTTGCAGCTTCTGTTGCAGCGAGTCCCAGTTCACGTCTTCGATCTTGATCGTGATGCCGGGGTTGGCGGCCTCGAACTGCTTGGCCATTTTCTCGAAGTACGGAGCGGTGGCGTCGCTGTAGTGGGCGACGGTCACGCGGACCGTATCGGCGTGCGCCGCGGCGGTGATGCCGGCAAACGCTAGCGCGACGGCGAGCTTGCCGAGCATGGTGGTTGCACGTGCCTGAAACGACATTCTCTTTCTCCTGGTGGTTGTTCCTGCTTATGCCGCCGCCTTGACCCGGCTGCTGGGTTGCGTTGTTTGAAAAAATCCTACAGGATGAAAAAAGCGTTGTCACCTGGTAAACGCGATATTGTTTCGAGCGCCGAATTTTGCATAACATGCTGTAAAACAGGGGAAATTCATGCGCTGCAGCAGCGCAGCGCGCTCGGTATAAACCCGTATACGGGCAACCGCGCGCCATTCGTATGTAGGAAATTTTCAGGCTCTCCGGCCAGGCTGGCGAGCCGCACGGAGAATCGACATGAGCCGGGTGGTGCTGGTGACGGGCGCGAGCGGCGGCATAGGCCGCGCGCTGTGCAAACGGTTTCTGGAAGCGGGCAACACGGTGCTCGCGCTCGACCGCGATGCGGCGGGCGTGCAACAACTCGCGGCGGAGTTGGGCGAAGCGGGCGCGGCGCGCCTCGAACCGCTCGCCGCCGACGTGAGCGATCAGGCCGCCGTGACCGCAGCCGTGGCGCGCGGCGTGGCGGCGCGCGGCCCTGTGGACGTGGCCGTGGCGAACGCGGGCGGCGCGCTCGGCACGACGCTCGCGCATACCGACGCCGCGAGCTGGCGGCGCGACATCGACCTGAACCTGAACGGGACCTACTACACGGTCGAAGCCGTGCGCGCCTCGATGATCGAGCGCCGGCGCGGCGCGCTCGTGCTGATCGGCTCGGTGAACGGTTTTTCGGCGCTCGGCCACCCTGCATACAGCGCGGCGAAGGCGGGCCTCGTGAGCTACACGAAGGCGCTCGCCATGGAACTTGGGCCGCACGGCATACGCGCGAACATCGTTTGCCCCGGCACGGTGAAGACGCCCGCGTGGCGCGCGCGTGTCGAGCAGCATCCGAAGATCTTCGAAGAACTAAGCAAATGGTATCCGCTCGGCGACGTGGCCACGCCCGAGGACATTGCCGACGCCGTGCAGTTTCTCGCCTCGCCGCAGGCGCGCGTGATCACGGGCGTGGCACTACCCGTGGACGCGGGCCTCATGGCGGGCAACCGGATGATGGCGAACGAGCTGACGCTCGATCCGTTCTGAGGCGCGCACCCGGCCGCGCACCCGACATTTCGACCTGAAGAGACTTCACGCAAACGAGGACAGCATGGCAGCGGTACAACTGAACGGAATCTACAAGCGCTATGGCGACACCCAGGTCGTGCACGGCGTCGACCTCGATATCGAAGACGGCGAATTCGTCGTGCTCGTCGGCCCCTCGGGTTGCGGCAAGACCACGGTGATGCGCATGATCGCCGGCCTCGAAGACATCTCCGGCGGCGACCTGACCATCGGCGGCACGCGGGCGAACACGCTGCCGCCGCAGCAGCGCAACATCTCGATGGTGTTCCAGAGCTACGCGCTCTACCCGCATCTCTCGGTGTACGACAACATCGCGTTCGGTCCGCGCATTCGCAAGGAGCGCGAGAATGGTTTCAAGCCGCGCATCGAAGCTGCCGCGAAAATGCTCAACCTGTCGGGCTACCTGGAGCGCCTGCCGCGCGCGCTCTCGGGCGGCCAGCGCCAGCGGGTCGCCATGGGCCGCGCCGTGGTGCGCGAGCCCGCGCTGTTCCTCTTCGACGAGCCGCTTTCGAACCTCGACGCCAAGCTGCGCGTGCAGATGCGCACCGAAATCAAGGCGCTGCACCAGCGCCTGCGCAACACGGTGGTGTACGTCACGCACGACCAGATCGAGGCGATGACGATGGCGGACCGCATCGTCGTGATGAACGCGGGGCGCATCGAACAAATCGGCCGCCCGCTCGACCTTTACGACAAACCGGGCAACCTGTTCGTGGCGAGCTTCCTCGGCTCGCCTTCAATGAACTTCGCCGTTGGCACGGTGATGAGCGACGCGCGCGGCACGGCGCTCGTGCTCGAAGACGGCGTGCGTATCGCGCTTCCGGAAGGCAAGGCCCAGGCGGGCGCGCGCGTGACGCTCGGCGTGCGGCCCGAGCACATCGAGGCGGGCGGCGACGTGCCGTTCAACGTCGACGTGATCGAGCCGACTGGCGCGGAGACCCACTTGTACGGGAAAATAGGCGACACGACATGGTGCGTCACCACGCGCGCGCGCCCCGACGTTTCTCCGGGCCAGCGCATGACGCTAGGTTTGCCTTTGGCGCACCTGCATCTGTTCGATACTGAAAGCGGCAAGCGGCTCGATTGAAGCGGAAGCACGCATCGAAACTGGATAGCGGGCCCTCATGTGAGCAGACCCTAGTATCTTCCACGGGAAAAACAGCTTGCCGGTCTCCAACCTGATCCATCACATCCGCAATGTCGCGGAGTCGCTGCGTCCCGCCGAGCGCAAGGTCGCAGAGATGGTGCTTGCCGACATCGACTTCGCCATGCGCGCGAGCATCACCGAGCTCGCGTTGCGTGCGGACGTGTCCGAGCCCTCCGTCACGCGCTTTTGCCGGGCGGTGGGCGCGCACGGCCTGCGCGACTTCAAGATGCGGCTCGCGCAGAGCGCGGCGGGCAACGTGCCTTTCGCGCTCGCCACGGAGATGACGGGCGGCGAGGCGAGCGGCGCCGGGTGGGCCGGCGAGGTCGGCACCTTGCTCGACAAGGTGACGGAGTCGGTCGTGCAGGGCGTGACCCATGCGCGTGCTTCGCTCGATACGGCTGTGTTCGAGGCTGCCGTCGCGGCGCTGTCCAGCGCGCGGCGAGTATACTTTTTCGGCGTGGGCGCGGGGTCGGGGCTCGTTGCGCAAGACGCGGCGCTGCGCCTGCTGCGACTCGACATCGCCGCGAGTGCGTTCACGGATGCGCATTTGCAGCGCCTCTACGCGGCGCTGCTCGAACCGGGCGACGTGGCGTTCGCGATCTCGCAGTCGGGGCGCAGCGTGGAAGTGAACGAGAGCATTCAGATCGCCAAGGAGCGCGGCGCGACGACCATCGCGCTCACGAGTGCGGGTTCGCGTCTTGCGTGGGTGGTAGATATTCCACTGTTGCTGCGCGTGCCCGCCGCGAGCGATGCGCACGCGCCCGCCGTGGTGCGCATCGCGCATCTCGCGGTGCTCGATGCGCTCGCGCTGGGCGTGTCGCTCGGCCTCGGGCCCAAGGCGCTAGCCAAGATGCGCGACGCGCAGGCGCGCAGCGACGGCGCGCCCGACGATGCTTCCACGGTCGGCACACCCGAGGACGGCCGTTGACGCTTAGGCGAATGCGGCGCCTTCGCGCGGCTTGAGCTTTATCGGCATCGTATCCGGCACCATCGTAAACGCCTGCACTTCCTGAATCTTCGCAGGATCGATCGCCAGTTCGATCGTAAACGACTGCATCAGCATCGAGAGCGCGAGACGCATTTCCACCGTCGCGAGATGGCGGCCGGGACATACACGCGGTCCTGCGCCGAACTGCAGATAAGCGCGCACGTCATGGGCTTTTCCATCATCGGCTTCGCGTTCGCCGCGTTTCATCCAGCGCCACGGATCGTAGCGCTGCGGATCGGCAAAATGCCTGGCGTCGAGCATGGCAGGGCGCGCGACGAAGAACATGCGCGTGCCCTTCGGCAACGCCACGTTGTCCACCACCACGTCTTCCAGCGGCTCGAAGGAATGCACCGACGCCACCGGGCGCAGACGCGTGGCCTCGATACAGATCGCCTCGAAAATATCGAGGTCTTTCAACGTCGCGTAGTCGGGGCAGACCGTCGAACTGCCGAGCACGCGGGAGGCTTCGTCGCCGAGATGCTGCTGCAAAGCCGTATCCGCGGCGAGATAGGGCAGCGTCCACGCGATGGAATCGGCGGTCGTGTCTTCGCCCGCGATCAGGAGCGTGAGCACATTTGCACGGATCTGCGCGTCGCTGATGGACGTCCCGCCTGGCGCCTGCTGCTGCGCGAGCATCGCTTCGAGCAGATTGCGCGGCGCATCCGCTGGGTCGTCGCGCATGCGCTCGCGAGCGCGCGCCATCATCGCGCTCACATAGCGGTGCACTTCCTCGAGCGAGCGCTCGAGCTTGCGGTCCGCCGGCAGCTTGACATATCGCCAGTACGGAAAGAGCGCATTGGTGCGCCTCATCACGCCCGGCAGGATGCGCTCCAGGTGTTCCTGAATCACGCCGTGATCGCGCTCCAGCGTGCGCGGATCTTCGCCGAACGCGAGCGCGCTCGTCACGTCCACCGTGTAACGCTTGAGGTCGTCGGTCATCTCGACGGTTTCGCCGCGCTCGGCCGCACGTTGCCAGCGAGTGTGAAGGCGCTGCGTGATATCGGCCAGCGTGGGGTAGAACGCCTTGATGTTGGGTATCGAGAGCGCCTGCATCACGAGCTTGCGCTGCGGTTCCCACGCAACGCCTTCTGCCGAGAAAAGGCCGTTGAAGCCCATCTCCTCGAACACCGCTTCGATCGGCTGATAGCGGCGGAAGCGATGCGGGCGCTCGCGCATGATCTGCTGGATCAGCTCGGTATCGGTCCAGATCGTGATGGGGATGCCGCCCACCTGGAAGCGGTAGGGCGCGCCGAGTTCGGCGGCCCATTGCTCGAGGATCAAATGCAGACGCGGCGGCGAAAGCTGCAGCAGATTGCCGACGAGCGGCAGGCCGCGTGGGCACGGCAGGTCGGCGATCTGGCGCAACGCTTGTCCGGCGGATGCCGTGCTCATAGGCAGGTTCTCATTGGGTGGGCGTGCCGTTCTTGTATCACGCGAGGGAGGCGATTATAGCGGCGCGGCGGCCGCGCCTTCCATATAACCGAAGCGCCGCGAGAGGCGTTCCGCGGCGGCGATCAGCAGTTGCGCCGCCGTGCCTTCGCGGGCGATGTCGAGGCTGCCCGAAGGCCCCATCACCGCGAGCACGAGGCACACGCTGCCGGTGTGGTCGAACACGGGCGCGGTCACGGTGCTGATGCCGGGAATGGGCTTGTCGAGCGCCGTGTCCACGCCTTCGGCGCGAATGGCGGCGAGCCGCGCGAGGTAGGCGGGCGTGGCGCCCTCGCGCGGCTTCGCGCCCGCAAGCCGCAGTTCATCCTGAGCGAGGAGGGCTGCGCGCACGTCGTCGTCGACCCATGCGGCGAACACGCGTCCGATCGACGTGTTCACGAGCGACATCACCGTGCCGGGGCGCAGGCTCACATGCAGCGGCAACGCCGATTCTTCGAGACGCACGACGGTCGGACCGAGCGGCCCCGGCACCGCGAGCGCGACGCTCATCGCGGTGCCGGCGGCGAGGCCCACCAGCTCGGCATCGGCTTCGCGAACCGGCGAAAGACGCGCAAGGCCGATCAGGCCGAGTTCGAGACTGAGCGGTCCCGCTTCGTAGCGGCCCGCCGCGTCGCGCGCGAGCAGGCCGATCTTCTGCAGGCTCACGAGGTGCGGGAAGGCCTTGGCGGGCGCCATTCCCGCGGCTGCGGCGAGGTCGCGCAACGGCAAGGGCGTGCCCGCCGCGACGAGCGCGGCGAGCAGCTCGCCCGTGACATCGAGCGACTGGATGCCGCGTTGCGGCTTGTCGGCTTCGGCTGCAATGCCGGCTGCGGCGTCATCGCCGGCGGCTTGCGTTGCGTCGTCGCGCGGCGGCTTGGAACTTACTCGGGGCATGTCGGTGTCGATGAAAAAGCGGCGGCGGTGATCCCGGCAGCAGCGTCGCGCAGCGCTCGCACGACGGCGCCGTTCGCTCGCACGTCCAGCACTCCGCTTGCGCCGATAGCGGTGAGCGTGAGGCTCGGTTCGCGCCCAGGGCCGAGAACGGGCACGCACACGCTGCTTACGCCGGGGCTGGGCGCGTCGATGGCGAGTTCGTAGCCGCGCGCGCGGATGGCGTCGAGCGAGGCGAGGAACGCGGCATCGGGCGTGCTTTCCTGGGGCGCGCCCGCGGCACTGGCCACGTGGCTGGTGCCGCGCCACACCGGCTGCGCGGTTTGTGTGGCCCATGCGGCTTCGAGCGCTTCGGGCCCGAGGAACGCGCAGAACACGCGGCCCGTGGCCGTGGCGCGCAGCGACATCACCGTGCCGACATGCAGGTTCACGTGCAACGGCAGGCTCGCGTGCTCGTAGCGCACGATAGTCGGCCCCTGCGGCCCGGCAATGCATAGCGCGACGCTGCAGTTGAGCGCCTGCGCGAGCGCGGCGGCGCGCGGCACGGCCTCGCGCAGCGCGGGTTGCTGCGCGAGATGCAGCAGGCCGAGGCGCAGCGCGAGCGGGCCGGGCTCATAGCGCCCCGAAAGCGCGTCGCGCTTGATGAGTCCGAGGCGTGTCAGGCTCACGAGATAGGCGTGCGCCTGGCTCGACGGAATGTCGCCCTTCGCCGCGAGATCGGTGGCGCCAAGCGGCGCGCGCGCGTCGGCGAGGGCGCGCAGCAGGCGTCCGCCTACCTCCACGCTCTGAATGCCACGCTGCGTGCGGGCCGCCGTCGCGCTGCTTTCCGGCGCGGCCGCGGCGCTGTCGTTGCGACGTCTCATTGCGCTTTTCTCTGGCTGAAAAAGGGTCCATGTTAACTGAACAGCGGCAGCCGTTGGCAACCGCCGGGCTGCGGCGCTCTCTGCATAGAAATTAATCTATAGCAATATGATTCGCTATTGACAAATAAAAACGGGAAGACCATCATGGCCTCACCCCGGCACAACAGCGGTCCATTTCAATTTCAAGCGGGGCGAGACAACCCGGGCTGGCGCCCAATGCGCCCGGCCCCGCGCGCTTCGCCCTGCCCCGGCTTCAAGAGCCCCTCGATACGGAGACTCAACATGGCAAAGGCGTTCGCATCCCAGGCCGACCTCGAAGAAAAGAAGGTCACGTTCACGCAGCTCTCTGAAAACGCATACGCGTACACCACGGAAGGCGACCCCAACTCGGGAGTCATCATCGGCGACGACGGCGTGCTGATCGTCGACACCACGGCCACGCCCGCCATGGCGCAGGACCTCATCGCGAAGATCCGCACCGTCACCGACAAGCCCATCAAATACGTCGTGCTCTCGCACTATCACGCGGTGCGCGTGCTGGGCGCTTCGGCGTACTTCAAGGAAGGCGCGCAGCAGATCATCGCGAGCCGCGGCACGTATGAAATGATCGTCGAGCGCGGCGAAGCCGACATGAAGTCGGAAATCGAGCGCTTCCCGCGCCTGTTCGCGGGCGTCGAAACGGTGCCGGGCCTCACGTGGCCCACGCTCGTGTTCGAGAAGGAAATCACGCTGTTCCTCGGCAAGCTCGAAGTGAAGATCGCGCATCTCGGCTCGGGTCACACGAAGGGCGACACCGTGGTGTGGCTGCCGCAGCAGAAGGTGCTGTTCTCGGGCGACCTCGTCGAATACGACGCTGCGTGCTATTGCGGCGACGCCCAGCTCGCCGACTGGCCCGCCACGCTCGAAGCGCTGCGCTCGCTGGGCGCCGAGAAGCTCGTGCCGGGCCGCGGCCCCGCGCTGCTCAACCCCGCGGAAGTCAACAAGGGTCTCGACTACACGAAGGACTTCGTGACCACACTGCTCGCGCAAGGCCGCGCCGCCGTGGAACAGAAGCTCGACCTGAAGGGCGCGATGTCGCTCACGCGCGAGGCGATGGACCCGAAGTTCGGCCACGTGTTCATCTACGAGCACTGCCTGCCGTTCGACGTGACGCGCGCTTATGACGAGGCGAGCGGCATTACGCATCCGCGCATCTGGACGGCGCAGCGCGACAAGGAGATGTGGGACGCGCTGCAGGAATGAAGACTGCGTCGGGAAAGACGTGGAGCCTTGCCTGGGATCGCAGTAGGCGCTAAAGCGCCAACTGCGATCGACAGCGGCATGGGACCAGAGTAAGGCGCTAAAGCGCCAACCCTGGTCGACAGGAGACAAGAATGATCGACTATCAGACGCTGACCTTCGACTACGCGCGATGCAGCGAACAAACTCCGGACGCCGCCGCGTGCGTGCGTCCGGTCGTGGTGGTCGGCGCGGGGCCGGTGGGCCTCGCGACGGCCATCGACCTCGCGCGGCAAGGTGTGCCGGTGGTGCTCGTGGACGACGACTGCACGCTTTCCACGGGCTCGCGCGCCATCTGCTTTTCCAAGCGCTCGCTCGATATCTTCGACCGCCTCGGCTGCGGCGATCGCATGGTCGAAAAGGGCGTGAGCTGGAACGTGGGCAAGGTGTTCCGCAAGGACGAACTCGTCTACACGTTCAACCTGCTGCCCGAGAGCGGCCATCATCGGCCGGCTTTCGTGAATCTTCAGCAGTACTACGTGGAAGGCTACCTGCTCGAACGTGCGCAGGCATTGCCCAACCTCGAAATCCGCTGGAAAAGCAAGGTCACGGGCGTCGCGCAGCACGGCACGCCGGGCGCCGCCGATGCGCACGTCGCGCTCGAAATCGAAACGCCCGACGGCCCGTATACGCTGCTCGCGCGCTACGTGGTGGCCGCCGACGGTTCGCGCAGCCCGCTGCGCAAGCTGCTCGGCCTCGACAGCCACGGCCGCACGTTCAAGGACCGCTTCCTCATCGCCGACGTGAAGATGGAAGCCGACTTCCCCACCGAACGCTGGTTCTGGTTCGATCCGCCGTTCCATCCGAACCAGTCGGTGTTGCTGCATCGCCAGCCCGACAACGTCTGGCGCATCGACTTCCAGCTCGGCTGGGACGCCGACCCGGTGCTCGAGAAAACGCCCGAGCGCGTGATTCCGCGCGTGCGTGCGCTGCTCGGGCCCGACGTGAAGTTCGAGCTGGAGTGGGTGAGCATCTACACGTTCTCGTGTCTGCGCATGGACAGCTTCCGCCAGGGCAACGTGCTGTTCGCGGGCGACTCGGCGCATCTGGTTTCGCCGTTCGGCGCACGCGGTGCGAATAGCGGCTTCCAGGACGGCGAGAACCTCGCGTGGAAGCTCGCGATGGTGTTGGAGAACCATGCGCCCGACGCGCTGCTCGACACCTACGCGAGCGAGCGCGAATACGCAGCCGACGAAAACATCCGCAACTCCACGCGCTCGACCGACTTCATCACGCCGAAAAGCGCGGTGAGCCGCGTGTTCCGTGACGCCGTGCTCACGCTCGCTCGCGAGCACGCATTTGCGCGGCAACTCGTGAACAGCGGCCGGCTTTCCGTGCCGGCGGTGCTGCGCGAATCGACCTTGAACACGCCCGACGAAGAGACGTTCGACGGCCAGATGGAGCCGGGGGCTTCGTGCGCAGACGCGCCGGTGCGCAACGCAGCGGGTCACGAGAGCTGGCTGCTCGCGCATCTGGGCGACCAGTTCGCGGGGCTCGTTTTCAGCCGTGCGGGCTCGGCATTCGATACCGCGACGCTCGACACGCTGCAGGCGCTTTCGCACTGTCCGGTGCCGCTCAAGTTCGTGGTGATGCTCGAAGGCGATGCGGCTGTGCCCGCGGGTCTGCCAGCATCGACGGTGGTGTTGCGCGACATGCAAGGGCTGGCGGCGCAGCGCTACGGCGCGCAGGACGGCGCGTTCTATCTGATTCGTCCGGACCAGCACGTGAGCGCGCGCTGGCGGCGCGCCGATGCGGCGCGCGTGGAGCGTGCGCTCAAGCGAGCGCTTTGCGTGCAAGGCACGGCATAAAGGAACGAGGAGACAACCATGCTGAACACCCAACCGAATCTGGCAAGACCGGACGACTTTTACGAAGCGCTGATCGACATGCATCGCGATCTCGACGAGGCGCAGAGTCAATCGGCCAATGCGCAGCTGATCCTGCTGCTCGCGAACCACATAGGCGAGCACGAAACGCTGCTGCAAGCGCTTCGCTTCGCGCGCGCGGGCGTGAGTGCGCCGGCGAGCAACGGTGCGACGGGAAAACTTGCGGCATGAAAGACTGAAAGAGACTGATAGCGTTGACACATGCGGCCAGTGCGAACTGGCCGCATTCATTTGCCACACGCCATTTATCGCCCATTTGCAGCACTTCTCGCGCAAGCAATCGTTTGCGTTTGCAAAGCGCGCATGACACCCCGGCGCACAGGCTCGCGCCAACGGCTTTCGGCATGCTTTCCACGCGTGCCATCTATGCAAGCTGATTCAAGAACGCCTTGGGAAACGCCGTAAACGCGGCTCATAGCACTCACTTCGCACACGCATAAGATAGTCAGACAAATGCGGGCGATGGAATCGTTTTCCGGGGATAGAACTTGAATCGCAGTCAAACATGGTCGCGTACGGCGGCGCCGGGCGAGATCATTTATTCGGAAGGCTTTGCAGGCGAGCGATTGATCTTCGTGATCGCCGACGGCAAGGTCGAAATATCCACCCGCTGCGACGACAAGAAAGTCGTGATGGCCACGCTCGGACGCGGCGAATTTTTCGGCGAGACCGCACTGCTCGCCGCGGAACCGCGACCGAACACGGCGAAGGCGCTCAGCTTTTGCCAGCTGACCGTCGTGCCGGCGAGCCTCATCGAAGAGGAACTCGAACGCGTCACGCCGATGCTGCGCCACGTGGTGCGCACGCTCACGCGGCGCGTCAAGGCGAAGGACGACCTGCTCGCCACCTACACCCATGCCGACTTCATGCCGGGCGTACTGTCGTACGCGCACGTGCTCGCGCTGATCGCAGGCGCGGGCGATCGCGCCGAAAGCAGCGATACCTGGTCGCGGCACGGCGCGAGCGGCGCCGAAGTGAGCGTGCCGCTCGCCGACGTCGTGCAGAAATGCCGTGCCGTGGCCGGCCATTCGCGTCCGCATGTGATGGCCATGCTCCGGCGCATGGAAAAGCTCAATCTCGTCGCGATGCAAAGCGGGCAGGCCACGCACCTCGCCAATAACGCGGCAGCGGCAGAAGGCGCATTGGGCCGCCAGGTGGTGACGTTCGACCCCGTGCGCATCGTGGAGCGCGCGACGCAGGTCGCGGACAGCGATCTCGATGTGTCGATCAACAGCGAACTCGAACTGATCGAACTGGGCGATCTCGAAGCGCTGATCGGCGTGGAGCGCAAGGTCATTCTCAACAAGCTCTCGCACGCCGAAATCGCCGACGAGGTCTTTGCGTTCCGCAAGTCGAAGGTGCTCAACTTCGTCGAGCAAAAGGGCGTGGCGTATTTCTCGAAGCGCACGAACCGCGGCTCGGGCGAACTCAAGGCGCTCGACGATCTGTTGTTTGTCGATCAGCGCACGCTGTTCGAAGCCGTGAGCGCGCTCGATACCTACGATCTCGCGAAACTGCTCGCCTCGATCGAGGATCCGGCCGTATCCGAGCGCCTGCTCTCGGTGATGGCGGACGCACGCAAGAACGAAGTGTCGTGGGTCATGCGCCGCGACATCAAGATCGATCCCGTGGAAGTCGAGGACATCGAACAGCGCCTGCTTGAAGCGGTGCGTGCACTCAAGACGCCTGGCGCGCGCCAGGCGGATCGCTGAGTTGGGAGACACGCATGGATCTGCTTACCCTGATCGGTATCGCCATTGGCGCGCTCGCTATCGTCGCGGGCTTCTCGCTCGAAGGCGGCCATTTCGTCACGCTGCTCCAGCCCGAGGCGCTGGCCATCGTGCTGGGCGGCACGCTCGGCGCCGTGATGATCCAGAACACGTGGGCGCGCTTCTTCGACGCCGTGAAGCATTTGCGCACGGCCTTCGTGAAAGCGCCGCGCGTAGACGAAGCGAGCCTGGCCGCCGTGCTGGAGTGGGGCGATCAGGCCAAGCTCAATGGTCTGCTAGCCTTCGAGTCGATGGATCTGCAAGGCATTCATCCGTTCGCGCGGCGCGGGCTCGAACTGCTTGCGAGCGGTGTTTCGACCGCCGTGCTCGAAGATGCGCTCCAGCGCGAACTCGAAGCCTCCGGGCGCAAGCACATGGCGGCGGCGCGTGTGTGGCAGCAGGCGGGCGGCTATGCGCCTACATTCGGCATTCTCGGCTCGGTGCTCGGCCTGATCCAGGTCACGGGGCATCTGATCGAGCCTGCCGAACTCGGGCCCGGCATTGCCGTGGCCTTCGTCGCCACGCTTTACGGCCTTGCTTTCGCGAACCTCGTTTTTCTGCCGCTATATGGCAAGATGCGTGCGCATATCGAAAGCGAACTGCGCCTGCGCAAGCTCTATCTCGACGGCCTGCTTGCCATTTCGCGCAAGGAGTCGCCCCACACGATCGCCACGCGCCTCGCTGGCGAGGTGGGCGGCAAGAGCGGCGGTTTGCAGGGCGAAGCGAACGTGTGGGCGCTGGACACGACGCGCGCGAGTTGACCGCCCATGCCTGCCGATAAAGACCTGCCGCTCACGGCCCAATTCGACCACGACGAGGACGAAGGCGGCGAATCGAGTTCCGGCCGTTGGCTCCTTTCCTACGCGGACCTGATCACGACGCTGATGGTGCTGTTCCTCGCGCTCTATGCGATACAGCTCGCAAAGCATAAGGAATCCGAAGTACGCTCGGCGGCGCAACCTGCGAGCATTGCGGCAGCGGTCGGGAAAATGGCCGCCGTCGATCAGGCGCTGCTCGCCGCGCTCGAAACGCTGCGCGAGCGCGGCGAAATCACGATCGTGCCGGCGGCGCGCGGCGTGGAGATCGGTATCAACGCGAAGATTCTGTTCAGCGCGGGCGATGCCACACTGCTGCCCGAATCGCTTGGCGTGCTGGGCCGTATCGCCGAGGTGCTGCGCGCGGCGCCGGCGGGCAATATCCTCGTGGAAGGGCACACCGACAGCACGCCGATCTCGAACGCGAAATTCGCATCGAACTGGGAGCTCTCTTCGGCGCGCGCGGGCGCGGTGGTGCGCTATCTGGTCGAGCGCGGCATCGAGCCTCACCGGCTCGCCGCGATTGGCCGCGCCGACAACTTCCCGCTCGTGGCAGGCAACGACCCCGCGAGCCGCGCGCTGAACCGGCGCGTGACGTTGATCGTGCAGCGCTGACGCTCGCGCTCTTCGCGTGATCGCCAAGGCAAACGCGCGTCACACCTGCATGGACGGCACATCTTTCATGCAGCGCAAGGCGAACATCGACCGGCTGTGGCGAATGCTCGAGATGCGATAGAGCTTCTCGCGCAGGAAGCGCTCGTAGCCGGCGGTGCCGTCCACCGCCACCTTGATCCAGTAGTCGTACTCGCCGGAGACGAGATAGGCCTCCAGCACTTCGGGCAGCGCCGCAAGTTCGGCGCCGAAGCGCGCGAGCGCGTCGTCTTCGTGGCGGTCGAGCGTCACTTCCAGAATCACGATGTCGGCGTAGCCCAGCTTTTGCTGGTTCACGAGCGCGACATAGCCGTCGATATAGCCATCGGCTTCGAGCTGGCGCGTGCGGTTCCAGCACGCGGTGGTGGACATACCAACCTGCTCGGCCAGTTCGGCGTTCGAAAGTCGGGCGTTCTTTTGCAGGGCGCTGAGGATCTTGCGGTCCTGGTTGTCGAGCGCTTTGGGCGGGCGTTCACGAGGGCTCATGGCAAAAAAGAATCTTGTACAGGTAGAGGCGATTGTAGCGGAAGAAGATTCTGTCTATTGACGGTTTCCGCCTGAAAACCGGGAGCCTATACCGGCGATTCCCCGGTATATTTTCCACATGCCTTCTTGCCTGGCACGACCCACGCGGCCACCTCCCCGCAGTGGGGAGCGCCGCCGCAGCCACGAGCCGCGGTGGTCCGTCAGGGCCGTTTCCGTTGCACCCTGCGGCGGCTACCGGGCGTTGCGCGCGTTCACCACGCAGCCAGCAATGTCCGGTCAGGCAGATGGCATTTGAAAACCGCGCTTTCGCGCGGTTTTTTGTTGCCCGTTTTCGATACCCGCTTTCAATACCCTTCGCTACCTCGAGCGCCGTTCGTTACAACGTTTCTGTAAGCACGCCCCGCAATGTCGATCCAGCTGTATCTATCTTTTCTCGCCGCCGCGCTCGTCCTTGTCTACACGCCCGGTCCCGTCAACGTGCTCACCATGAGCCAGGCGCTCCACGCCGGCTGGCGCCGCGCGCTGCCCTGCGTCTGGGGCGGCACGCTCGCGGTGCTGCTCCAGCTCGCGCTGACGGCGCTGTGCCTCAATTCGCTGTTGCTCATTAGTGAGCATTCACTTACGTTGTTGCGCTGGCTGGGCGCGGCCTATCTGGTCTGGCTGGGCTGCAAGCAGTGGCGCAGCCGCTCTTTGACGGACACGGATGTGCCTGCCGAAGCCGAAGGTGCGAGCCGTCGCGATCTGTTCTGGCGCGGATTCGCGACCTCGGGGCTCAACCCGAAGACCTTGTTGTTCTTCCCTTCGTTTTTCCCGCAGTTCATGAGCGCCGATGCGCCCTGGAGCGCCAACCGTCAGTATTGGCTGCTGGCGGCGACGTTCGCGCTGCTGTTTGCGGGCGGCGTGGCGTCGATGGCGCTGTTTTCGCACCGGCTGCGCCACGTGCTGCAGCGGCCGAGGCGCATGCGCGCCGTGAATCGCCTGATGGGCAGCCTGCTCGTGGGACTGGGCGCGATGATGGCCGGCTTGCGCTGAGCGCGCAGGCGGCGCTTAAGGCGAGGGAGTGGAAGCGGCCGGCGCTGCAATCGGCGTGGCTGCGGCAACTGCCGGCGTTGCCGATTCCGCTGCCACGCTCTGGGTGCCGGAAGTCGTTGAGGCCGACGCGAGCGTTTGTGCCGTCGCCACGCTAGCCGACGCCGCCACGGCCGCAGACGCCGCCACGGGCGTCGCGGCATTGTGAGTGGTCACACTCGCCGCGAGCCCCGCAGCCTGTGGGTTTGCCGCAACCGTCGCTGGCACGCCGATGATCGCCGTCGCAGCCGCAGCGCCGTGGTCGACCGGTGCGGAGGCACTCGGAGCAGAAGCGGCGGGAGCGGGCGTCGCCGTGGCAGGCGCAGACGCAGGTGCAGGTGCAACCGATGGCGCTGTCACGACCGGCGCCGCCGGCAGCGTGCTGCCATGCAACACCGCCGCACCCGTCGCCGCGGCCGCTGCTGCGGCGGCCGGCGCGGCCGACCCCACCGTGGTCGCGGCGGGCGCGGCGCTTGCCGTGACCGGCTCGATAGGCGGCGGCAACGGCGAAATCTTGATCGCGCCGGCGCCCGGCACCGGCTCACTGCGCGCCGAAGCGTTCAAATACTTCCCCACCAGATCGAAGAATCGTGAATAAAACGGGCCAGATTGGATCGTCTCGCTCGAAATCTTCACCATTTCGTCGCTGTTCGAGCGAATAGGCAGAGAGACCGACCCCAGAATCGAGAGCCCGACGCTTGCCGAGGTATCGCTCTTCTTGAGCGCGTAGCCGTTCTGCACGGCGTTCACATACACCATGCTCGTATTGGTCGCGTCGCCCGGCGTGCAGACCACGTGCACCTCCACGACGATGTGTTGATCCATCGTCGGCTGGAAGTTCTTCGTGGCGTCGACGGTGTCGTTGCGCGTCATTGTCGTCATGTAGCCCTGGCTCAGCAGCGCGCGGCGCGACGACTCGCAGGCGTCAGCGCTCGCGTAACTGAAGCTGCGCGAGAACTGGCTGGGCGCCGTACTCAGCAACTGATCTTCCTGGAATCCGGGCTTGGGCGAGGAGCACGCGCCGAGCGCAGCGGCGAGCGTCACCGTGGTTACGGCGAGGACGGCGCTGCGAAGCGGGGCGGACAAACGAGGGACGACTTTCGGAAAACGGGACATATTCAGAGCAAACAGGGCAGCAATGCGGCATTGCATCGGACGGGATGCATTGTAGTTCGGTTCCGCTGCGCACGACCGAACGCTCGTTTTTTCGAGGGATTTCGAAAGCCGGACGAAGGCGTCTCGAAGCTTACATCCCACATGACGAAAAAAACGGGCTTCCGCCCAACGCGAAAGCCCGTGTCAACCCGGCGCCCGGGGCAGCGGGCGGAGAAGAGAACTCGCTGCCGTGCGCCGCAGCCGGGTACCGCCGGCTGTTCCTGTGCGCAATGCGCAAAATCGTCGGGCCACACTGGCCGCCGCGCCCGCAACGCGGCGTCAGTGTGGGCTCACTTTATCGGTTCACTTCGTCGACTGACTTCATCGACTTACTTCGTGCCGACCGTCGTGAGCGGCTGCCACTTGCCGTTCACGACCTTGTAGACCGTCACGCCGCCATATTTGAGGTCGCCGTACTGGTCGTAGCCCAGCTCGTTCGTGGTCACGCCCTTCATGTTGGTGGTCTTGAGCGAGGCGAGGTAGATGTGCGGATCGGTCGAGTTCGCCTTCTTCATGGCGGCAAACACGGCGCGCGTGCCGTCGTACGCGTACGGCGAGTACAGCTCGACCGGCTTGTTGAAGCGCTTCGTGTAGTGCTCGACGTAGCGCTTGCCGCCCGGCATCTGGTCGAGCGGGCTGCCGCCCGACGAAGCGAGCGCGCCTTCGGCCGCCGGACCGGCGATCTTGATGAGCTCGTCCGAATGCATCATGTCGGGGCCGATCAGCGTGGCCTTGATCGCGAGCGACTTCATTTGCTTGAGCATCGGCGCGGCCTGGGTGTCGGCGCCGCCGTAGAAGATCGCGTCGGCGTCGGCCGACTTGATGTGCGTGAGGATCGAGCGGAAGTCCACGGCCTTGTCGTTCGTGAACTCCTGCGCGACCACCGTGCCGCCCGCCGCCTTCACGGCCTTGCCGAACTCTTCGGCCACGCCTTGACCGTAGGCCGTGCGGTCGTCGATCACGGCGAAGCGCTTGAACTTCAGATCCTTCACCACGTACTCGCCGAGCACGCTGCCTTGCTGCGCGTCGGACGTGACGAGGCGGAACGTGGTGGGCAGGCCCTGGCGCGTATAGGTGGGCGCGGTGGCCGTGGCGATTTCGGGGATGCCGGCCTTCGCGTAGATCGGCGCGGCGGGAATGCTGGTGCCCGAGTTGAAGTGGCCGATCACGGCCGAAACGCCGTCGTCCACGAGCTTCTGCGCGACGGTCGTGCCGGTGCGCGGGTCGGCCTGGTCGTCGTAGGCGTCGAGCACGAAGCGCACCGGTTTGCCGCCGATGGTCGGGTTCGTGGCGTTCTCGTCGTCGATCGCCATTTGCACGCCGCTGCGGAAGTCCGCGCCGTAGTGAGCCTGGCCGCCCGTGAGCGGGGCGGCGAAGCCGATCTTGACGTCCGTGGCCTGGGCGAGCGCGCCGGCGCTCCACAGGGCCGCGACAGCAGCAAGAACAACGGGCGCGCGCAGGCGCAGCTGGTGTTTGCTTGGGTTCATTCTGGTTCTCTCCTCAGCGGTCTACGTTTTTCATGGGCGCAGCCGGGCCCGCACCGCGTTCGGAGCGCGCGGCGTGCCTTTTTGCGCAGGGGTGAAGCAAAAGAAACCGGCCGCCAGATGGCGGTTTGCCGGGCGAAACCGTTGCGCACGCAACAGCCTCGGGACGGCCCGATGGATACGCTAAAATTGCTTGGTTTTCAGATGCTTACAGAAACCTATACAGTCTCCAGACAAGGACACGGCACAGTGGGAATGGCTGGCGGATCCGTACTGCCAGTTTAAATATCCAGAAGCGATTGGATTGTATCCAATTCTGGCAGCAAAAATATTGACGACAACACTTTTTCGTCGGACGGCGTTCGTCCGCCCGGCGCCCACGAGCTCATGACGACAGTGCAGGCCAAGGAAGACCAGCGATCGCTGCCTCAAACGATCCGCGACCAGCTGCGCGACGAGATCTTGCGCGGCGTGCTGCCGCCCGGTGCGCAGCTGCGCCAGGAGAGCCTTGCGGAGCGCTTCGGCGCGAGCCGCATTCCCGTGCGCGAGGCGCTGCGCCAGCTCGAGGCCGAAGGGCTCGTGAGCTATCAGCTCAATCGCGGCGCGGTGGTGATCGCCATGTCCACGCAGGAGATCTGCGAGCTGCTCGACATTCGCGCGGCGCTGGAGACCTACGCGGCGAAGCTCGCGGTGCCGAACATGGTGGCGGGCGACATCGACGTGATGAAGCGCATTCTCGCGGCGTACGACGCCGCTTCGTCGCCCGCGGAGTGGGCCGAATGCAATCGCCAGTTCCATCTGGCGCTGTGCGCGCCCGCGAACAACTCGCGGCTGCGCAAGATGATCGAGGAGTACTGCCTGAGTACGACGAATCGATACACGCATCTGCGCATGTCGCTCGATACGGAGAAGAACGAAGTGCAAAGCGATCACTACGCGATCGTCGATGCTTGCAAGCGGCGCGCCGTGGATGAAGTGGTGGCGCTGATCGAGCGGCATATTCTCGATACCAGGCGCGAAGTGATGGCCGCGGCGCGGCTGGCTGGTCTGGATAACTAAGCGTTTTTTTCGCTGCGCAGGATGGAAAAACGGCGAGCGCCCCGTAAGGGACGCTCGCCGTTTTGCTTGAAGCGGACTTGAGTGTGATGCGCTGTGCTTACACGGCCATTTCCGGCGGCGCCTGGCGGAAGCACCGCGTGATCCAGCCGAGATAAACAAGGCCGAGCACGAACCAGATCACGCCGAGCACGATGGCGGTCTTTTCGAGGCTGCACAGCAGCCAGATGTCGGTCACGGCGCCGATCAGCGGGAACACCAGACCGCCGAGCAACCCGAAGCTACGCGTGCCCGCCGCGCCGCTGAAGTACTGGCGGATCACGCACAGGTTCACCGAAGTGAACGCGAGGAACGCGCCGAAGTTGATGAACGAGGTGGACGTGGCCACGTCGAGTTTCAGCGCGATCAGACCGACGACACCGGCAATCGCGATGTTGATCGCAGGCGTGCGAAAGCGCGGATGAATGTAGCCGAAGATCGACTTGGGCAGCACTTCATCGCGGCCCATCGCATAGAGCAGACGCCCCACGCTGGCCTGCGCCGAGATGCCCGAGGCGAACTGCGCGAGGATCAGGCCCGCGAGGAAAATCGTCACGAAGATATCGCCGCCCACCTTGCGCGCGATTTCGAACGCGGCCGAATCGGGGTCCTTGAAGACGGCGCCCGGATGCGCGAGCTGCAGCGTGTAAGCGGCGATCACGAAGATTGCGCCGCCCACCAGCGCGATCAGCACGATGGCGCGCGGAATGGTCTTTTCGGGCTCGATGGTTTCCTCGGTGAGCGTGGAAACGGCGTCGAAGCCGAGGTATGAATACGCGGCGATCGCAGCACCCGCCATCGTGGCCGAGAGCGGCACGTGCGGCTGGAAGAACGGCTGCGCCGCGATCAGGCCGCCCGGGCCCGCGGCTGCAGAGGCGTAGTGCAAGCACAGGACTACGAACATTGCCGCAATGCCGAGCTGCACGATCATGAGCACGATGTTGAAACGCGCCGCGAGTTCGATGCCAATGACGTTCAGCGCACTCGTGAGCACGATGAACGCGACGATCCAGATCCACGTGGGCACGCTCGGGAACGCCGCGCCAAGATACGCCGCGCCAATCAGCCAGATCACCATCGGCAGGAAGAAGTAATCGAGCAGCGTGGCCCAGCCGATCATGAAGCCCAGATGCGAATTGAAGCTCTTGCGCGTGTACGTGTAGGCCGAACCCGCCACCGGGAAAAGGCGCGCGAGCTTGCCGTAGCTGAACGCCGTGAACACGATTGCGACTAGCGCGATGAGATACGCGAGAGCGGCGGTGTCCTGGCTCGCGCCGGCGAGCACGCCATAGGTGCCGTAGACGATCAGCGGCGCCATATAGGCGAGGCCGAACAGGAGCACGGACGGCAGGCCGAGCGTGCGCTTCAGGTGAGGTTCTTGAGTGCCGCGTTCATGCGACGGCGAGGCTGGCTTCATGATGCAGTTGTCTCCTGGGTGCTGCGGTTCTGGCAGGCGTGGGCGAGCCGGGCGAGCCACGAGAAGCGGCTTGCCGGATCGCTGGTTGCCGGGCTTGTTACCGGGTCTTGCTGCTTGACGCTTGTAAGGGCTTTAGCGCGTGCGCGGGCGGATATTGAGCGAGCGACGGCCTTGCGCGTCGTTCTCGTCCGCGAGATTGAGCGCAATGCGTGCGTCGTGCAGATAGCTGTAGTGCTCGCGGCTTTGCGCGAGCAGCGTGCGATCCACCTTCGCGTGCAGCACCGCGTCTTCGTTCTTCAACTCGCAGAGCACGTCGCCGAACGGGCTCACGAGTGCTGTTTCGCCGGGGAACGTGAGGTTGTCGTCGCCGTTGCCGGTGCGGTTCACGAGCGCGGCGAACATCTGGTTCTCCATCGCGCGCGCGACGATCGCGCGGCGATGCACGGGGCCGAACGGATCCATATTGCCGTTCGTGACGACGAGCATTTCCGCGCCGAGCGAGGCCACGGCGCGCGCCGTTTCGGGAAACTCGATGTCGTAGCAGATCAAGAGACCCACGGTCGTGCCCTTGTATTCGCACACCTCATAGCGGTCGCCAGGCGTGAACACGCCCACGTCCGTGGCCCACAGGTGCGTCTTGCGGTAACGCAGCGCGATGTCGCCGCGTTCGTCGATCAGCACAGTCGTGTTGTAGAAGCGATCGCCGTCGCGCTCGGCGAGGCCCACGGCGACGCCGATCTGGGCCGCGCGTGCGGCGTCGCGCACTTTGGAGAGCGAGGGGCCTTCGAGCGATTCGGCCACGTTGCGCACGTTCTCGCGGGTGGGAAAGCCCGTGAGCGTGGCTTCGGGAAAGACGATGAGATCGCTGCCTTCGCGGCGCCTGGCCGTAGCGTCGAGTACGCGGGCGAGGTTGGGAGCGACTGCGCCGTCCACGATCGGGATCTGCGCGAGTTCGAGTTGCATGCCTGTCTCCATCCTTATGTATTACGTAAAGCACCGCGTGGGCGTCAGGAGCGGCTATTATCTCCACGTTATTTTTGTCGAGAAATTACCCTGCAGGGGTACCCTGATCGGAGGACCCATGGAGCCCCTCACGGAACTGGACTGGCAGGACCGCGCGTTCCATCACCATATCGCGACGCTGATCGACGCCCTCGACGGCCCCGACTTCTGGACCCGCATGACGCGTGTGATCGAGCGCTTCGTCGCGTTCGACAACTGGGTTGCGCTCGTCTTCCGGCGCGATCGCGCGCCGCTCGTGTGCGCCGAGTCGCCCATGCCCGACGGCACCGTGGATCTCTTGTTCCGCGCGTATCTGGAGGGGATGTACCTGCTCGATCCGTTCTATCTGAATGCGAGCGAGAAGCCGCGCGCGGGGCTCGTCACGCTCGCCGAAGTTGCGCCCGACAATTTCAGCATGACGGACTATTACCAGCGCTACTTCAAGAGCAACATCATCGGCGACGAAGTGCAGTTCAATGTGCCGCTGGACGAAGCGCGCACGCTGATTTTCTCGCTAGGCGCAAAGCACCATTACACGGAGCGCGATATTGCGTTGTTCGCGATGTTCGCGCCGTGGGTGGTCGCGCTCATGAAGCAGCGGCTTGCACATGAGACGTTTGCCGAGGGTGTCGCCGAGGCGGTCGCGTCGGATGCGGCTGCAGCCGACAGCGCGGCGCAGCAGGGGCAGTTGAGCGAGGCGGGCTTCGCGAGCCGCATCGAGGCGGTCACGCAGCAAAGCGGACGCGTGCCGCTCACCGCGCGCGAGATCGAAGTGGTGCGCTTGAGCCTGAGCGGCTTTTCCACGCGCGCGATTGCGGAGCGGCTCGAAATTTCGTTCGAGACCGTGCGCGCGCACAAGAAGCATATTTACGCGAAGCTCGGCGTGAGTTCGCAGTCGGAATTGTTTGCGCTCTTCTACGAGCCGCTCGGGCGCGTGGGCGCATGAGCGCCGCGCGCCTTTGGCGGCGCGCGTCAGAACTCGACGAGCGCGAAGTCTTCCTTGCCCACGTCGCAGAGCGGGCAGCGCCAGTCGTCGGCCACGTCGGCCCAGCGGGTGCCGGGAGCGAGGCCGTCGTCAGGGGCGCCTGCCGCTTCGTCATACACCCAGCCGCAGATCACGCAGACCCATTGTTTCAGGCCGTCGTCGGCGCTGGCCGCAGCCGTTGAAGCGCTTGCGGGCGCCTCGGGCGCGGCGCCTTCGGGCGGGGTGTCGAGCGCGACGACGAGCGGCGCTGCGGTGCTCTCGCGTTCAGCGAGCTTGCCTTGCAGCGTGGCGAGCAGCGCGGCGGCTTCGTCGGCGGTGAGGTCGATCCAGTACGGGTCGCCTGCGCCGTCATTCAGGCGAACGGGCGAGAACTGGATTTCGAGGGCGACGCCTTTCTTGTACATAAGCGAAAACGGTTGGCTTGATGCCCCGGACGCGCTGCGCTCACAGGAAGTAGCGGAACAGCAGCGAGGCCGCGATACCGCCAGCGGCGATCAGCGCGAGCATTTGCAGGAGCGTGATGGACTTGCTGGACTTGGCGTTCGAAGCGGCGGGACGGGTGGTGGTGTTCATAGGGTGATCTTGCGGCGGCGTGGGTTGCGGTCTCGATTGCGCCCCTTAAAGTCGCCATGGTCGGCATGACGGCGGCAGAGCGCGGCGGGGGAGTTTCGCACGATTTCGCATCGACGGGGGCATTTGCGCGGCGTCTGCGCGCACGCGCCGCAGATTTCGCCGCCGGCAACCTGCGCCGCACAGCAGCACTGATTATCGCCGCCAATGCGGGCCGGATTCCGGAGCGCGCGGAGATGGTTTATTTCGCAGGCGTTGAGAGAAGCGGCTCACAACTGCAGCCAGCGCCGTTCGATATACGAAAACAGCCAGCTGACCGGCACCGCGCAGGCCATGCCGATGGCGACCTGCGCCACGCGAAAGAGCGCGACATCCCACACCGGCCCGTTCATGGGTACGAGCAGCACGATGGTGGTGGTGATTGCACCCAGCCGCGCGGCGGTGCTGACGCTCAGGCACCAGCAGCCGATGATCACCACGCTCACGGCTACGAGGTAGGCCGCGAGATTTTCCGGGCCGAACGCCGCCGTTGCGAGCCCCACTGCGCCGCCTGCAATCGCGCCGATGAACTGGTCGCGCGACTGCGCGAGCGTATCGGCGTAATCGTGTTGGGTGACGGCAATCGCCGTGATCGCGGCCCAGAACGCCTGTTCGGTGTGGAGCGCGCGGCCGATGCTGTATGCAAGACCTGCCGCGCAGACGGCGCGCAGCGCCATGAGCGTGCCTTGCGCGGCGCGGCTCCTGAGCGGCAGGCGCTTGAGCGCGCCCAGCGCCGATTGCTGGAGCGAAGTGAGATAGGCGTAGAGGTTGTCTTGTGGGTCGTGCATCGCGCGTGATCGGTCGTAAGGAGAACGTGAGGATAAGCGGGCGCGCTGCCAAGCATATCAAGCCGTGTCTGCTGGGTGCAGATTGCCGGACAGGCAATGCATGCGCAACGACTTCGCCACGTGGTGCGGATCGCGCTCCGGACACAAAAAAGGCGCGATGCCATCCAGCATCGCGCCTTTCTGCCGTGAAACAAAACCGTGCGTTACTTCCTGTCGATCGAGATCGCTCCCGGACCCGTTACCGCGAGCGCGAGCAGGCCGCCGGCGATACTGATGTTCTTGTAGAAGTTGATCATGTTCGCCATTTGGTCGGCGCCGGTCATGGTCCAGAAGTGATGGCCGATGAAGGCTGTCGCAACGGTATAGATCGCGAGCAGCACGGCGAGCGGCCGCGTGTAGAAGCCCACGAGCAGCAGGATGCCGACCGCGAACTCCATGATCACGGCGATGGCGGCCGACAGCATCGGCACGGGCGCGCCCACGTGCGCCATGTAGTCGACCGTGCCCGAAAAGCCGGTGATCTTCGACCAGCCGAACAGGATGAACAGGGAAGTCAGCAGGATGCGCGAGACCAGCAGCACGACGTCGTTGCCCGGCCCGAACAGGTTGTATCGCATGGTTTTCTCCGAAGAAGTTTTAAGCAGTTCACTACGTATCAGTTCGCGCTTTGCCGGGCGGCGGCCCGCTTTCAGTGAGCGGACCGCCGCGCGCCGGTCTGCGCAAGCATAACCTCAGGCGCAACGCCGAAGTTAAGACCAAAGCTCCGACACTTCGATATTACGCAGATCGAACACCAGGACCTCGGCATCGTGTCCGTCGCTGAAGCTCAACTCGCGCTCGGAGCGGATGCGCGCGCCGTCGCCTTCGCCCAGTTCCACGCCGTTCAGCTTCACGCTGCCACGCGCCACGTGAACGTAGGCGTAGCGGTCGTCGCCCACTTCGACCTTCGCCGTTTCCGCGCCGTCGAGGCGGCCGGCATACACGCGTGCGTCCTGGCGCAGCAGCAGCGAGTCTTCGGCGCCGTCCGGCGAGAGGATCAGGCGGAGCTTGCCGCGCTTTTCCTCATCGGCGATGTGCTTTTGCTGGTAACGCGGCTGCGCGCCCTTCACGTTCGGTGCAATCCAGATCTGCAGGAAGTGCACCCCTTCGTCGGCCGAGTGGTTGAACTCGCTGTGCGCCACGCCGGTGCCGGCGCTCATCAGTTGCACGTCGCCGGGGACGATCACCGAGCCCGTGCCCATCGAGTCCTTGTGCTCGAGGGCGCCTTCCAGCACGTACGAGAAAATTTCCATGTCGCGGTGCGGGTGCTTGCCAAAGCCGCGCGCCGGGGCCACGCGGTCGTCGTTGATCACGAGCAGGTCCGAGAAGCCCACCTGCTTCGGATCGTAGTAGTTGGCAAACGAAAACGTGTGACGCGAGCTGAGCCAGCCATGTTCACCGCGGCCGCGTTGGTCTGCCTTGCGAAGTTCGATCATTTTGGTCTCTCCGTGTGAATCGTTTCGATTCGGTGATTGGTTGCGATGGAAGAAGTTTAGGTCAATCAAATCGACTTGAATTACCGTAAAATACGACTCACTGTCACATTGAAGTGGACAATCGGAATGCAACTCGACGACATGCGGATCTTCGTGAACACCGTGGATGCGGGCAATTTCACGGCGGCGGCCCATCGGCTGCGGCTTTCCAAGCAGTTCGTGAGCCGGCGCGTGGCGGCGCTGGAGGCCGATCTGGGCGCACGCCTGCTCGTGCGCAACACGCGCAAGCTGGCGGTTACGGACCTCGGCCAGGACTTCTACGAGCGCGCGAAACGGATCCTTGCGGACGTCTCGGAGGCCGAGCAGGCCATGTCGGACCGGCGCAGCGAGCCCCGCGGCCTCCTGAAAGTGAGCGCGCCGATGTCGTTCGGCATGGCGCACCTTTCGCCGCTCGTCGCCGAATTTCTGCGCGAGCATCCGGACGTGCGCTTCGACATGGATCTGAGCGACCGCACCGTCGACGTGATCGGGGAAGGTTTCGACATGGCGCTGCGTATCGGCCGGCTGGCGGATTCCACGCTGGTCGCGCAAAAGCTCATCGACGTGCGCATGATCGCGTGCTGCAGCCCCGGCTACCGGCGCCGGCGGCGCGCGCCGCAAACGCCCGCCGATCTCGCGCAGCACGCCTGCCTGCCGTACGGGCAGCAGGGCCGCGCGCCATGGGAATTCATCGTCGATGGCGTGCGCACGCCTTTCGACGTGCACGGGCCGCTGCGCGCGAACAACGGCGAAGTGATCCGCGACGCCGCCATTGCCGGGCTCGGCATCTGCTATCTCCCGGACTTCATCGTGGCGGGATCGGTTGATGCGGGCCTGCTGGTGGAGGTGCTCGAACCGTTCATGCCGCCGCCCAACGCGCTGCATGCGCTGTACCCGCAGCATCGTGAAGCTTCCGTGACGATTCGCGCGTTCACGCAATACCTGCGCGAGCGGCTTGCGGCGCGTGCGGCAACCGCGCGTGGCGGGGCGCTTTGACGCAGCAAGCCTGCGGCCCTTGCAGAAGCACCGTTGTGCCTGCATCTAACGCGCAGAGCTTCGTGAACGCAACATGACAGCGCGGGCGCGTGAGGCACATTGTCGCAGTTTCGTTGTATGCTCACCGCCCCGAGGGTTGCTCGGGCCGCGCGATGCGGGCGCGGAACCCCATGCTGGCGGGCTTTGACGGACGTTATTGGGGCCGATAGGCAGGGTTAATACCCGCGATCAAAGCAACCAATTTTTCAAACGGACGCGGTTCCCGTAACCTTTGTCCATACCTTTTCCCAACCCAGACCGAGGAAACAACGCATGTCTCTCATTAACACGCAAGTCAAGCCGTTCAAGGCAACCGCATACCACAACGGCAAGTTCGTTCCGGTCTCAGAAGAAAACCTCAAGGGCAAGTGGTCGGTTGTCGTGTTCTACCCGGCCGACTTCACTTTCGTGTGCCCGACGGAACTCGGCGACCTGGCTGACCAGTACGCAGAATTCCAGAAGCTCGGCGTTGAAGTCTACGGTGTGTCGACCGACACGCACTTCACGCACAAGGCATGGCACGACACGTCGGACACGATCGCCAAGATCAAGTACCCGCTGGTCGGCGACCCGACGGGCGCAATCACGCGCAATTTCGACGTGATGATCGAAGAAGAAGGCCTGGCACTGCGCGGCACGTTCGTGATCAACCCGGAAGGCGAGATCAAGCTGTGCGAAATCCACGACAACGGCATCGGCCGTGACGCCAAGGAACTGCTGCGCAAGGTGCAAGCTGCTCAGTACGTGGCATCGCACCCGGGTGAAGTCTGCCCCGCCAAGTGGACGCCGGGCGCTGAAACGCTCAAGCCGTCGCTCGACCTCGTCGGCAAGATCTAAGCGTCACAGTATCAATGCGATCGCCCTGATCGCATGACGCCGAAGTCTGACTAGCTGTATGCCCGGGCCGCGCCCACGCGGCCGCGGCCCGGGTGCCCTGTTCGCCTCTTGACGCCATAGGCGGAACGGCGAAATTGCCAGGCAATACTTAGAATTCCCCCGCTTCTTCTCTAGCCGGAAAAAAAGCCATGCTCGACGCCAACCTCAAAGATCAACTCAAAAGCTACCTCGAAAAAGTCACGCAGTCGATCGAGATCGTTGCGTACCTGGACGATGGCGAGAAGTCGCAAGAACTGCAGCAACTGCTGCAGGACATCGCATCGCTCTCGAATCGCATCGCCTACGAAGAACGCCGTGGCGCCGCAGCCGGCGACGCGCGTACCCCTTCGTTCGACATCAAGCGCGCGAACTCCGACGTGAAGGTCACGTTCGCGGGCATCCCGATGGGCCACGAATTCACGTCGCTCGTGCTGGCGCTGCTCCAGGTGGGCGGCCACCCCGTCAAGCTCGAGAACGACACCATCGAACAGGTGAAGGCGCTCGACGGCGTGTTCTCGTTCGAAGTCTATATGTCGCTCTCGTGCCAGAACTGCCCGGAAGTCGTGCAGTCGATCAACGCGATGGCCGCGCTGAACCCGAACGTGCAGATCGTCACCATCGACGGCGCGCTGTATCAGGACGAAGTCGAGAAGCGCCAGATCATGGCCGTGCCGACCCTCTACCTGAACGGCGAAGTGTTCGGCCAGGGCCGCATGGGCGTGGAAGAGATTCTCGCGAAGCTCGACACCGGCGCATCGTCGCGCGCCGCCGAGAAGCTGAACCAGAAGGATGTTTTCGACATGCTCATTGTCGGCGGCGGCCCCGCAGGCGCTGCGGCTGCGATTTACGCTGCGCGCAAGGGCATTCGCACCGGCGTGCTCGCCGAGCGCTTCGGCGGCCAGGTGCTCGACACGATGTCGATCGAGAACTTCGTCTCGGTCACGGAAACGGAAGGGCCGAAGTTCGCCACGGCGCTGGAGCAGCACGTGCGCGCTTATGACGTCGACATCATGAATCTGCAGCGCGCCGAAGCGCTCGTGCCCACGGGCAACGGCTTCGAAGTGCGCACGCAAAGCGGCGCGACGCTGCGCGCGAAGAGCGTAGTGCTCGCCACGGGTGCGCGCTGGCGCAACGTCGATGTGCCGGGCGAGCAGCAGTACAAAAACAAGGGCGTGGCCTACTGCCCGCACTGCGACGGTCCGCTCTTCAAGGGCAAGCGCGTCGCGGTGATCGGCGGCGGCAACTCGGGCGTGGAAGCGGCGATCGACCTGGCCGGTATCGTGAGCCATGTCACGCTGCTCGAATTCGGCGCGCAACTGCGTGCGGATGAAGTGCTGCAACGCAAGCTGCGCAGCCTGCCGAACGTCACGGTGCACGTGAACGCGCAAACCACGGAGATTTCCGGCGACGGCCAGAAGGTCACGGGTCTCGCCTGGCTCGAACGCACGTCGGGCGAGAAGCATCAGCTCGAACTCGAAGGCGTGTTCGTGCAGATCGGCCTCGTGCCGAACACCGAGTTCCTCAAGGGCACGGTCGCGCTGTCGAAGCACGGCGAGATCGAAGTGGACGCGAAGGGCCAGACGTCGGTGCCGGGCGTGTTCGCCGCGGGCGACGTGACGACCGTGCCGTTCAAGCAGATCGTGATCGCCGTGGGGGAAGGTGCGAAGGCATCGCTCGGCGCATTCGATTACCTGATCCGCTCCTCCGTGGAGCAGGAAGAGGACGCGAAGGCGGCGCCGGTGGTTGCCTGAGCAAAGGTTTAGAGCAGTCTCTCTTTACGCCGGCTCACGCCGGCGTTTTTTTATGGTTTCGCGAGATAAGACGGGTCAGTCCTGGACGAGCGGGCTGCCATACGGGAAGTCGGCCGCCGGTTCCGCATGCTTTTGCCGATGGGCCTGGCGCAACGGCTTGAGCACGAATACCGCGAGCAGGGCGGAGACCGCCGCCATGCCCGAAGCGAGCATGAATACTGCGTGCCAGCTGCCGGTTGCCGCGGTGATGACACTCGTGAACGGCACCAGCAGCGCCGCCGTGCCCTTCGCGGTGTAGAGCAGACCCGCGTTGGTCGCGGCGAACTTCGGTCCGAAGGTGTCGCCGCAGGTAGCGGGAAAGAGGCTGTAGATTTCGCCCCACGCGAAGAACACGATGCCCGTGAGCACGACGAACGCCATCGGGCTGTGACCGTATTGCGAAAGCAGCACGATGCCGATCGCCTCGATGCCGAACGCGACGAACATCGTGTTCTCGCGGCCAATGCGGTCCGATACCCAGCCAAAGAACGGCCGTGTGAGACCGTTGAGCACGCGGTCGATGGTGAGCGCGAACGTGAGCGCGGGCAGCGTGAGGCCGAGCAGCGAAACGGGCGAGTCGTGCAGGCCGAAATCCTTCGCGATGGGGCCGAGCTGCGCGGTCGCCATCAGACCGCCTGCGGCCATCATCACGAACATGGCGTACATCACCCAGAAGATGGGCGACGCAACCACCTCGCGCGGGCTCGCGTTGTAGACGGCGCTCGCGCCCTGCGCAAGCTGCTTCGCCGCGTGTCCCATTTGCCCGATGGCGCGCTTCGCCGCGGCGACGCCGTGCGAGGCGGGCGCGCTGAGTGCGAAGCCGAGCACGAGCACGACGATCCCTTGCCCCAGACCGAACCAGAGGAAGGTGGACTCGTATCCGCTGCTCTTGATCATGTTGGCGATCGGCACGACGGTCGCCGCCGACCCCGCACCAAAGCCCGCCGCCGTGATGCCGGCCGCGAGCCCACGCCGGTTCGGAAACCATTTGAGCGCATTGCCGACACACGTGCCATAGACGGCTCCCGCACCGAGCCCGCCGATTGCGGCCGCGATATAGAGCACGGGCAGCGTCGCGGCGACCGAATTGAGCACCCAGGCAACCGCGCACAACAGCCCGCCGGCCACGACCACTGGACGCGGCCCGTACTTGTCGACGAGCCAGCCTTCCACGGGCACGAGCCAGGTTTCGGTGACGACGAAGATCGTGAACGCGACCTGAATCGCGGCGCGCCCCCAGTGGTACTTCTCGTTGATCGGATTGACGAACAGCGTCCAGCCGTACTGCATGTTGGCGATCATCGCCATGCAGATGACGCCGAACACGAGTTGCGTCCACGGCGACGCGAATCGCGACGCCCCTCCTTGCCGATGCTCCATGTGTGTCTCCGGTTTCTTCGAATGAATGGCCATCTACGAGGGGCGGAATTCGCCCGGGTCGCAGTCACGATTTCTGTCGTTTAGCTGACAGTAGTTTACACAATATGTAATATATCAATGAAGTCAAGCGGAAGACATCTCAGGGCTTCTACTAGCTCTCGGTATTGATGAGTATGGTTTTTGAAAGCTTTCGGCCGATGCTGCCGGTGCCAGAAAAAAAAGCCCGCGGGCTAGGCCGGGCGGGCTGAGGCATGCGCGAGATAGCGGAAATCGCGACATGTGATGTCGTTATAGTCGAAAGCTTTTGGTAATGTAAGGGGAGATTTTTCTAAAACCTTTCAAATTGATTGGAATGAAAGGTTTGTTGCCATTTTTGCGCACGAGTCGGCGGCCAGGCAGGAAGCGAGGTCGAGCAGCGTCCTGGTACGCGTGCCAAACTGGCTGCCGGCGGCGCGACGCCGTCGATCGAGGAGACGAATCATGCAGCGCGAAACATTCATCCGCAGCCTGGCCGACGAAGGCTTTCCCGAGCCCGTCGTCGTGACGCGCGAAGCCGGCGTCATGGAGGTCCATTCGCATCCGTTCGAAGCGAAGGCACTGGTCATCGAGGGCGAACTGCACATCCGCGTGGGCGACGAGGAGCGGCTCTACAAGGCCGGCGACGTGTTTCATCTCGCCGCCAACCTGCCGCACGCCGAGCGCTACGGGCCGCAGGGCGTGCAGTATCTGGTGGGGAGGAAGTGAGGGGCGGGGACGCCTATGCCGCGAGGGGCCGAAGTTCCGAGAGATCGGCGTTTCTTGCGGCCTCCTCCAGATCGTAGTCGCTCTGGAGGTTCATCCAGAACTGCGGTGAGGTGCCGAATACGATCGACAGACGCAGTGCGGTGTCAGCGGTCACGCTGCGCGCGCCATGCACGATTTCGTTGATGCGCCGCGGCGGCACTTTCATGGCTCGCGCCAGCGCGTTCTGGCTCATCTAGCGAGTACGGAAAAGCGACGCTCCCCCTCACCCCCGCGCCGCGATCTCCTTCTTCCAGCCCGCGATGATCTTCCCCGCGAGCGCGTTGTAGTCGCCGTCGAAGTGGTGATCGCCGTTCGTCTTCACGACGTCGATGCCGGTATTCACGAGCGCTGGGCACAGCGTGTCTTTCTCGCCCGCGCCATACACGCATTGCACGATCGAAGGCGGCACCTTCGCGAGTTCCGGGCGCACCTGCAGCGCCTTGTCGCTGGCGGGCATGCCGAGCCAGCCCGTCACGCGGACCTGGAAGTCGGCGTCCGGCGCGAAGCCGAGCAGCGACATGTACGACACCTTCGCGCGCAACGCGTCGGGCAGACGGTTGTAGGCGAATGGCATCACGTCCGCGCCAAACGAGTAGCCCACCAGCGCGATGTGCTGCGCATGCCAGCGCGAGCCGTAGGTCTTCAGCACGCGGGCGAGATCGTGGCTTGTTTGCTCGGGCGTCTTTTCGCTCCAGAAGTAGCGCAGCGCGTCCCAGCCGATCACCGAAATACCCTGCTTTTGCAGCGCTTCAGCAATCGTCTTGTCGAGATCGCGCCAGCCGCCGTCGCCCGAGATCACCACCGCGAGCATGTCGGTGGGGTGCGCCGCGGGCAGTTCGACGAGCGGCAGGTCCGACACGTCCTCTTCGCTCTCCGTCACGACGCGCAGGTGACTCGAGGTGAGCGCAACGATCTTGTCGGCGTCGGCAACGCTGGCGGCGAAGGCACGCGGTGCGCCAGAACTGGTTGCGCGCGCATCTTTCGTCGTCACACCCTTCTCGAAGAAACCGGGCAGGCCATTGCCGCGCGAGAGCGTGGGGTCCGCCGGGCAGGGGGCGAAGCGCACGTCGAGCTTCGCGGCAGGGTCGAGCGACACGGCGCCCGCCATCGTGTTCGCGGGCGCCTGCGAGAGCATGCGCTGTGCGATGAGTGCACCTTCGCCGCTGCCGATGGCGATCGGCGCGTAGTACTCGCTGGACCCCAGCTGGCGTTCGAGCTGGTGGCTCAGCGCTTCTGCGTCGCTGTAGAGCTTGTGGCAGGTCTCGTTCTTCACGGCGGCGAGGTTCTGCGCATAGCGCTCCGTATCCACGCCGACGACGAGAGCGCCATGCTGCGCGAGCGCGTCGGCGCGCGTCTGGTCGGCGGCGCTCCAGTGCGGGTCCGCCGAGAACAGCACGGTGAAGCCGCGCATCGTGCCACTCGGTTTCGTCACCGCGACTTCGCCATAACGGCCGCCGGAAACGTGCATCGTCGCGGCGGAAGCGGGCGTCGAGGCGGGCATCGAAGCGGCGTTGGCGTGAGCCGTGAAAAACGCGAGCACGGCGGCGCCCGCTGCCGTGCCTGCAATGCGCGGCAGCCTGGGAATACGGAATGTCATGAGCGCCAGCCTCCTGCCAGCAGCGATAGATCGGCGAGGGTGATGAACACGCTGATCGAGCCCGAGGCGGCCAGATAGCGTGGTTCCCAGCGCGGCGCGAACTTGTTCTTGAAGCCGCGCAGCCCCCGGAAGTTATAGAAACGGCCGCCGAAGCGCCAGATGAAGCCCGCGAGCCGGTGCCATGACGAAGCGAGCGGCGAGGGACCCATGCCCGAGAGCGGCGCCATGCCGAGCGAGAGCGACTGGTAGCCGGCGGCCTTCAGATGCAGCGCGAGCTGCGTGAACAGATACTCCATCGCGTAGGGCGACGCGCCCGGCAAATGGCGCATGACGCCCACCGTTGCGTCGGTGTTCAGATCGGTCGTCATGAAAGTGACGAAGGCGAGCGGCTCGTCGTTCTGGCGGATGAGCAACACGGACTGCGCGGCGAGATAGTCGTCGTCGAATGCGGCCACCGAAAAGCTCTTTTCGCGCGCTTCGCGGTCCTGCAGCCAGGCGTCGGAGATCGCGCGCAGCACTGGCAGGCTCGCGCCCATTTGCGTGGGCTCGATATGTTCGATCGAAAAGCCATCGCGTTCGCCGCGTTTGAGCGCGTAGCGCAGGTGCGCGCGCTGCGGACCCTTGAGGTCGAATTCCTGCAGCATCACGCGCGCTTCCTCGCCGAGCTTCATCAGCGTGAGGCCGGCGTCGAGATAGAGCGGCAGCGCGTCGGCGCGCACCTGGTAGAACGCCGCGCGGCCGTTGTGCGCATGGGCGAGTGTGACGAATTCGCGGATCAGCGCGGGCCACTCTTCGCGCGGGCCGACCGGGTCGTGCAGCGCCGCCCACGTGCGGCCGCGCTTCGCGTACATGAGGAAAGCCTTGCGCGAGGCGGAAAACAGGAAGCTCTTGTCGCCCATCAGCGCGAGGCCCGCGTCGCTGCGCTCCTGCGCGCGCACGATACGTGCGGCCTCTTCGAGGTCTTCGCTCGGGGGCATCACGAAGCGACCCGCGGCGGGGCGCAGCAATTGCCACAGCGCGAGCGCGGCGGCGAACACGCCGGCGCCGAGCGTGGCGCGCAGTGCGCGCGGGGCGCGGCTGTGGAAGGCGAATTGCCACCAGAGACTTTGCGAGTACTGCACGTCGCGGAAGGCGAACAGCAGCACCCACACGGCGAGCGCGATTACGCAGCCGACCGAAGCGAGCCAGGCCGGCGTGAAGCGCTCGGAGAACATCGACGAGTGGCGATTGAAGCGCTTGCGCGTGCCGAGGAGCAGCACGATCAGCACGCACAGTACGCCCGCTTCGACGAAGGCGAGGCCTTTGGCGAGCGAGAGCGCGAGGTTGGCCATGGCGATCACGAGCGCGAGCCACCAGGCGGCGTCCAGGCGCCGCAGCAGACCGCGCGCGACGAAGAGGAGCAACACGCCGAAGAGGCTGCCCATCAGCTGCGAGCTTTCGAGCACCCAGAGCGGGACGATGGTTTGCAGCAGCGCGATGCGCTTGGAGAACGCGGGTGTGGCGCCCGAGATCACGAGCATGCTGCCGGTCACGAAGGTCACGATGGCGAGGAACAGCGGCGCGAGCTGCGAGACGCCGTCGGCGCCGCGCTTCGCAAAGCGTGCGCTGAGCGGTGTCTTGAGCGCGCGGCCCTCGAATACGGCGAGCACCGCCGCGGCGAGCGCGAGCGGCGCGCCGAAGTAGATCGCGCGATAGGCGAGCAGCGCAGCAAGCACCTTGGAGGTGGGCACGCTCGGGCCGAGCGCGTAGACCATCGCGGCTTCGAACACGCCGATGCCGCCGGGCGTGTGGCCGATCAGGCCGAGCAGCATGGCGGCGCAATATACGGTGAGGAAGTCGGTGAAGCCGAGGAGCGCATGCGGCATGACCGACCACAGCGCGAGCCCGGCGCCGACCACGTCGAGCGCGGCCAGCAGCAGCTGCGCGACGAGGTCGCGCCGTGCCGGCACCGAAAAGCGCAGCCAGGCGCGGCCGAACGGCTCGACCTCGCGCGCGCCTGGCGGGCAAAGGACGACCAGCACCGCGCCGCAGCCGAGCACCACGCCGCCGATCAGGCGCAGCTCGTCGGGCGAGAGATGCAGCAGACCGGAGAGTGTGCCGGCGGCGCCGACCATGCCGAGCGCGGTCATGAGCACGAGGGCGAGGGCGAGCGTGACGCTCGTGAACACCGTCATGCGGCCGATCTGCGCGGCGGTGACGCCCGCGCCGCCATACACGCGGCAGCGCACGGCGCCGCCCGTGAGGGCGCCGAAGCCGGTGACGTTGCCGAGCGCCGAGCCAGCGATCGCGCCGGCCCACAGCGCGCCGCGCGAGACGCGTGCGCCGAGGTAACGCAGGCCCACGGCGTCGCGACCGACCAGGGCGACGAAGCTCACGGCCGTGGCGGCGAGCGCGCCGACCCATTGCGCCGGCGTGAGCGTCCAGAGCTGGCGGATCACCGAGTGGTAGTCGACCGTGCGCGAGAGGTGCTGGAACACGACCAGCAGCAGCGCGCAGATGCCGAGTGCGAACACCGGCGCGACAAAGCGCGGCAGGTGCAGGGCACCGGCGCGGTGGCGCAGCGCCCCGAGGGCGCGCGCCGCGCGCGAAGAATGCGATTGAGACATGGATCGGTCTGGTGGCTCTCTGCGATGTCGCCGTTTCGACTGTTACAGCTTCCCCGGCGGTGACATCGTGTGTATTCGCGTTTTGCGTTCACGTTCTTTCGAGGCCGGTTCTCGCGCACCTCGCGCCGCGAACCGGAAAATCGAGCCGAATCGTAATCGTTCGGAAAGGACTAGTTAAGCTCAGCAAACGCATAGGACTACCCGGCGGTTGACGCCCCGGTGCAAGAAACTGCTATTGGGTGCGGATCAATTGGGTGCGAAAGCGCGTCATAACTAATGGATTTAATTGGGGAATAATCTTTTGATGATTAATGTTTGCAAAGCCTAATTAACAAGTGAATTGAACGGCAAGGTAATCGTTAAGTTATGAGTAATGAGCGGGCGCTGATCGCTTGCATGAACCATGCGACGATCGGGCCGTTTCGCCGAAACCCTTGCGTGGCGGGCGTTACAGGCAGTCGCCTCGAGCGTTGTTGCGCAGCCGGAGCTCATGTTTCAGTTGTTAGCCAGGCGCTTCCTGAAATCGCTGTCACTAATTCGAGACAGCTTGTTTAATCCTTTTACAATGCTCGGCGGGAGAGTTAGTCTGCTTTGGTCAAGAGTTGTTTTACTGGGCCGGGAGAATGACGTGAAAAGACTAGCCTTGACTTCCCTTTCGCTGGCCGCGCTCGGGGTTGCCGGCACGGCTCAGGCACAGACCAGCGTGACGCTGTACGGCACGATCGACACCTCGATCACCTACGTCAATCACGCCGACGGCAGCAAGAACCTCTGGACGCTCGGCAACAGCAGCTTCGGCAATCTCTCCGGCTCGCGATGGGGTTTGAAAGGCGCCGAAGATCTCGGCGGCGGCCTCAAGGCGATCTTCCAGTTGGAAAGCGGCTTCAACCCGTCCACGGGCGCGCTCGCGCAGGGCGGCAGGCTGTTCGGCCGACAGGCATACGTGGGCTTGACGGCCGAGCAGTACGGGTCGCTCACGCTCGGGCGGCAGTATGACCCGCTCATCGACCTCGTGCAGGGCATCACGGCGGACAACTATTTCGGCTCCGTGTTCGCAACGCCCGGCGACGTCGACAACTACGACAACAGCTTCCGCGTGAACAACGCCGTCAAGTACACCACGCCCGTATGGAGCGGCCTCCAGGCTGCGGCGATGTACTCGTTTGGCGGCATTGCGGGCTCGACAGGCGCCGAACAGTCGTACTCGGCGGCGGTCAACTACACCAACGGTCCGCTCGCGCTCGCAGGCGGCTACTTCTACGCAGCGAACAGCCAGGCCGTGAACGGCATCCGCACCGGCGGCTGGACGAGCACCTCGGACGGCACCTTCGACGGCCCGATCAACTCCGGCTACGCCACGGCACACTCGCTCACCATTGCGCGCGCGGCGGCGCAGTATCAGCTCGGCCAGTTCACCTTCGGCCTCGGCTATAGCAACGCGCGCTACTCGCCTGATGCGAGTTCGGTGTTCCGCGAGACGCAAAAGTACAACACCGGCCAGGGCTTCATGAACTATCAGCTGAGCCCCGCGCTGCTGCTCGGCATCGGCTACAGCTACACGCACGCCAATGGCGATACGTCGGCGAATTACAATCAGGTGTCGCTCGGCGCGGATTACAGCCTTTCGAAGCGCACGGACCTTTACATGACGGCGGCCTGGCAGCATGCGAGCGGCGATACCGGCAACGGCACGGGGGGCTCGATGCCGGCCGAGGCGTCGGTCGGTTCGTACGGTTACGCGGGGACGTCGAACCAGACCATCGTGAACCTCGGGCTGCGGCACAAGTTCTGAATTCGCGCCTCGATATACGACGCCGGATGCGCCAGTTGGGGCGGCGCATCCGGCGTTTTGGCGTTTGCGGCTCTGGCTTCGGCTCAAAGCGCGTCAAGCGCAAGGGCTTCGCGCATCACGCCTCGCGTGAGCGCCGCAGCGTGAGCAGCGCAAGCCAGGCGGCGAGGCGCTCCATACCGCGCCGTACGCCCGCAAACGGCGGCTGCCAAGCGCTCGTGATGCTCACGCGCGCCGGCAAGGCGGCCTCGGTGCTGAGCCAGATGCGCTCGCCACGCTCGAGCCGAAGCGTCTCACCCGGTTGCAGCCAGTGGTCGTAGGGCGAGCGGGCGCGCGTGACCCACACCTGGGCCACCTGAACCCGCAGCGTGGCCGACGCATTCACGCGCCAGGTGAGTGTGCGCATGGGCGGCACGGCGAAGTGGATCGATTGTGCGGGCAACGGATCGTCGAAGCGGTCGGTTGCGTCCGCAACGGCGTGCGGTGCGGGTTGTGGGGCGGGTTGTGAAGCGGTCAGTGAAGCTGCCTGAAAAGCGTCATCCATCGTTTTCTCCAGTTTTTGGAGCCGACGAACGGAGCGCTGTCACCCAGAAAAACAAAAAGCCCCGTCGATGCCGGCGGGGCTTGTGATATGCGTGACGACAGACTGCTAGTACGCACACCATCCCCGTGGGCTACCCGTATGGGTTTTCCACGGATGATTCATCGTGTTTGCGATGACGAGGCGGGTGGAGGAAGTGTGCATGGGTCGAGTGTGCGGGGTGCCTTGCAGCGCTGTCAACCTGAAATGCTTAAATGGCTTTGGCAGCCGTAGTTAGTGTTGCGCGCGAGTCTCGTTTGCACCTTTGCATGAGGCGATCGTGCCCTTCGCAGGCATAGCCCCTTGCGGGCAGGACCGGTTTCTCACTAGGATTGGTTGTTTTTCATGGATATCCGGTCGACCGTGCCCACAATGTGGGAGCGCACCCCTGATAAGCGCGCGAAGCATCGAAGTGTTGTAGGGAAACGACTGCATCTGATATATCACATACAAAATATTGCTTTTTGTCGCGACGCAGCATATGATTGAGTTATTCGATTACTCAATCATGCGGAGCTTCAAATGGATTTCGTTTCTCTCGCACTGTTCGGTGCAGCGGTCGTGGGTCTGGGTGCAGCTGCTACGGTCATGATCGCGAGGTGGCTGCCGCAGTCTGCCATTGAGCAGGCCGCGCAGCATGGCCGGTACGCTGGTTTGGGCGAAGCACCGCGCGCCTGGGCCGTTCGTCGTGCACAATTCGGTCCGCGAATCCGTCCGCAGGTCGGAAAAGAGGTAATCAATGTCGTCAGAACAAACTGAAGTTGTAGCAAGCCGGGAAGCGGCGCCGCTCAAGCTGGCGCTGCAGCCCATCAACGCCACACTGAGCCTGCGCGATCAGGCTTATGCCATGCTGCGCCAGGCCATTGCCGACGCCGACATCTACCAGTCGCGCGAGGAAATCCGGCTCGACGAGCGCGTGCTGAGCGAATCGCTCGGCGTGAGCCGCACGCCGGTGCGCGAGGCCATGACGCTGCTCGAGCAGGAAGGCTTCCTGCGCATGGTGCCGCGCCGCGGCATTTATATCGTGCGCAAGAGCAAGCGCGAGATCGTGGAGATGATCCAGATGTGGGCCGCGCTCGAAAGCATGGCCGCGCGCCTTGCCACGATCCACGCCACCGACGAGGAAATCGCGCGGCTGCGCCACATGTTCGACGACTTCCGCGACAGCACGCCCGCCGAACACATCGCCGAGTACTCGGACGCCAACATCGCGTTCCACCAGGCGATCGTCGAGCTTTCGCGCTCGCAGATCATCCTCGACACCATCAAGAACATCTTTGTGCACGTGCGCGCCATTCGCCGCATGACGATTTCGCAGAGCGACCGGGCTTCGCGCTCGATCGTCGACCATCTGCGCATTATCGAGGCGCTGGAGAAGCGCGACACCGAGCTGGCGGAAAAGCTTGTGCGCCAGCATTCGCTCGATCTAGCGGTCTACGTCGACAAGAACTGCGATTTCCTGGATTGAGGCGGCAGCTAGCGCTGCGAACTCAACGCAAAACGGGAGACCTTCGGGTCTCCCGTTTTGCGTTTACGTCCCATCACGCCCATTCATCACGCGTCGGCTGAACGCCTCCGTCAGCCGACTTTATGCGCATCAACCCCTGGCATCCCTGACCAAATCACGGCGCCCGACAGCCATCCATTACACGGAATCTGGCATATCAGACGCAGCAAATGCTCGGGGTTTTCCCTTGTGTGCACCGCGTCAACACCGTCGGACTTGCGCCACAACCATGGTGGATAAGGCTTCGGCGCGATTCTAGTGGCATTCCCGATGGGCAATTCCCCTCTTGCTTCGTACTGATATATCACATACCGTATTGCTCAAGGACGCAGATGACGCGCCATCGCGCGAAACGCCTCTGCCCACGCAACCCCACCGATTTTCGAAAACTCGCCCGGCCACGATTAGATAAGGAGACATGACATGGGCAAGGCATTGAATGGCGTGCGCATCCTCGATTTCACGCACGTGCAGTCGGGACCCACCTGCACGCAACTGCTCGCCTGGTTCGGCGCGGACGTGATCAAGGTAGAGCGCGTAGGCGCCGGCGACATCACGCGGGAGCAGTTGCGCGACTTGCCGGACGCGGACAGCCTCTACTTCACGATGCTCAACGGCAACAAGCGTTCGCTCACGCTCGACACGAAGAACCCGCAAGGCAAGCGCGTGCTGGAGCGGCTCATTCGCGACTGCGACGTACTGGTCGAAAACTTCGCGCCGGGCGCGCTCGAGCGCATGGGCTTCAACTGGGAACGGATACAGACACTGAACCCGCGCATGATCGTCGCCTCGGTGAAGGGCTTCGGCCCCGGCCCGTACGAGGACTGCAAGGTCTACGAGAACGTCGCGCAGTGCGTAGGCGGCGCGGCGTCGACGACGGGCTTCAACGACGGCCCGCCGGTCGTCTCCGGCGCGCAGATCGGTGACAGCGGCACGGGCCTGCATCTCGCGCTCGGCATCGTCACGGCGCTCTATCAGCGCACGCACACGGGGCGCGGCCAGAAGGTGCTCGCGGCCATGCAGGACGGCGTGCTCAACCTGTGCCGCGTGAAGCTGCGCGACCAGCAGCGGCTCGAGCGCACCGGCGTCATGAAGGAGTACCCGCAGTATCCCAACGACGGCTTCGGCGAGGCGGTGCCGCGCGCCGGCAATGCGTCGGGCGGCGGCCAGCCGGGCTGGATTCTCAAGTGCAAGGGTTGGGAGACCGATCCGAACGCTTATATCTATTTCATCGCGCAGGCGCCCGTATGGGACCGCATCTGCAAGCTGATTGGGCGCGAGGAGTGGATCGACGACCCGGACTACGCCACGCCGAATGCGCGCCTGCCGCGCCTGAAGGCGATCTTCGACGAGATCGAGCACTGGACCATGCATCGCACGAAGTTCGACGCGATGGCCGTGCTCAACCGCTACGACATTCCGTGCGGCCCGATTCTCTCGATGAAGGAGATCGCCAGCGACGAATCGCTGCGCGCGAGCGGCACGATCGTCGAGGTGGATCACCCGGTGCGCGGCAAGTACCTCACGGTGGGCAACCCGATCAAGCTCTCGGACAGCCCGACCGAAGTCACGCGCTCGCCGATGCTGGGCGAACACACCGACGAAGTGCTCGCCGAATTCGGCTACACGAAGGACGAGATCCACTCGCTGCGCGCTTCTGGCGCCGTTTGAAACCAGGGAGAAAACATGGAAACGTGGATGCGTTTGATGGCGAGCGACGGCAGCATCGTGTTCGGCCGCGTCGAGAACGGTTACCTGCACGAATACGAAGGGCTCGATCAGCCAGTGCCCACCGGCGCGGTACTGTCTCTGCGCGCGCTCACGCCGCTCGCGCCCTGTGCGCCCGGCAAGGTCGTTGCGCTCTGGAACAATTTTCACGCGCTCGCCGCGAAACTCGAAAAGCCGGTGCCCTCGCACCCGCTTTTTCTCATCAAGCCGGCGGCTTCGGTGATCGGCTCTGCGGAATTGATTCGGCGTCCTGCCCACTATGCGGGAAAAATCGTCTTCGAAGGCGAGCTCGGCATCGTGGTCGGCAAGCGCTGCCGCGATGCGAGCGTCGAAGAAGCCGGGTCGGCGATCTTCGGCTACACGATCGTCAACGACGTCACGGCTGCGGGCCTCATCACCGAGAATCCGCACTTCCCGCAATGGTGCCGCGCCAAAGGTTTCGATACGTTCTGTTGTCTGGGCCCGGCGATCGTTTCGGGGTTCGACTGGCAGCGCGCACGGGTCGTCACGAAACTCGATGGTGTGGAGCGGCAGAATTATCCGCTCGACGACATGGTGTTTTCGCCGGCACAGCAGGTGAGCCTCATTTCGCAGGACCTGACGCTCGAACCGGGCGACGTGATTGCGTGCGGCACCTCCCTCGGCGTAGGCTCGATCGTTGATGGCGCAACGGTCGAAGTCACCATTGAAGGGATCGGTACGTTGAGCAATGCGCTGGGCGCCGCGTCGGCGCAAATCGAGTCGCTCGCTGCCGTAGAGGGCGCGGCTTGACGGCGTAAAACCAAAGACGCGCGCGGCAGCAATGCCGCGCGAGGAGGAGAGATGCCGGAGCAACTGGCTGGCGGCCTGGCGTGGCTGGGCGCTGGCGCGCTGTTCGCGTGGCTCGGCTGTGCATTTGCACAATTGGCCGCGCTTGCGCCGGTGCGTGCGTGGCCGTCGTCGCGTTCTCGCGCCGCGCCGCGCTGCGCCAGGCGTGCTGGTGCGCCGCACAAGCATCGACTCGCCTTTGCCGTTTCGTTCGCATTGCTACTGACCGTGCCGCCCGGCGTGATCGCGGCGGCCTGGATGCATGCGCCCGACGCCACGGTCGCGGTCGAAGCCGGCGTACTGGGCGGTTTGTGCCTTGCGAGCCGGCGTGACCTCACGCGGCGCGCGCGGACGGCGGCGCTGCTGGGTGGTGTAGCGGGCGCGAGTGCATTGATCGGCGCGTTCGTTGGCTACGTGTTGCAGCCTGGGCGTAGTCCTGGCGAGCGTATGGCGCTGCTCGTCGCGGCGGCGACCGGCGCACTGCTGATCGGCGGCGCGCTGAGTCTGTTCAGCCGTGGCGCGCAAGCGAGTGGCGCGGTGCGCAGACGCGTGCCGTTCGGCCGCGGCGACCGCGTCATGCATGTCATCGCGCTGCTGCTAGGCGCGGCGCTCGGCTATGGATTCCTGAGCGCGCGTGCGTCGCCCGAATTCGAAATCTCCGTGCTGGTCGCGGCGAGCGTGTTGTGCGCCGCGCTGGGCGCGCGGCTCATGAGCGGCGCCCGGCGACCGCGGCTCGCGCGCACGGGCGCCATCGAGGCGGCACCGCCCCGCGAGCCCTTCAGCGCGACATTCAATGCAAGCTTTGTGGGTGTGCCGGACGAGTTGCTGGTCGCGGCCTGTGGCGGCGGCGCGTTCGAACCCGCCTGGCTGGCCGCGAGCGACACGCCGCACGGCGGCGCGGGGCGCGCGGGTCATCACGCGTCGCAGGACTTGCCACGGCGGCGGCGCAGCCGGGGCGGCGCGCTGCGTCAGCGGCAAGGGCCGCATTGACGTCGTATCGACCATCTGCGGGACAGGGAAAAACAACAGAACGCGCAACACGACGCGAACGATTAGTCAGGCCTGATGGTTTGCGGCGAAACCATCAAACCTTACTTATGCAAACTCGATTCCGACACTTTTGTAATGTTCTCGATGAGCGCCGCGCCTTCCTCCATGAGGAAGCGCTTGAACGCGAGCGCGACGGGCGGCAGCCGCTTGTTTTTCCGGTGCACGACGTACCAGTTGAGCATGACCGGGAAGCCTTCGACGTCGAGCACGGTGAGGTGACCGACCTGCAATTCGAGGCTGATGGTGTGCGCCGAAAGAAAGGCGATGCCCATGCCCGCGATCACGGCCTGCTTGATCGTCTCGGTGCTCTGGATCTCCATGGCGATCTTGAGGTTCGTGATCTTCCCGGCGAAGCCTTCTTCCATCGAGTTCCATGTGTCCGAGCCGCGCTCGCGCACGATGAACGCCTCGTTGGCGAGCGTGCTGAGCTTGATGGCGCGCTTGTTGGCGAGCGGATGCGTGGGCGCCGCAACGATCACGTACGGGTGGGGCGCAAACGGCTCGTTGATGGCATCGGTCGCGTGGGGCGGTCGCACCATCACGGCGAGATCGGTCTGGTTGGTGGCCAGCTGCTGGAGCAGCTGCTCGCGGTTGTGCACGGAGAGATTGAGCGCGACGCCCTTGTAGCGGCGCGTGAACTCGGCCAGCAGGCGCGGAAAGAAGTAGTCGCCGGCGCTAATGACGGCGACGTTGAGCTTGCCGCCCGAGACGCCCTTTAGCTGGCCCATCGCCTCGTCCACTTCGTGGAACTGCTGCATGATCGAGCGGCTGTAGTGAAGCATCTCCGTGCCCGCGGGCGTGAGATAGATCTTCTTGCCGAGCTGCTCGAAGAGCGGCAGGCCTGCGTGATCTTCGAGCTGCCGAACCTGCGTAGAAACGGCCGGCTGGGTGAGATGCAGCTCTTCCGCAGCACGCGAAAAACTGAGGTGGCGCGCCACGGTCTCGAAGACCTTGAGCTGGCGCAGCGTGGCGTTTCGCATCGTCATGGCCGAACCATAAAGGATACTGAATCCACATAATAACAAACTTTAATTGTGAGTAATTCAGCAATCACCCTAGCATAAGTTGAAAGGAGTCCGAATGCCGCGCAAAACGCTCGAAGCTACGTTCGGGTTAACGCTCGGAAATACGATTTCATAAGGGACAACACGTAGAAAAGCCCTTGTTTCACGATGTTTCAGGGGCCTGACGTAATGCCAGGGTGAATGAGGATTGACGAGTTGTCATTCGGATTTTTGATTCAGCCGGCGAATAAAAAACACAGCGTGGCGAAGTGAAAAGTTAAAACCATAAGCCTTAATTTATGCAGACCCGTAATTATGCAGGCTGCAATGAATAGATAGCGGAGACAAGCGATATGAATGCAATCGGTCAGAGGAGCGAGAGCGGTCCGTTCTGGACGAACCGCTGGTTTCAACTGGTGGTGGGCATGCTATGCATGGCGCTCGTTGCCAATCTGCAATACGCATGGACGCTGTTCGTCGCGCCGATGAACTCGCGCCACCACTGGGGCCAGGCGGAGATTCAACTGGCGTTCTCGATTTTCATTCTGACCGAGACCTGGCTCGTGCCGGTGGAAGGCTGGCTCGTCGACAAGTTCGGCCCGCGTCCGGTCGTGGCGGCCGGCGCGGTTTGCGCAGGCCTCGCCTGGGTGATCAACTCCTACGTCACGACGCTGCCGATGCTCTACGTGTCGGCCGTGATCGCGGGCATCGGCGCGGGCGGCGTGTACGGCACCTGCGTGGGTAACGCGCTCAAGTGGTTCCCGGACCGCCGCGGCCTCGCCGCGGGCCTCACGGCCGCGGGCTTCGGCGCCGGCGCCGCCGTGACGGTGATTCCGATTGCGAACATGATCACGCGCTCCGGCTACGAGCACACGTTCTTCTTCTTCGGCGTCCTTCAGGGCGTGTCGATTCTCGTGCTCTCGTTCCTGCTCGTGAAGCCCGTGACGCGCCCCGTCGCCGTGGCAGGCCGCCGTCTCGTCTCGCGCGTCGACTACACGCCGGGGCAGATGATCAAGCAGCCGGTATTCTGGGTGATCTACATCTGCTTCGTCGCGGTGGCCGCCGGCGGCCTGATGGCAACGGCGCAGATCGGCCCGATCGCCAAGGACTGGGGCCTCGCCCGCATTCCGATGACGGTGTTCGGCATGACGCTGCCGCTCCTCACGCTCACGCTGTCGATCGACAACATCTGCAACGGCTTTACGCGTCCGCTGTGCGGCTTCATCTCCGATAAGATCGGCCGTGAGAACGCGATGTTCCTGATCTTCGTGGGCGAAGGGCTCGCGCTGCTCGGCATGATGCAGTTCGGCACGAATCCGTATGCGTTCATGACCTTCGCGGCGCTCATCTTCCTGTTCTGGGGCGAGATCTTCTCGATCTTCCCGGCCATCTGCGCGGACACCTTCGGCAGCAAGTACGCCGCCTCGAATGCCGGCACGCTGTACACCGCCAAGGGCACGGCAGCGCTGCTCGTGCCGGTGGCCTCGGTGCTGTCTGCCACGGGCGGCTGGAGCGCGGTGTTCATCGCGGCGGCCGTCATTACGATTGCGGCGGGCGTGAGCGCCAAGTTCTTCCTCGCGCCGATGCGCAAGCGTCTGATCGAGCAGAGCAGCGAAGCCAGCAGTGACGCGAGCAACGAGTCCAACGTCACGCTGGCCACGAATACCGGCGCAGGGTTGCCGCACTGGTCCAACCAAAGCGGCGAATGAGGCGCGCGGGCCCGCCATGTCGATGAACGTATCGCTCCAGCAACTCAAGGTGTTCGTCGCGGTGGCGCGGGCGCGCAGCTTCACGCGCGCCGCGCGCGAGTTCGGGCTCACGCAGTCGGCGGTGAGCCGCTGCGTGCGCGAACTGGAGGAAGCGGTCGAACTCAAACTATTTGACCGCACCACGCGCCAGGTCGAGCTCACGCTTGCGGGCAGCGGCTTCGAGCGGCGCATCGGCCGCTTGCTCGACGAGATCGATATGGCGCTCAACGAGGGTCGCGACGCGCATCAGGCACATAGCGGCGTGGTGCTCGTGGCGAGCAACCCGGTGCTCTCGTCGACCTGGGTGCCCGCCGCGCTCGCGCGCTGCGCAGCGGCTTTTCCTTCGCTCACGCTGCAACTGCAGGACTTGCCGCAGGCGGCCGTGCTGCAGGCGGTCGAGCAGGGCGAGGCCGACTTCGGCGTGATCGCGGAAAGCGTGCCGTTGGCGAGCGGCAACCTCGATGTGCAGCCGCTCTCGGCCACGCCGCTTTGCGCGCTCTTGCCCGCCCACCATCCGCTTGCGCTCCAGGGGGCGCTGCGATGGGACGATCTCGCGCGCGAACCGCTCGTCACGCTCAATCGCGACGCCGGTTGCCGCGGCGCGGTGATGCGGGCGCTGGACGGTCTGCGGCCTGAGGGGAGGCCGCTGCAGGAGTTCGCGCACGTGGCGGGCGTGGCGCGCATGGCGCAGCTCGGCATGGGCATCGGCGTGTTGCCGGTGTGCGTGGACGGCGCGCGCGGGGGGCATGCGCATCGTGTGGGCGACGTTGCGCACGCAACGTGTCACTGGCCAGCGCCCGCGGGGGCGCTCGTTACGCGCTTGCTGCATCCCGTCGTCAACGTGACGACGATGCTCGTGCGGCGTCGCCATCGTTCGCTGCGGCCCTGTGCTCAGGCCGCGTGGTCGCAGTTCATGCCGGACGGGGCAGTCGCGGACGGGGCAGTGGCGGACGGTTCTGACGCAGAGGCCTCATCGCCGGATAGCGACGCGCTGCCGGAAACGTCCATCGACGGCTCGCCGATGCGTGGCTCGAACGGCGCGCCGATGCGCGTCGCGTTGCGCGGCGCCGATACGCCGCCGCCGCTTCAGGTGACCCGGACCCACGCCCGCATCGAATAACGCGCGTTTCCTTCTTCTGGAAAGCAAAACGGATCGCTCGAAGCGATCCGTTTTTGTTTTTCCAGCACCGAGAACCGACGCAGAAAAAAAGGCGGCGCACGCGCCGCCCTTCATCGTGTCTTACGCCGGCTGCATCGCCATCCGCTCACGCTGCTTGACCAAGGCAAGCACGGTGTCGATGGCCGGCGTCGGCTCGCCAACCAGGCTGCCCATTTCCTGCACGACGGTGATCAGCGGATCGATCTCCATCGGCCGGCCGGTTTCGAGGTCGACGAGCATCGAGGTCTTGTGCGCGCCCACCGCGCCCGCGCCGTCGATGCGACGTTCCACATCCACGCGAAAGTTCACGCCGAACCGCTCGGCAATGCGCTTGCCCTCGAGCATCATCGTGCGCGCTACGGCACGCGTGGCCGGGTCGCTGGTGATGACGTCGAGCGTGGCGTGGGTGAGTGCGCTGATCGGGTTGAAGCAGAGATTGCCCCACAGCTTGAGCCAGATTTCGTCGCGGATGTTCTCGCGGATCGGCGCATCGAACCCGGCGGCCTGCATGGCTTCATGAAGCTGGACGATGCGCGGCGTGCGCTCGCCCGAAGGCTCGCCAATCGGAAACTTCTTGCCGTACACGTGGCGGATCACGCCAGGCGCGTCGATTTCGGCGGCCGGATAGAGCACGCAGCCAATCGCACGCTCCGGCGTGAGACGGTTCCATTGCGAGCCGTCCGGGTCGATGCTTTCGAGCCGCGTGCCCGCGAACTTGCCGCCATGCTGGTAGAAGTACCAGTAGGGAATGCCGTTGGTGCCCGTGACGATGGCCGTGTGCTTGCCAAGGAGCGGCTGCATCGCGTCGATCACGCCCGCCACCGAATGTGCCTTGAGCGTAATGATGACGACGTCCTGCACGCCCAGTTCGCGCGGATCGGACGTGCAGCGCACCTTCGCCACGTACTCCTCACCGTCCATCAGCAGGCGCGCGCCGTTCTCGCGCATGGCGGCCAGATGCGGGCCGCGGGCGACGAAGCTCACCTCGGCGCCTGCGCGTGCGAGTTGCACGCCCATCATGCCTCCAATGGCGCCCGCTCCAAAGATGCAGATCTTCATGTTGAAACCCCAATGACGTTGAAAACCGCTTGTCCGCAGGGCGATGCGCGAGCGTCGGGGAAAAGCTGCCCGCTCGCCGCGACCCCGGACGATGGTTTGAGCATAGGGGGCGCTGTCGATTAACGACAGTTAAAGTTTCTCGCGAAAATCATCAAGAGATACTTATGGATGAAGGGCGCGTGACGAGGCTGTTCAGGCGCGCCGCACGAGCAGAAAACTCACGCCGATCAGGCCGAGAAATGTGCCGCAGGTGCGATTGAACCAGCGGCGCACGGCGGTGCGTGTGAGCCAGCGGCCGAGGTACATGCCGGCGAGCGAGTAGAGCGCGATGGCCACGCATTCGAGCACGAGAAAGCTTGCACCGAGCACGCCGAACTGCGGCGCGATGGGCCTGGCCACATCGACGAATTGCGGCAGGAAGGCCGTGAAAACGAGAATCGCCTTGGGGTTACCCGCCGCCACGAGGCACTCGCGCCACGCGAGGCGCGCGAGCGAGGCGTCGCTATCCGTGCTCTCGCCGATGGGGTTGGCGTCGCTGCGCCAAAGCTGCACCGCGAGCCACACGAGGTAAGCGGCGCCCGCGAGCTTGATGACGAAGAAGACCGCCTCGGAAGCGCGCAGCACCGCGGCAAGACCCGTGGCCGTGAGCGCGATCATGGCGGCGAACGAAACGAGCCGGCCTGTGCCGCCGAGGAACGCGCGCAGGAAACCGTGCCGCGCGGCCACGTTGATGGAGAGGAGATTGTTCGGCCCCGGCGCCATGTTCAGCGCGAAGCAGGCGGGCAGAAAGAAGAGCCAGGCGGTGAGGGACATGATGACGCTCGAAGAACGTTAGCGCCGTGCGCGGCGCGCCGTGATTCGCGCCATTCTAGCGCGCCTGGCGCGTTCCGCCTTGCCGCTCAATGGAAAACCGGCAGCATGAGAAAGAGCTTGATGGTGATGGCGTTGGCAATGTCGATGAAGAACGCGGCCACCATCGGCACCACGAGAAACGCCAGATGGGAATGGCCGAAGCGCGCGGTGACCGCCTGCATGTTCGCAATCGCCGTGGGCGTTGCACCGAGGCCGAAGCCGCAGTGCCCCGCCGAAAGCACGACGGCGTCGTAGTTCGCGCCCATCACGCGGAACGTTACGAAGATCGCGTAGACCACCATGAGCAGCGTTTGCGCGGCGAGGATCGTGAACACGGGCAGCGCGAGTGCGGCAAGGTCCCACAGGCGCAGCGTCATGAGCGCCATGGCGAGAAAGAGCGCGAGACTCACGTTGCCGATCAGCGCGACGGCGTGCTCGGCCACCGGCCGCCCGAGGAGCGAGAGCCCATTGGCGAGCAGCACGCCGACGAACAGCACGCACACGAAGGTGGGCAGTTCGAACGCGGTGCCCGCGATCAGCCCGGAGAGCGCCTCGCCCCCGGCGAGGCTGATGGCGATGAGCGTGACCGTGTTGATGAATGCGCCCGGTGTGGTGGGCTGCTCGGCTTTCGGCTCCTCGAATGCATAGGGGTCGGGCGTTGCTGCGCCGGGCGTTGCATCGCCGGCCTGTGCGCCGATGCGCTTCATGAGGTGCTGCGCAACGGGTCCGCCGAGTATGCCGCCCATGATCAGCCCGAACGTGGCGCATGCAATGGCCGCTTCGGTGGCGGACTGCAGCCCATGATGCTCGGTGAACACCGCGCCCCAAGCGGCGCCCGTGCCATGGCCGCCCGCGAGCGCCACCGAGCCGCCCAGCAGCCCGTACAGCGGATCGACGCCGAACGCCATGGCGAGCGCGATGCCCAACGCGTTTTGCAGTGCGAGAAGCGCGACCACGACGGCGAGAAAGCGCACGAGTACGGGGCCGCCGTGTTTCAGGTTGGCGAGGTTCGCATTGAGGCCGATGGTGGCGAAGAACGCTTGCATGAGCGGCGCCTGCAGCGAGGTGTCGAACACCACGTCCCTATGCGCGAAGCTGTGCACGCCGAACACGATCAGCGCGGCGACGATGCCGCCCGCCACGGGTTCGGGTATCGTCCATTTGCGCAGGATCGGCACGGCGGCGACGAGCCACTGGCCGACCAGCAGCACGAGCGACGCGACGACGAGCGTTCCGTAGACTTTGACGTTCATGGCGGGTGTCCGGCGGGGCAATGAGGGGGCCAGGCTGGCCGCGCATCTTTCGCGCACGGTACACCAGGCGCTTGCGCGTTGCGCGCATGGTGCGCAGCCAGGCGCCGGTTCCGGCCACTTTGCTTGCACGAATCGGGGCCCCACGCTTAAATAGGCAGGCATTCACGGGCGAAAGGCCGACGCGCATGCAGGACGAATATCCCTCCGCATTTCCCGGATCGCCACGATGGCGCGAGACCGTACAAGAACCGGAGAAGGTCATGAATGGGAGCACCGTTGCTGATCGCGAGGCGGCCGGGCGTGCCGCGCGCGAGCGCTCGAAACGTTCGAGCCACAAGGAAACCGGCACCATCAAGCGCGATCCGCTCGCATTGCTGCGCTCGAGCAGCGAAGGCCGCGTGCCGAACCTCGTGCAGCTGCGCTACGGGCGCATGATCGTCTCGCCCTTCACGTTCTTTCGCGGCAGCGCGATCCTCCAGGCGCACGACCTCGCGGGCGTGCCCAACACCGGCATGACGATGGAGATTTGCGGCGACGCGCATCTGCTGAACTTCGGCGCCTTCGCCACGCCCGAGCGTCAGCTCGTGTTCGATCTCAACGACTTCGACGAGGTCGCGCCCGGCCCGTGGGAGTGGGATGTGAAGCGCCTCGTGGCGAGCTTCGTCGTGGCGGCGCGGCACATGCGCTACTCGCGCGGCGTGGCCGAGGAACTGGTGATGACGGCCGTGACCAGCTATCGCGACCGCCTGCGCCAGTACGCGGAGTACGGCGCGCTCGATCTCTGGTACGACAAAATCACCTTCGACCGTATGGTCGAAACCGCGCTCACGCCCGAAGGCCGTCGCCTGATCCGGCGTGGCATGGAGAAGGCCGCGAACCGCACGCACGAGAACCTGCTCGAAAAGCTCGCGGAGCGCGACGGCGACCACTGGACGATTCACGACGCCCCGCCCGCGCTCTTTCACGTGCACGGCGTCAACACGCTGTTCGAACCCGAAGACGACTGGTTCACGCTTGGCGACTGGCGCACGTTGATCGAGCCCATGTACGAGGACTACGCGAAGACGCTCGCGCCCGACAGGCGCGAACTGCTCGATCACTTCGCGATTCAGGACCTGGTGTTCAAGGTGGTGGGCGTGGGCAGCGTGGGCACGCGCTGCCTCGTGATGCTGCTCGTCGATCATCACGAGAAGCCGCTCTTCCTGCAGGTGAAAGAGGCGCGTCGCTCGGTCGTTTCGCAGTACTTCAAGTCGCCTTCGATCAAGCACGAAGGCGCGCGGGTCGTCCATGGCCAGCGGCTGCTGCAGGCGGCGAGCGATATCTTCCTTGGCTGGACCACGGGGCCCAACGGGCGTCATTTCTACGTGCGCCAGTTGCGCGACATGAAGCTCTCGGTCGATCTCCAGTTGCTCGACAGCACGCTGCTCTGCGGCTATGCACGTTTGTGCGGCTGGGCGCTCGCGCGCGCGCATGCGAAGTCGGGCAGCGCCGCCATCGAAATCTCTTCGTACATTGGCCGCAGCGACCAGTTCGCGGAGGCGCTCATGGGCTACGCCTTCAGCTATGCCGACCAGGTGGAGCGCGATTACGACGTGTTCCTCAAGGCCGCGCGCAGCGGCGCGATCGTCGCGCGCAGCGACGACGACATGGCCGCCGATTTCCGCGTTTGAGCAGAGCCTGAGTCGACCTGCAGGCGAAGCGCGCAGCCGAACGCGCTATCCTTGCGCTTTTCTTTCATCGCGCCGCGCATGAGCCTCGTACGCATGCCCGGCATGCGCCCCATGCGTCTACGTCATATCGAAGTCTTTCACGCGATCATGCGCACCGGCTCGCTCTCCAAGGCGGCCGAGCTGCTATGCGTTTCGCAGCCCGCGGTCAGCAAGGTGCTCGCGCATGCGGAGCGCAGCGCGGGCCTCAAGCTCTTCAGCCGCGCGCACGGCCGCCTGCAGCCTACGCGCGAGGCCGAATTGCTGTTCGCCGAAACGCAGAAGCTGCAATCGAACCTCGACAGCATTCGCGATCTCGCGCGCAATCTCGCGCTGCGCCCGCAAGGGCTGCTGCGCATCGGCTGTCTGCCAAGCCTCGGCATGAGCCTGATCCCGGCTGCCGTGCAGACGTTTCGCGCGGGCTACCCCGAGGTGTCGCTCAGGATCCAGACGCGCCACACGGCGGAACTGCTCAACGCGCTGCTCACGCGCGAACTCGATCTGGGCGTCGCGCTCAATCCGCCCGCGCGGCCGGGCATCGCCGCGGTCGAACTGGCGCGCACGGCCGTGGTCTGCGTCGGGCCGCCCGACGACCCGACGCCGGAACACGCGCCGCTCGCGTTGCGCGATCTGGTCGACGGCGAGTGGATCAGCATCGGCAATGTCGATCCGCTTGGCGAGGCGATCGGCAACCTGCTCGAAGCCGAAGGCGTGGACGACCGGCTCGCGGCCGTCGAGGCGCAGACGTGGCACGTCGCGCGCGCACTCGCGGCGCGCGGCATCGGCCGCGTGCTGCTCGACGAACTCAGCGCGCGCGGGGCGGGCGAGCCGGTGGCGATCCGGCGCGTCGAACCGGCGCTCACGGTCGGCGTGTTCGCCATGTGGCGCGAAGGCGGCATGGACTCGCAGGCAGGCAACGCGTTCGCGGACGTGCTGCGCGGCTGCCTCGCCGCTACGTGCACGGCGTGAGCGCCTGGACACGGGAGCAAAGGCCGCCAAGGCCGCATCACGCGAGCCGGCACGGGCCGCCGGTACAATCGCGCGCAGGAGAGGAGCGGCGCTGCGAGCGCGCGCCATGCGAACGAATGAGAGATCGAAGGCGTGCGCATGCTCGTGAAGCGTGGCTCGCCGGTCCTGGACTTCGGCGATCTCGCGGGCCGTACGGTGGTCACGACCGCGGGCACGTCGGAAGAGCGCCTGCTGCGCCGCTGGAACATGGAGCGCGCGATGAACATGCGCATCGTCGTCGCGAAGACTCACGGCGACTCCGTCGAAGCCGTGCGCTCGGGACGCGCCGTTGCCTTCGTGATGGACGAGCCGTTGCTGCACGCCACGCTCGCGACCGGCTACATGGCGGGCGAAACGCCGGGTGCGCCCGTCGCGCAAAGTGCGCGTAACCTGAACGACGCGCGCGCTTACGCGATCGTCGGCAGCCCGGCCAGGTCGGAAGTGTACGGCTGCATGTTCCGGCGCGGCGACACCGCCTTCAAGCGCATTGCCGACGACACCATCGCGAGGATGGAGCGCTCGGGCGAGGCGCTCGCGCTTTACCGGCGCTGGTTCGAGTCGCCCATTCCGCCTGCGGGCGTGAACCTCGACTATCCGATGTCGGAGCCGATGAAGGCGCTTTTCGCGAATCCCAACGACCAGCCGCTCGATTGAAGGCTCAACCGAAACAAAGAGGCAACGGTGAGTGATACGCAACAATGCAAGATCGCCCTGGTGACGGGCGCGGGCAGCGGCATTGGCCGCGCGTGCGCGCAAAGGCTGCTGGCCAACGGCTTTGCCGTCGTGCTGGCGGGCCGCCGGGCCGCGCCGCTCGAAGCGCTCGCCGACGAGGCCCGCGCGCGCGGCGAAGAGGCGCTGGCGGCGCCTTGCGACGTGACCGACGCGGCGGCCGTCGAGGCGCTCTTCGAGACGATCCGCGCGCGCTTCGGCCGGCTCGACCTGCTCTTCAACAACGCGGGCCGCAACGCGCCGGCCGTGGACATCGACGAGCTTTCCGTGGACGACTGGCGCGCCGTGGTCGATACGAACCTCACCGGCGTGTTCCTGTGCACGCGCGCGGCGTTCGGGCTCATGAAGCGGCAGACGCCGCGAGGCGGGCGCATCATCAATAACGGCTCGATTTCGGCGCACGCGCCGCGGCCGTTCAGCGCCGCCTACACGGCCACCAAGCACGCCATCACGGGCCTCACGAAGACCGTTTCGCTCGATGGCCGGCGCTACGACATTGCGTGCGGGCAGATCGACATCGGCAACGCGGCGACCGAGATGGCCGAGCGCATGGCGCGCGGCGTGCCTCAGGCGAACGGCGAAATTGCCGTCGAGCCGCTGATGGACGTGGAACTCGTGGCCGACGCACTGCTGCACATGGCGCAACTGCCGCTCGAAGCGAATATCCAGTTCATGACGATCATGGCGACGAAGATGCCGTTCGTGGGGCGCGGCTGAGCGTGCAGGCCGGGCGGGCGCTGCCGCACGCTCGGCCGCCGCGTCCCGTATACTGGCCGCTGAACCACCACGACGCCCGAGCGCCCATGTCTTTGCCCCCGCGTCCGGACGATGATCCGCGTCCCCAGCCGCCCGAATGCCCCGATCACGACGACTGCTGCCATAGCGGTTGCGACCCCTGCATCTTCGATCTGTACGACGAGGAGTTCGGCCGGTATCGCGCCGCGCTGGCCGCGTGGGAAGCGCGCGAAGCCGGACGGCAGGCACAGGCGCAGGCGAAAGCGCCGCGCAAGCAAGCCGCAAAACCGGCTTCGCCATCGGCCGCGCCGTTGCCGGACAAGCCCTCGCGCTGAACTGCATTGCTCCCCGCCGCCATGACCGAATCCATCCTCGTTCCCGACGCTCCCGCCCTCGACGCCGCCGCGCTCGACGCGCTGCAGGCGTTCGTCGAGCGTCATCCGCGCCTGTTCGTGCTGACGGGCGCGGGCATCAGCACGGATTCGGGCATTCCGGGTTACCGCGACGAGAACGGCGCCTGGAAACGCTCGCCGCCCATCACGCTGCAGGAATTCCTCGGCTCCGAGAGCATGCGGCGCCGTTACTGGGCGCGCAGCCTGATCGGCTGGCCCACGGTGGGTCTCGCGCAGCCCAACGGCGCGCACCACGCGCTCGCGCGCCTCGGTGCGGCGGGCTATGCGCGCACGCTCGTCACGCAGAACGTGGATGGCCTGCATCAGCGCGCGGGCAGCCGCGACGTGATCGAGCTGCACGGCAGCATCGCGCACGTGCATTGCCTCGACTGCGGCGCGCAGTATTCGCGCGCCTCGATTCAGCCGGAACTCGAAGCGCGCAACCCGGCCGTCGTGGGCGCGAGCGCGGAACCCGCCGCCGACGGCGACGCCCATCTCGACTTCGACGGCGCCAACGCCTTCCACGTGCCCGCGTGCGCGGCGTGCGGCGGCATGCTCAAGCCTTCGGTGGTGTTCTTCGGCGAGAACGTGCCGCGCGAGCGCGTGGCGAGCGCCTCGAACGCGCTCGACGAGGCCGACGCCGTGCTCGTGGTCGGCTCCTCGCTCATGGTGTATTCGGGCTACCGCTTCTGCGCCTGGGCGCAGCAGCGCGGCAAACCCGTGGCCGCGATCAACATGGGCAAGACGCGCGCCGACCCGCTCCTCGCACTCAAATTCGAAGCCCCTTGCGCCGCCGTGCTCGACGCGCTGGGCGCGCGCCTCGTCCCCTGACACTCCACGTCCCCACGGAACCGACGACATGCTGACCACGCTAGCCGACCTCGAAGCGCACTACGGCACGCCGCACGAACGCGCGTTGCGCAAAGAAATCGATCACGTCAACGCGGATTACCGGCGCTTCATCGAAAGCTCGCCGTTCGTCGTGCTCGCCACGGGCGGTCCGGAAGGTCTCGACTGCTCGCCGCGCGGCGACGCACCCGGCTTCGTGCGCATTCTCGACGAGCACACGCTCGCGTTGCCCGACCGTCCGGGCAACAATCGCGTGGACAGCCTGCGCAACGTGGTCGCCTCGTCGCAGGTGGGGCTGCTGTTCATGGTGCCGGGCGTGGGCGAGATGCTGCGCGTGAACGGGCGCGGCCGCGTGAGCACCGACCCCGCGCTCGTCGCGAGTTTCGCCGTGGATGGCAAGCCGCCGCGCTCGGTGCTCGTGATCGACGTGGAAAGCGTGTACTTCCATTGCTCCAAGGCCATCGTGCGCTCGAAGCTGTGGGACCCGTCGCGCCACGTCGAACGCTCGCACCTGCCGAGCGCGGGCGAGATGCTGCGCCGCGTAAATGAGGAGCAATATGGCGAGACGTTCGACGCCGAGACTTACGAAGCCGGTCTCGCCCAACGCATCAAGACCACGCTGTACTGAGTGAATGCCGACTGATCGCTGAGAGACCGCAAGACGATGAACGACCCGCAAGCCGCCCAACGCCTTTGCGCGCCCGCCGCCGAGCGCAACGCCGTGCCGATCCTGGCGGTGCTGCGCGGCGCGCTGCCCGCGCGGGGCACCGTGCTCGAAATCGCGAGCGGCACCGGCCAGCATGCCGTCCACTTCGCGGCCGCGTTTCCCGACCTCGCGTGGCAGCCGAGCGACGCCGACGCGCGCGCCCGCGCCTCGATCGACGCCTGGCGCGAGCACTCGGGTCTCGCCAATTTGCGCGCGCCGCTCGACCTCGACGTGCGCCGCGAGCCCTGGCCGATCGATGCGGTGGCCGCCATCGTCTGCGTCAACATGATTCACATCGCGCCGTGGGCAGCGGCGCAGGCGCTCATGAAAGGCGCGGGCGCGCGCGTTGCTACGGGCGGGGCACTCGTGCTCTACGGGCCGTACCGGCGCGAAGGCGCACACACGGCGCCGAGCAACGAGGCTTTCGACGCCGACTTGCGCGCGCGCGACCCGTCCTGGGGCGTGCGCGACATGGAGGAAGTGGAGGCGCTGGCGCAGGCACAAGGCTTCGCGTGCGAAGCGCGCGTGCCGATGCCGGCGAACAATTTCAGCCTGGTGTTCCGAAAACAGTAAGCGAGGTCGGCAAACGTCCGCCGCACATGCGCGCGTTCGCGCAGCGCCGCTACGTTTCCCTTATGCTTGCACGGTTGGCGCCCCGTTGCGGCGCCGTCAATGAATGAAGTGGAGAAACAACATGAGCAAACAGCCAATCGGCGTGGTGGGTCTGGCCGTGATGGGTAGCAATCTGGCGCTCAACATCGAAAGCCGCGGCCACGCGGTCTCGGTGTTCAATCGCAGCCGCGCCCGAACCGACGAGCTGATCGCTGAGTATCCGGATCGCAAGCTCGTGCCGGCGTACACGCTCGAAGAGTTCGTGGATTCGCTGGAAAAGCCGCGCCGCATCCTGATGATGGTGAAGGCCGGCGCGCCCACCGACGACACCATCGCCGCGCTCAAGCCGCTGCTGGAGAAGGGCGACATCCTGATCGACGGCGGCAACACGCATTTCACCGATACCATCCGCCGCAACCAGGAACTCGCGAAGTCGGGCCTGCACTTCATCGGCACGGGCGTGTCGGGCGGCGAGGAAGGCGCGCTCAAGGGCCCGTCGATCATGCCGGGCGGCCAGCGCGATGCTTACGATCTGGTTGCACCGATCCTCACTGAAATCGCCGCGAAGGCGCCGGACGGCGAGCCGTGCGTGGCCTACATGGGCCCGGACGGCGCGGGCCACTTCGTGAAAATGGTGCACAACGGCATCGAGTACGGCGACATGCAGCTGATCGCCGAAAGCTACGCGGTGCTCAAGCAGGTGCTCGGCCTCTCGAACGAGGAACTGGGCAAGGTCTACACCGAGTGGAACGAAGGCGAGCTCGACAGCTACCTGATCGAGATCACCTCGAAGATCTTCGGCAAGAAGGACGAGGAAACGGGCAAGGATCTCGTCGACGTGATTCTCGACCGCGCCGCGCAAAAGGGCACCGGCAAGTGGACGAGCCAGAACGCGCTGGACCTCGGCGCGCCGCTGCCGCTCATCACCGAAGCCGTGTTCGCGCGCGTGCTCTCGTCGCTCAAGACGCAGCGCGTGGCCGCGAGCAAGGTGCTTTCGGGCCCGGACGCGAAGCCGTTCTCGGGCGACCGCAAGGCGTTCATCGAGTCGGTGCGCCGCGCGCTGTACTTCTCGAAGGTGATTTCGTACGCGCAAGGCTTCGCGCAACTGCGCATGGCTTCCGACGAGTACAAGTGGGACTTCCAGTACGGCACGATCGCCAAGATCTTCCGCGCGGGCTGCATCATCCGCGCGCGCTTCCTGCAGAAGATCATGGACGCCTACGCGAAGAACCCGCAGCTCGACAACCTGCTGCTCGACCCCTATTTCCGTGACATCGCGGCCAACTATCAGTCGGCGCTGCGCGACGTGGTGATCCAGGCGGTGAGCGCGGGCGTGCCGGTGCCGGCGTTCTCGTCGGCCGTCGCGTACTTCGACGGCTACCGCTCGGAGCGCGTGCCCGCCAACCTCGTGCAGGCGCAGCGCGACTTCTTCGGCGCGCACACGTTCGAGCGCATCGACAAGCCGGGCAGCTTCCACGCCGACTGGTCGTAAGGTCCCAAGACAAAAGGCCGCATTGTCGTTGCGGTCTTTGTTGGAATCGTAAGGTGAGTCCGAGGGCTCACCTTTTTTATTGCCGAAATTGCAATGGTGTTTTGATGAATTAGGGTTTTCCCTAGCGAGATGGGACGCCTACACTGTAATCAATCGCTGACGAACACGGTGTTCCGAAGCGGAAATAAAACAGATGGAGGTCCGATCATGAACAAGCTTATCCCCGCAGTTGTCGTTGCCGCCGCTCTTGCCGTCCCGGCTATCTCGTTCGCCCAGTCGAGCGAGCAAGGCCTGACCCGCGCCCAGGTGCGTGCGGAACTGGTTCAACTCGAGCACGCTGGCTACAACCCGTCGGCTGACCATGTGAACTATCCGGAAAACCTGCAGGCCGCCCAGGCGCGCGTGACCGAGGAAAAGCTCGCCGCCGGCGACACCAGCGGTTACGGCGCACCGGCAGTCGGCACGTCGCAGTCGGGTGCAGCGGTGCAACCTGCGCAAGTCGCGCCGAACCAGCGCATTTACTTCGGCCACTAAGCCCTGACCGAACGGAACCGCTTCAGGCGGTTCCGGCAAGCTACCCCCTGTAGTGAGTTGTCGCTGTACGTAGTCAGTAGTCGCAGCAGAAGTGAGCAGTGAGTTGCAGTAGAAGTTGCAGTTGCAATACGCAGTACGCAGTAGGTGAGTTGTTGCAGTCAGGAAGTTGCAGTACGCAGAGAGCAGAAGGTAGTTGAAGTTGGCTGGCGCAGTGAGAGGTGCAGCCGTGCAGTAGCAGTACGCAGTAGGTAGTACGTTGTTGCAACAGGCAGTCCAGCACGGGCCGGTTCTCCACCGGCCCGTACTTTTTTGTGGCGCGTTTTGTCCATATCTAAGGACGCCATATCAAATATTGACGGGTCCGAACGTCACTCCTATGATCGGGCGGCAGTTTCCCTGACAGTTGCCTCGCGACAGGAGACGCCCCGCCATGACCCGCTCCACCCGTAAGCCCTTGCGCAGCCAGGCCTGGTTCGGCAAAGCCGACAAGGACGGCTTCATTCACCGCTCGTGGATGAAGAATCAGGGCATCCCTCACGACGCGTTCGACGGCCGCCCCGTCATCGGCATCTGCAATACGTGGTCGGAACTCACGCCGTGCAACGCGCATTTTCGCGAACTCGCGGAGTATGTGAAAAAAGGCGTGTACGAAGCCGGCGGCCTGCCGCTCGAATTTCCCGTCATGTCGCTAGGCGAATCGAACCTGCGGCCCACCGCAATGCTGTTTCGCAACCTTGCCTCCATGGACGTGGAGGAGTCGATTCGCGGCAATCCGATCGACGGCACGATTCTGCTCGTCGGTTGCGACAAGACCACGCCTGCCTTGCTGATGGGCGCGGCGTCGTGCAACTTGCCCGCGCTCGCTGTCTCGGGCGGCCCGATGCTCAACGGGCGCTTCCGGGGCCATGAAATCGGCTCGGGCACAGGCGTGTGGCAAATGTCGGAGGAAGTGCGCGCGGGGACGATGTCGCAGGCCGAATTCGTCGAGGCGGAGTCGTGCATGAACCGCTCTCGCGGCCACTGCATGACCATGGGCACGGCTTCCACGATGGCCTCGATGGTCGAATCGCTGGGCATGGGGCTGCCGCACAACGCGGCCATTCCCGCGGTCGATGCGCGCCGCCAGGTGCTCGCGCAACTCGCCGGGCGGCGCATCGTCGAGATGGTGCGCGAGGACCTCACGATGTCGAAGATCCTTACGCGTGCCGCGTTCGAAAACGCGATCCGCACCAACGCGGCCATCGGCGGGTCGACCAACGCCGTCGTGCATCTGATCGCGCTCGCGCGGCGCATTGGCGTGCCGCTTTCGCTCGACGACTGGGAACTCGGCTCCGATGTCCCTTGCCTCGTGAATCTGCAGCCGTCCGGCCATTATCTGATGGAGGATTTTTACTACGCGGGCGGCCTGCCAGCGGTGCTGCGGCAACTGGGCGAGCAAGGGCTGCTGCATCGGGACGCGTTGACGGTCAACGGTAAAACCCTCTGGGAAAACGTGGCCGACGCGCCGAACTACAACGCCGAAGTCATTACCTCGTTTGCGCAGCCGTTCAAGCCCAAAGCCGGCATCGCCGTGCTCAAGGGCAACCTCGCGCCCGACGGCGCGGTCATCAAGCCTTCGGCCGCCACGCCGGCGCTGTTGCGTCATCGCGGCCGCGCGGTGGTGTTCGAGAACGTCGAGGAACTGCACGCGAAGGTCGATGACGCCTCGCTCGATATCGACGAGCATTGCATCATGGTCCTCAAAGGCGCGGGGCCCAGGGGCTATCCGGGCTTCGCCGAGGTCGGCAACATGCCGCTGCCGAAGAAAGTGCTGCAAAAGGGCATTACCGACATGGTGCGCATTTCGGACGGCCGCATGAGCGGCACGGCGTATGGTGCAGTCGTGCTGCACGTGTCGCCCGAAGCGGCGGCGGGCGGTCCGCTTGCGCTCGTGCGCACGGGCGACATGATCGAGCTGGACGTCGCGGCGCGGCGCCTGCATCTGGAAGTCTCCGACGCAGAACTCGCGCGCCGCAAGACGGAGTGGCAGGCGCCTGCGCTGCCCGAGCGCGGCTATTACCGGCTTTACGTCGAACACGTGCTGCAGGCCGACAAGGGCGCCGACCTGGACTTTCTTGTCGGCGCGAGCGGTGCGGACGTGCCGCGCGACTCCCACTGAGCGTGCCGGAGCACGCGATGAGCGCGCCAACCAGCGCCGCCGGTGCAATCGCGGGCATCTACCCGATCCTCTATGCGTTCTTCGATCGCGATAACCACCTCGACCGCGCGGCCATGCGGCGCCAGGTCGAAGCGGCCGTGCGTGGCGGCGCGCCGGGTATCGCCGTGCTCGGGCTCGCGACCGAGGTCAACAAGCTTTCGCGCGCCGAACGCGAGCAGGTGATCGACTGGGCGCAGGAGGACAGCGGCGGCGCACTGCCGCTCGCCGTCACGGTGAGCGGTCCCACGGTGCAGGCGCAGCGCGAATTCGCGCAACACGCCATCGAGCGCGGCGTGGCATGGCTGATCCTCCAGCCTCCCACGCGCGCTCAAGGCGAGCCTGCGCAACCCGAATCGTTCTATTTCGACTTCTTCGCGGGCGTGATGGCGGGGCTCGACGTGACGGTCGGCGTTCAGAACGCGCCCGAATATCTGGGCGTTGGGCTCACGCCGGGCAGTTTGCGCGCGCTTGCCGCGCAATGCCCGAACTTCCGTGTGCTCAAGGGCGAGGGCCCGGCGGTCACGATCGCCGAAACGATCGCGCAGATCGGCGACCCGATGCCCGTGCTCAACGGCCGCGGCGGGCTGGAATTGCTCGACAACCTGCGCGCCGGCTGCGCGGGCATGATCGTCGCGCCCGATTGCTTCGACTGGCAGCAGCAGGTTTACGCCGCGTTTTGCTCGGGCGATATCGAGCGCGCGCAAGCCCTGTACCAGCAGCTGCTGCCCGCCATCGTCTTCGTCATGCAGTCGCTCGATACGCTGATTTGCTACGGCAAGCGCATTGCGGCGTGGCGCATGGGCGTCGACGTCGACCATGAGCGCGACGTGAAGCTGGCGCCGAGCCGCTTCGGCCTCGAAGCCGCCCGGCGATTCGCGCGGCAACTGGGCCCGCTCGCGTGATCACCGCGCATGCAGATGGGGCACGCCCTCGCTCGTCGCGACCTTGAGCTGATGCAGCGCCCGGTGCGCCTTGTTCAACTGCGCCTGCGCGGCAATGCGCTGCGCCTCCAGCTGAGCGACGTCCTTGCGTATCTGGTGCTGGCGGCCCGTCACCGTCTGTTCCTGTTCCGCATGGCGCTGCAGGTCCACGCGCAGGCGTTCGGCCTGGGCTTCCGACTCCTCGATCTGCCGCGTGAGCTCCGCGTTTTGGGCGACGAGTTGCACGCGGCGCGTTTCGCCGTCGGCGAGGCGCGTGGCTTGCTCCTGCATCAGGTGAAACGCCGAGCCGGCCGCGTCGAGGTCGTTGGCTTTCAGCGCGCGCCACAGTACGCTTTCCTGATGCAGCGCGACGAAGTAGCCGAGTGTGGGCGGATGGAAAAAGAGGCTGACCGTATAGGCGAAGCAGCGAAAGACGCGGAAGGTCATCAACTCGTCGGCGGCGTGGAGCGCTTCGAACGCGGCGCCGTCGGCGATCTGCACCGGGCGGCCGTTCAGGTGCGCGGGCATGACCGGCACCGGATGGAGCGTGGAGACCGGTCGAGGCCCGCCGGCACTTTCGGGCAGCGCGGCCGCGCCCGCCGCCGGTTCCGCGCGAGACTCGATCTCGACGGGGGTCTCAGACGGCGTAATGGTGGGCTCGACCGCGGATTGCGGGACGCGGCTGGCGGCTTCGCTTGCGGCGGCGCGTTGCGTGGCGGCATCATGGGCCACGGCAAGGATTCGTGATGGCGCGCCAGAGAGCGCGGCGTTACGGCGGTTCAGAATGGATTTCACGGCGGTTCCCCCAGTTTGGCGCGCCGAAACCATGGCGCTCCGCGCGCGGCAGCGTGGCACACAGGCGCCGGCGCGCGGGCAAATGGGGCGGGCGATGCGGGTAGGGCGCCGTCCGCTCCGGATTCGCGTACTAGTGAAGCAGGCGAGGCCGGCGTGCAATATCGTCGAAGAGCGCACGGCCGGGTTCGAGCGCGAAAAGCCAGGTTTCGTCATAGCCGCTCAGCGTGTCGAGCGCATCGCGCAAGCGCTCGATGACCACGGCGGGAATTTCCACGGACGCCTGGGTGGCGCCGGAAAGCCGTGCGACGCTGGCGTGCTGGACCAGTTCGTCGGCGGCTTCGGCCACGTCGGCCGCAAAGATGAGATGGTTGTTCAACAATTCGACGAGGCCCGGCGACGACGTGACATCTTCGACGTTGAGCTGCAGCGAAAGAAAGGTGGCTTTGTTCATTCTCGGATCCCTCAGGGCCATGGGACTGCAGCGAGAGGCCTTTCATCTGATTATCGGGTGACGCGTGAATCAGTATAGGCGTTGACCCGCGCAAACGCAGGCCGGGCGAGCATGCCGGCGAAAAAAGGCGGCTGGAGCTTGAACGATATAATGGGGGACGTTCGCCATTTCCGGCTTCATTCGCGGAATGTGGCGCGCAAGCGAACGCCTGCGGCCCGCCGCGCATCCCATATGCGTATTTTTCGTCATACGCGAGGACCAAGCGAGGAACAGCAAGATGAATCGACAACGGCGAAATCCGGGCGCCTATGCGGCGCTGGCCGCCCTCACGCTCGTCTGCAGCGCCTGTAGCAGCACCTTCGCGCCCTGGGAGTCCCCAAGCGCGCCCCCCATGTCCACGAGCGGCGTGCCCGCGGGCTACTACCGCGTCAATCCGGGCGACACGCTCTCGCGCGTCGCCGGCGCGTTCGGCCAGCGTCCCCAGGACATCGCGAGCTGGAACCAGCTGCCTTCCGCCAACGCGCAGCTCCTGCCAGGCCAGGTGCTGCGCGTCGCTCCGCCGCCCAACTACGCAACGGCTGCGCCGCAGGCGCAGATGCCTGGCGGTGCACCCGCTGCCGCCGGCGTAGCCATGCCCGCGCCCGTGGCGCCCAGCATCGCGCTCGCGTGGCCGGCGCGCGGGCCGATCCTGCAGCGCTTCGTGCCGGGCAAGTCCACCGGCATCGTGATCGGCGGCACGCCCGGCGAGGAGGTCAAGGCCGCCGCCGCTGGCCGTGTGGTCTATGCGGGCACGGGTATCGAGGCCTACGGGCCACTCGTGATCATCAAGCACAACGACCAGGTCGTGACGGCTTATGGCCGCAACGGCAAGCTGCTCGTGAAGGAAGACGACGCCGTCTCGCAAGGCCAGCCGATCGCGGAAATGGGCAGCGGCGGTGTTCAGTTCGAAGTCCGTAGCGACGGCAAGCCCGTCGATCCGCTGCCGCTGCTCGCGCACTAGCCGGGGCGAAAGCGCGCCTTGCGCCCGGACCGGCATTGCGCTGGGCGGCCGTTTGAAAATACACTCGATGGTTCTCACGCCCTGCGGCGCGCGCCCGACAAGGCACGCGCCAGTGCGTCCCGCGCGTGCTTCAACCACGAGGATTTCATCGCAATGATCGACCTGCGCAGCGACACCGTCACCCGACCGAGCGAAGCCATGCTCGCCGCCATGACCCGCGCCGAAACCGGCGACGACGTTTGGGGCGACGACCCGACCGTGCTGCGCCTGCAGGCGCGCGTGGCACAGGAGGCGGGCAAGGAGGCGGGACTCTTCTTCCCGAGCGGCACGCAGAGCAACCTCGCCGCGCTGATGGCGCATTGCGCGCGCGGCGACGAGTACATTGTCGGCCAGGCGGCCCACACGTATAAGTACGAGGGCGGCGGTGCGGCCGTGCTGGGCAGCATTCAGCCGCAGCCGCTCGACAACGCCGAAGACGGCTCGATCCCGCTCGAGCGTATCGCCGCGGCGATCAAGCCGCTCGACGACCACTTCGCACGCACGCGTCTGCTCGCGCTCGAAAATACCATTGGCGGCAAGGTGCTGCCGGCGGATTACGTCGCGAAGGCCACGCAGCTCGCGCATGAGCGCGGGCTCGCCACGCACCTCGACGGTGCACGCGTGTACAACGCGGCGGTCGCCTCGGGCCAGCCGCTCGAGGCGCTCACGGCGGGCTTCGACTCGGTGTCGATCTGCTTTTCGAAAGGATTGGGCACGCCGGTGGGGTCGGTCCTGGTGGGCAGCCGCGCGCTCATCGACGCCGCGCATCGCTGGCGCAAGGTGCTGGGCGGCGGCATGCGCCAGTCGGGCGTGCTCGCGGCCGCGTGCCTTTACGCGCTCGATCACAACGTCGCGCGTCTCGCCGACGACCATGCGAACGCCGCGCGTCTCGCCGCCGGTCTTGCGCAGATCGATCAGGTGAAGGTGATGTCGCAGGCCACGAACATGGTGTTCGTGCAGTTCCGGCAGGAACACTGCGCGCCGCTGGAGGCGTATCTCAAGGAGCGCGGCATCCTCACGCAGATGCTGTACGCGTCGCGCTTCGTCACGCACCTCGACGTGACGGCCGCCGATATCGACACGTTCGTGGCGGCGGTGAAGGGCTACTTCGCGCGATAAGCCGGTAGCCGGGCTGGCCAAGGCGCGCTTTTCCCGCGCGCCTTGGCCTCAGACCTCATCCACTCGCACTGCCGGCATCAGCCGCGCTGCACCGCCCGGTGCGACGGCGCGAACAGCCGCAGCCCGCTTGCAATGGCCGCCGCGCCGGCAAATGCGCAGCCGAGGCCCAGGGCGAGCGTCGGGCCGTGCCGGCCCACGATCCCGAAGCACAGCGCCACCAGCGCCGCGCCCGTGGTCTGCCCGAGCAGACGCGAGACCGCGATGGTGCCACTCGCGCCGCCGCTGCGCTCGGGCGGCGCGCTCGCCATGATCGCCCGCAGGTTGGGCGACTGGAAAAAGCCGAAGCCCGCGCCGCAGATCGCCATGCGCACGACGATGTCCGTCACCGTGGGGTGCGCGGGCAGCAGCGCCAGCGACGCCATGCCCGCCGAGAGAATGGCGAGCCCGATTGCACCGAGCAGGCCCGGCGGATAGCGGTCGGAGAGGCGCCCCGCAATGGGCGCCGCGGCGGCCACGACCACGGGCCAGGGCGTCATCAGGAAGCCGGTCTCCACCTGGCTGCGCATCAGCACGGTTTCGAAATAGAACGGCAGTGAGACAAACGCGAGGCCCTGCGCCGCGAACGAGCAGATCGCGGTGACCGACGAAAGCGCGAAAACCGGCCGGCGAAACAGATCCACGGGCAGCATGGGTGCGGGATGCCCGGCCTCGCGGCGGATCAGCAGCGCGCCGAACACCAGCGCCACGACAGCCGCAATGCCCACTTCCATGCCTGGCGCGCGCTGCGCGGCCTCGCCGAGCGCGAAGATCAGCGCCGCGAACGTGATGACATTGAGCACCGCCGCGACGGGGTCGAAGGCGTGCTTGCCGCGCGCCGTCTGCGGCAGCGCGGGCAGCGCGAACACGAGCGCGAGCACGCCGAGCGGCACGTTGATCGCGAAGAGCCACGGCCAGGTGCCCGCGGAGAGGATCAGCGAGGCCACGGTCGGACCCACGGCGAACGAAACGCCCACGATCAGCGCGTTCGTGCCGAGCCCGCGCCCGAGCCGGTGCGGCGGGTAGAGAAAGCGGATCAGCGCCGTGTTCACGCTCATGATGGCGCTCGCGCCGAGCCCCTGCAGCACGCGTGCCCCGGCGAGCGCGGTGAGCGTGGGCGCGAGCGCGCAGGCGAGCGAAGCGACCGTGAAGATCGCGAGGCCGCTGATATAGATGCGCCGGTGGCCGATGATGTCGCCGAGCGCGGCGAGCGGCAGCAAGGTGGCGACCATTGCGAGCTGGTACGCGTTGATGATCCACACCGAGGCGGCCGGGGCCGCGTGCAGGTCGGTGGCGATGGCGGGCAGCGCGGTGTTGGCGATGGCGGTGTCGAGCGTCGCGAGCGCAACGGCGAGCATCACCGCGCCCATGGCGCGGCGGTTCTTCGCGGACATGGGCGCGTCGGGCGGCTCGGTATTGAGCGTATTGCGGGTTTCGCGCGCCGCGGAAAAGGTTTCGGACAAGACAGTCTCGGGCGGATGGACGATGAAGGCTGCGGCGCGGGCCGAGCGGACGAATTTCGCGATTGTTACAGAGCCCGCCCGGTTCTGCAGGAGACACTCCAGGGCGTGGGGTGACTGTAAGGGTTTGGGTGACGCACTCGATCGCGCATCATGCGCCGGCATATCGCAACTAACCGCCAAGCCCGTCATGCGCAGGCATGGCGTCGCGCTGCGCGCGCGCAACCGTCCGCATGGCAAGGGATCGAGGCGGCCGGCGGGTTCCGCGCGGCTGGCGGCCGCGCTCCGCGCCCGGTTGGCGCGCCGCCGCACGCCATTTGAAAATGCACTACTCTGCAAATTGATCTGCGCTCGCTGGCGAGCGGTGCCGGCCTTTTGCGCCGCTGCGCCGATGCGTCATCGTCTCGTTCCGCCGCGCGCGGCGCAGGCCCAGAACAACCGCGCGCCCTGCACCTTTTATGGGCGCGCCGCCATTTCCAGCGCTTTGCGTGGGACTGCACTAAGCGCTCTGCGTGGGGCCGGAGTAAGCGCTAAAGCACTAACTCCGGCCGACAGCTAAAGCGCCAAGTGCACTCGACAGGAGTCGTCGATGACAGCCATCGGTCTCGAGTTCGATCAGTTGCAAAGCAGCGTCGAAGCGCTGCGCCGTTCCCTCTCCAATCGCCTGATGTACGGTGTCGGTAAGGACGCCGTGACGGCCCGTCCGCAAGACTGGCTGCACGCCGCGGTGCTTGCCGTGCGCGACCGGCTCGTCGAGCGCTGGATGATCACCACCCGCCGCCAGTACGACCAGGACGTCAAACGCGTCTATTACCTGTCGATGGAATTTCTCATCGGCCGCACGTTCTCGAACGCGCTGATCGCGCTCGGCATACGCGACCAGATGAAAGAGGCGCTGGCGAGCGTGGGCGTCGACATGGACACGGTGCTCGACTACGAGCCCGACGCCGCGCTCGGCAACGGCGGTCTCGGCCGGCTCGCGGCGTGCTTCCTCGATTCGATGGCGACGCTCGGCATTCCGGGCTTCGGCTATGGCATTCGCTACGACTACGGCATGTTCCGCCAGCAGATTGTGAACGGCGAGCAGGTCGAGGCGCCCGACTACTGGCTGCGCTACGGCAATCCCTGGGAATTCCCGCGGCCCGAGGTCCAGTATCCGGTGCGCTTTGGCGGGCGCACCATGCAGAGCAACGGCCATGTCGAATGGGTCGACACGCAGCATGTCAACGCCATGGCCTACGACACGGTCATTCCCGGCTACGACACCAGCGCGACCAACACGCTGCGGCTGTGGTCCGCGCGCGCGGATGAGGAACTCGACCTCTCGGCGTTCAACCAGGGCGACTATCAGCGCGCGGTGGAAGCGCGCAACATCTCCGAGAACGTCTCGCGGCTGCTCTATCCCGACGACTCGACGATGGCCGGGCGCGAGTTGCGTCTGCGCCAGGAATACTTTTTCGTCTCCGCGACGATGCAGGACCTGATTCGCCGCTATCTGCGCACGCACAGCACGTTTGGGCGCTTCTCCGAAAAGGTCGCGGTGCACCTGAACGACACGCACCCGGTGCTGGCCATTCCCGAGCTGATTCGCCTGCTCGTGGACGTGCATCATCTGCCATGGGACGAGGCGATGGGCCACGTGCGCCGCGTGTTCTCGTACACCAACCACACGCTGATGCCCGAAGCGCTAGAAACCTGGGACATCGAACTATTGGCACGCCTCTTGCCGCGCCACCTCGAAATCATATTCGACATCAACGCGGCGTTCCTGCGCGAAGCGAGCGACCGCGGCGCGCACGACCTCGACCTGATCCGCCGCATCTCGCTCGTGGACGAATACGGCCAGCGCCGCGTGCGCATGGCCTATCTTGCGATCGTGGCGAGCCACAAGGTGAACGGCGTCTCGAAGTTGCATTCGCAACTGATGACGCGCGATATCTTCGCCGACTTTGCTCGCCTCTTTCCCGACCGCTTCACGAACGTGACCAACGGCATTACGCCGCGCCGCTGGCTCGCGCAGGCGAGCCCGCCGCTCGCGCGCCTCGTGGACGAAGCGATCGGGCCGCGCTGGCGCAGCGATCTCTTCGAGCTGGGCGCGCTGAGCAAGCTGCGCGGCGACGCTTCGTTCGAAGCCGCGTTCCGCGCGGCCAAGCGCAGCAACAAGGTGCGCCTCGCACATCGCGCCCTGGAGCGCACGGGCATCGTCTTCAATCCCGATGCGCTGTTCGACATGCAGGTCAAGCGTATTCACGAGTACAAGCGCCAGTTGCTCAACGTGCTGCACGTGATCACGCGCTACAACCGCATTGTCGAAGCGCCGGAGCGCGACTGGGCGCCGCGCGTCGTGCTGTTCGCGGGCAAGGCCGCGTCGGCGTACCGCATGGCGAAGATGATCATCCACCTCATCAACGACGTGGCCGCGAAGATCAACAACGATCCCGTGGTGGGGGATCGGCTCAAGGTGGTGTTCGTGCCGAACTACGGCGTGAGCGTGGCCGAGGTGCTGATTCCCGCGGCGGACCTTTCCGAGCAGATCTCGACAGCGGGCACCGAAGCGTCGGGCACTGGCAACATGAAGCTCGCGCTCAACGGCGCGCTCACCATCGGCACGCTCGACGGCGCGAACATCGAGATCGGCGAGGCCGTGGGGCAGGACAACATCTTCATCTTCGGGCACACGTCCGACCAGGTCGACCAGCTGCGTTGCGCGGGCTACCGGCCGCGCCAGGTCTACGAGGAAAACGCCGAGTTGCGCCGCGCGCTCGACCAGATCCGCACGGGCTTCTTCTCACCGCACGATTCGGCACGCTACACGGACATCTTCCACACGCTCGTGGACTGGGGCGACCACTACCTCGTGCTGGCCGACTACTCGGCCTTCATCGAGGCCCAGGACGCCGCCGACCAGCGCTTCATGGACGTGCCGGCATGGACCGCGAGCGCGATTGAAAACGTGGCGGGGATGGGGAAATTCTCTTCGGACCGTGCGATCGCGGAATACGCCCGCGATATCTGGCACGTGAAGTCGATCGAGATGGAGTGAGGGGCGAGCGTCCGCAGTGCTGCCGGCAGTGCTTCGCGCGGTATCAGGGCGCTGCGGGCCGCGTCGTGCCACCCTCGGCCTGCGCCGCTTGCGCGGCCTTGGCGGTGCGCACCGCTTCTTGCACGCGTTCGAGGAATGCCGGGTCGAGGCTCGTGACCGCCTCGCGCGATTCGCCGCCCGTCACGACATAGAGCCGGTGCACGGCTTCCTGCCAGAGCCACGCGAGCCAGCCCACCACGATCACCATCACGCCGCACGCGAGACCGGTCGCCGAGCCGAGCACGCCGCCCACGACAGCGCCGGCGGCGCCGACCAGGCTAATCGCGATGGGCACGACGCGGCTGCGCCGCCCGATGACGATGCGCACGTCCTCGATGTCGCGCATGGGGAACACCTGGCCGGCTGCGGAGAGCGCGTTGCGCGTGACCGAGACGGCGGCTTCGTTGAAAGGGAGTTCCATCGGTTCGATAGCGGCGGGGTGAGAGAGCGCAGCGTACCAGAAGCGGGGCCAGGGCGGGGCCGCGGCGGACATAACGCCGCAGGCCGGACGCATCGCAGGTTGGGCAACGTGCCGATGCCGCTATACTTGCGCGCTTTTATTGCCCCCGTCAGCACCAAGGATTCCCCATGAGCGCACTGCCACGCTGTCCGAAATGCAATTCCGAGTTCACCTACGAAGACGGGGGCGTCTACATCTGCCCGGAGTGTGCGCATGAATGGTCGGGGCAAGCCACCGCGCCGGCCGAAACAGCGGGCAAGGTGTATCGCGATTCGGCCGGCAATGTCCTTCAGGACGGGGATGCCGTCACGGTCATCAAGGACTTGAAACTCAAGGGTTCGGGTGGCGTGATCAAGATGGGCACCAAAGTGAAAAATATCCGGCTGGTGGACAGCGACCACGATATCGATTGCAAGATAGATGGCTTTGGCGCGATGAGTCTCAAATCGGAATTCGTCAAGAAGGCGTGACGAAGGGCGTCGTGCATCAACTGGGATGAACCAAAAAAAAGCGGGGCATCCCAAGGGATGCCCCGTCCGGTAAGGCGCGGCGTGCAGCCTGGGCTGCGGCGCGCCGAGCAGAGCCGGCGCTATGAGTCGCCGGCTGCCGCTGTTGCGCAAGTTACGCTGCTTAGAACTTGTGGCGGATACCGACGCGAACCGCGACTTGATCCTGCGAACCCGTGCCCGACGGCTGGTAGATGCTCGAGTTCGAGTCGCCGATCTGCGCCTGAACCTTCTGGCCGTTCGCGAGCGTGCCCGATGCGTCCTGGTACGACACGAGACCGTAGACGTCGGTGCGCTTGCTGAGCGCGTAGTCAACCGATGCGTTGACCTGGTTCCAGTGAGCCGTCTGGCTGCCCGAGGTGCGCGAGTACGTGTAGCCGAGGCCAGCCGTGAGAGCCGGCGTGAAGGCGTACTTGCCGCCTGCTTCGTACGCGTTGTAGAGCGTCGACGAACCGGCGATCGGCGAGAGCAACGTGTTGGTCCACAGGGCCCACAGCGTTGCCGGGCCGACGATGTAACGGCCACCAACGCCAAACGAGCGCAGGCCGTGCAGCGCGACGCTGGTCTGGGTCGCCGGCAGGTTGGCGATCGAGGTCGTCGACTGCGTGGTGTTGGCCGGGTACGTGATGTTCGTGTACGCGGCGCCGAGGCTGAACGGGCCGTAGCCGTAGTTCGCGCCGAAGCTGTAGGCACGCGACGAAGCCGTCGAAGCCGTTGTCGGTGCGCCGGCGAACGACGTCGAGTTCGAGAAGCCATACAGACCGCCGAACGTGAAGCCCGAGAAGTTCACGCTCTGGAACTTGACCGCGTTGTTGATGCGGCTCGACGTAAGCTGGTCGACGTCATTGAAGTGGTATGCCCAGTTACCCGAAACCGTGTTGCCACCGGTCGAGTACTGCGAGCCGAGAATGTCCGTGCTGAACGAGTATTGACGGCCGAACGTCAGCGAACCGATGTTCGACTGCGTCAGACCGACGAATGCTTGACGGCCGAACATCGCGCCGCCCTGGCCTGCCGTGCCGTTACCGCTGTTGAAGCCGTTTTCGAGCACGAAGATCGCCTTCAGGCCGCCGCCCAGGTCTTCCGTGCCGCGCAGGCCCCAACGGCTGCCTTGAGCTACGCCGTCACCGTACGAATATTGGTGCGAGCTGCCGCCCGTCGCATTCTTCACGTTGCTGATGTAGTTCACACCCGCGTCGATGATGCCGTACAGCGTCACGCTGCTTTGTGCGTGGGCAACGCCTGCGATCGAGGCCAGAATAGCGGTGGTCAGAATTTTCTTTTTCAACTGTTGCTCCGGGTAAAGGAAAGATGACGACTCCGGCCTCTTATGGGCCGGTCAATGTGACGGGCTGCAATTTAAGGGTCGATCACGAAAAGAATGTGACAGTAAGGTTTTGTAGGGTAAATGTCGCCATTCTGTTGTGTGGATGCGACATACGGGTTGCAGGCCGGGAGAACGGCGCCTGAAGCCCGCCGTTATTGGATTTGCGGGCGATTTTCCTGTCAATTTGAAAGGCCGGACTGCGACAATCGGCCATATAAGATTTTTTTCTAAGCTTTCTTCTATTTGCCCGGGTTAATCGATCTTTTGAATCTGGGTTCAAGCTGAGTGTGATTAATCCCAAGAACGCATTAACGGCCGATCAATGCGCGCTTTACATGGTTGATTGCCACCGATTCATGAAAGTGGAAAATTAGTTACCCGAAATAATCGAAATGGCGGGAAACGCCCATGAAAAAAGGGCTCGCACCCAGGAGGCGAGCCCTTTGACGGTAAGGCGTTGCCGTTACAGCGAGAGAAGCGAGCCGCTGCGAATGGGCTTTTCGCCGGCAATGCGTGCGACTTCCATGCCGGCCGTGGCGAAGCGCGCGCTATGGCGTGCGTACATCACGCCGCTCACGCCCGCGTGCAGCGTGGTCACGGTGTCGGCGAGCGGGTCGATGACATCGGCAATTGCCGCGCCGCGTTCCACCCACGTGCCGCAATCCACGCGAAACACGAGCACGCCGCTGGCAGGGGCCACGATCGGCTCCGTGCCCGCGAGCGGCGTGGCCGCATGGGCGAGTGGCGGCAGCGGCGCGGCCGTGCCTTCGATGACGCCGCGCCCGATCAGATAGTCGACGATGGCCTGGGCGTCGTGCTCGGCGAGTTCGTGCGAGACGTCGCGCTGGCCGCGCAGTTCGACCGTTACCGAAATCGAGCCGTACGGAATGGGGAAGCGTGTGCCGAAGTGCTCGCGCAGCTCCGACCAGCAGAAGCTGTGAATCTCGTCGAACGGATTACCGATCGAGTTGAGCGCGAGGAGCGACGCCTTGGCGTCGAGATAGCGCGCGAGCGGCTCGACTTCGGGCCACAGTTCGGGGTTCGTGTAGATGTGCATGGCGGCTTCCCAGTCGCAATGCAGGTCCAGCACGATGTCGGCGTCATACGAAAGGCGCTGCAGCGCGAGCCGCATCGAATCGAGTTCGGTTTTCGGCTTCTGCGCGGTCAGTGCTTCGCCCATGGCGGCGCGGATCGCGGTGCGGTTCGCGGCTTCGTCGAGCCCGAGACTCGCCTCGATGTTGGGCAGCACGAGCGCGGTGAGCTCGTGGAAATTGCGGTTGAAGTTCTGCGCCGTATTCGACTCGAAGCGGCCGATCATATGCCCGAGCCAGTGCTGATTCAGACCCACGGGGTTGGGCACCGGCACGATCACGATCTCGCCGCGAAGGCGGCCCGCAGCTTCCAGCTCCGCGAGCTTGCGGCGCAGCGCCCACGAGACGAGCATGCCCGGCAGTTCGTCGGCGTGCAGCGAGGACTGAATGTAGACCTTGGGACCGCCGGCGTTGCCGTAGTGGAAACTGGCAAGTTCCCGCGCGGTACCGAGGGCGGGCGCGATCAACGGGTGGTTTCGGGTTTGCATGATGGGTGCGCGAGGCGCGGCGGCCCGCAAAAGGTGTTGGAGTGAACGATGGCCCCGCAGGAACACGCAGGGGCCGCAGCCCGATCTTAGCCGATTCGACGCGCCGCCGGAACCAGCGCGCCCGCGCACGTCTGCGGCATCGTCAGAAAATAGGGAATCCGAAATAAAATCCCGGAAAAGAAAAAGCCCGGACGGTAAGCCCGGGCTTCGCGCGCCGTGAGGCAGCGCCGGCGCGATGCGGTGCTTAGCCGCCGTACACGTCGAAGTCGAAGTACTTGGCTTCGATCTTCTTGTACGTGCCGTCCTTGATCATGTCGGCGATAGCCTTGTCGATCTTGCCCTTCAGGTCGGCGTCTTCCTTGCGCAGGCCGATCGCGGCGGCGCCCGTCGGGATTTCCTTGCCGGCGAACTGGAAGCCAGCGCCGCGCGGCGTCTTCAGGAAGCCCAGATCCGCTTGCACTTCATCCTGCAGCGCGGCGTCCAGACGGCCCGAGATCAGGTCGGCGTAGACCTGGTCCTGGTTTTGGTAAGGAACGACGTTCACGCCCTTCGGCGCCCAGTTTTCCTTCGCGTAGGTTTCCTGGATCGTGCCTTGCTCCACGCCCACCGACTTGCCCTTGAGCGAGTCAGCCGTCGGGGCGAGGCTCGAGCCCTTCTTGGCGACGAGGCGCGTCGGCGTGTTGAACAGCTTCGCCGAGAAGGCGATCTGTTGCTCGCGCTGCGGGGTGATCGTCATCGACGAGAGCACGCCGTCGAACTTCTTGGCCTTCAGGCCCGGGATCATGCCGTCGAAGTCCTGCTCGACCCACACGCACTTGGCGTTCAGGCGCTTGCAGATTTCGTTGCCGAGGTCGATGTCGAAGCCGACCAGCTTGCCATCGGGTGCTTTGGATTCGAACGGTGCGTAGCTGGCGTCAACGCCGAAACGCATGGTGGACCAGTCCTTCGCATGGGCGACGCCAGCCGAGACGGCGAGCAGGGCAACCGTGAGGGTGGCAAGCAGTTTCTTCACTATGGGTACTCCTCGAGATGGTTCAGGGCGCGCCGCGTGCGGTTGTGCCGCCATGGCGCATTTTCCGGCGCGGCTCGCGCCGGATTATTGTTGGACCCGCCAGCCTGCGGCCAGCAAAGCGCGCGCAAGCTTACCAGGTCAAAATTGCTGCGTCGCTAGTGTAATACCGGATAGCGGGAACGGGACCCGCTAAGTGTACGCCCGTGCGCTTGTACGATTTAACGCAAAGCCTTGTCAGACAAGGCGCGCAGGTCAATGCGGAGGGGCCGTTGCGGGGTGCCTGGGATGGGCTGCGCGATGCTCTGCCGCAACAGTCGGAAGAATGCGGTGCCGCACGGTCGCGGCATCGTCAACGATATGAAGGGAAATTGAAATCGAATCGACGGCGCGCTGTTGGTTTTCGGCCCGAATGGGGTCATCCGGCGCGCCGTCTTTTGTCGCGGTGCAGCAGATGTATCGGCTGCACCGCGTGGATGACGTCAGACCACGCGCACGCCCGCGCGCCACGTCGCGCGCGGCACCGGCAGCGTATCGAGCATCGTCACCCGCACGAAGTCCGCGCGCAGGCCCGGCTCGATCGCGCCGCGGTCGTGCAGGCCCGACTTGCTGGCGGGTTCCCACGAGACCGTGGCGAGCGCGCGCGGCAACGTCCAGTCGGCCTTGGTCACGAGGTCGAACGCGGCGGTCAGGAGGCTCGACGGCACGTAGTCGGACGAGAGGATGTCGAGCAAACCGGCCTGCGCCAGCTCCAGCGCCGAGACGTTGCCCGAGTGCGAGCCGCCGCGCACCACATTCGGCGCGCCCATGATCGTTGCGATGCCGCGCTTTTTCGCTTCCTCGGCGGCCACGCGCGTGGTCGGAAATTCGGCGAGCACGATGCCTTCGGCGGCGGCCTGCTCGACGTGCTCCACGAGCGTGTCGTCGTGGCTCGCGAGCGGGATGCCGCGCGCCCGGCAACGCTGCACGATTTCGAGGCGGTGCGCATCGGCGTAGCGCTCCTGCTCGGTGGCCATTTCGGCGAGCATGGTGTTGGTCTGCTCGTCGCTCCACTTGCCGTGGCGCTCCTGGAAGCGGCGCCATTGCGCGCGGTCGTGCCACTGGCGCTGGCCCGGCGTGTGGTCCATCACCGAGGCGAGGCGCAGCAGCGGGTGGTCGCTGAGCGTGTCGAACAGTTCGATCACGTCTTCGGTGGCGATTTCGCAGCGCAAGTGCAGGAAGTGCTCGGCGCGCAGCAGGTTGCGCTCGGAAAAACGCTTGAGCGCATGGGCGCTAGCGAGCTGCACGTCGCGGCCGCGCACGCCCACGGCCAGGCGCGTGCCGATGGCCAGCGCGTCGAAGACCGTGGTGATGCCGGCGGCGGCGATCTGCGCGTCGTGAATGACGAATGCGGCGTCGGTGTTCCAGTGCACGCCGGGGCGCGGCGCGAGGTGCTTTTCCAGGTTGTCGGTGTGCAGTTCGACGAGACCGGGCAGCAGGAAGTCGCCTTCCCAGTCTTCGGCTTCGGGCGCGGCGGTCGAGCCGCGCGAGATGTCGCGGATCTTGCCGTCTTCCACGCTTAGCGTGCCGGTGAAAACGTCGTCTCGCGTCACGATGCGAGCGTTTTTGATCAACATCGTCAGGCTCCGTATCAGTTATCGGTTTGCGCCGTTCAGGCGGTATTCAGGCTGCGGCGCTGAGTGACGCTTGCGCGCGCGGCGCGGTGAGTTCGAGTAAGCGCGTGGCGACGCGCTCGCGCGTGTCCTCGTCGTGGAATACGCCGACGATCGCTGCGCCGCGCGCTCGCGCTTCGCCAATCAGGCTCGCGACGACTTCGCGGTTTTCCGCGTCGAGCGAGGCCGTGGGTTCGTCCAGCAAGAGCACGCGGTGCTGCGCGATCAAGCCCCGCGCGATGTTCACGCGCTGCTGCTCGCCGCCCGAAAACGTGGCTGGCGCGAGCGGCCAGAGGCGCTGTGGCACGTTCAGGCGTGCAAGCAGAGTTTGCGCGCGCTCGCGTGCTTCGTCTTCCTCTACGCCGCGCGAAACGAGCGGCGCGGCCACGATGTCGAGCGCGCTCACGCGCGGAATCACGCGCAGGAACTGGCTCACGTAGCCCACCACGTTGCGGCGCAGGCGCAGGATGTCGTGAGGCGCAGCGCCTGTGATCGCCAGATGCTCGAGCGGCGCGCCCTCGTCGCGGATCGCAATCGACCCGCCGCTTGCGAGATAGTTGCCGTACAGGCAGCGCAAGAAGGTGCTCTTGCCCGCGCCCGAGGGTCCGACCAGCACGATGCATTCGCCGCGCTCCACGTCGAGCGAAACGCCCGCGAGCGCTTCGATGCCGATGCCGCCCTGGCCGTGCAGCGTGAAGGTCTTGCGCACGTCTTCGGCGCGCAGCATGAGCGCCGGTCTTTCGAGGAACGCGCGCGTGCCCGGTGATGAGTTCAGAGTCATGTCTTTCATCCTAGACCGGCAGCACGGATGCCACCAGCGTCTGCGTATAGGGATGTTGCGGGTCGTCCAGCACCTGGTCGGTCAGGCCCGATTCGACCACCGTGCCGCCTTGCATCACCATCAAGCGATGCGCGAGCAGGCGCGCCACGCCAATGTCGTGCGTGACGATCAGCACCGAAAGATGCAGCGTGCCCGTGAGCGTGCGCAGCAGGTCGAGCAGGCGCGCCTGCACGGACACATCGAGACCCGCCGTGGGCTCGTCCATGAAGACGAGGCGCGGACCCGTGACGAGATTGCGCGCGATTTGCAGGCGCTGCTGCATGCCGCCCGAAAACGCCGACGGCAATTCGTCGATGCGCATGGCGTCCAGCTCCACGCGCTGCATCCACTGCTGCGCCGTGTTGCGGATTTGCCCGTAGTGGCGCGCGCCCACGGCCATCAGCGGCTCGCCGATATTGGCTCCGGCCGAGACGCCCACACGCAGTCCGTCGCGCGGATTCTGCTGCACGAAGCCCCATTCGGTGCGCGCGAGCAGGCGCCGGCGCGGCTCGGAAAGCGTGCGCAGGTCGAGCGTTTCGCCGTTCGCGCTCGTGTAGTGCAGCGCGCCCGAGTCGGATTCGGTGTGCAGCGCGAGCGTGTTGAGCAGCGTGGTCTTGCCCGAGCCCGATTCGCCGACGATACACAGCACCTCGCCGGGATACAGGTCGAAGCTCACGTCGCGGCAGCCGTTGCGGCCGCCGTACTGCTTCGTGAGCGATCTTGCGCTTAGCAGCGGCGTCATGCTTTCTCTCCTGCTTCATTCGTTGCGTGCGCATCGATCTGTTCGCGGCGGTCGTGGCAGTAGTCGCTGTCCGAGCAGACGAACATGCGTTTGCCCGCGTCGTCGACGATCATCTCGTCGAGGAAGCTCTCGCGCGAGCCGCACAGGGCGCACGCATGCTCCCAGCGCTGCACTTCGAACGGATGGTCGTCGAAGTCGAGGCTCTTCACCGGCGTGTACGGCGCAATCGCGTAGATGCGGCGCTCGCGGCCAGCGCCGAACAACTGCAGCGCGGCGTTCATATGCAGCTTGGGGTTGTCGAACTTCGGAATCGGCGAGGGCGACGTGAGATAACGGCCGTTCACGGTCACCGGGTAGTCGTACGTCGTGGCGATGCTGCCGTGCTGCACGATGTCCTCATAAAGCTTCACGCTGATCAGGCCATAGTCGGCCAGTGCATGGAGCTTCTTGCATTCGGCCACGCGCGGCTCGAGCCGGAACAGCGGCTCGGGCATCGGCACCTGGTACACGAGGATCTGTTTGTCCGTGAGCGGCGTTTCGGGAATGCGGTGCCGCGTCTGGACGATCGACGCCTCGCTCGTGCGGCGCGTAGTGGCCACACCCGTGGTGCGTGCGAAAAAACGGCGGATGTTGACGGCGTTCGTGGTGTCGTCCGAGCCCTGGTCGATCACCTTGAGCGTGTCCTTCGCGCCGATGATCGCCGCCGTCACCTGAATGCCGCCCGTGCCCCAGCCGTACGGCAGCGGCATTTCGCGCGAGGCGAACGGCACCTGGTAGCCCGGCACGGCCACGGCCTTGAGGAGCGCGCGGCGCAGCATGCGCTTGGTCTGCTCGTCGAGGTACGCGAAGTTATAGCCCGAGACGGCCTGCGTTTCGTGCGATGCGACTTCGGCTGCGGGGGATTGCAAGGTATCGGGCGCGTTCATGCGGCCTCCTTGTTTTGCGCATCGGCATTCGCGTCGGTGCCGTTTTCGTGCTGCGCGCGCAGCTTGCGCACGAGTTCCAGCTCGGCCTGGAAGTCCACGTAGTGCGGCAGCTTCAGGTGTTGAACGAAGCCCGAGGCTTCCACGTTGTCGCTGTGCGAGAGCATGAATTCGATGTCCTGAGTCGGCGAGGCGATCGTCTCTCCCAGCTCCTCGGCTCGCAGCGCGCGGTCCACCAGCGCCATCGCCATGGCCTTGCGCTCCGCGTGGCCGAACGCGAGGCCGTAGCCTTGCGTGAATTGCGGCGGCACGTCTTTCGCGCCCGCGAACTGGTTGATCATCTGGCACTCGGTCAAGTCGATCTCGCCGATTTCCACGGCTTCGTCGAGTTCGTCCAGCATCATTTCTACGCACACCGAACCAAAGCGGATCTCGCCCGCAAACGGATGCGAATGCGCGTAGCCGCGCTGCGTGGCATAGCCCATCGCGAGCAGAAAGCCTTCGTCTCCGCGTGCGAGATTTTGCAGGCGCACGGTGCGGTCGGCGGGGAACGCGAGCGGCTCGCGCGAGAGGTCGCCGGGCTCGCGCGCCTGCGGCGAGCGCGTTTCCTGCTCGATCAGGCCCTCCTTGTCGAGCAGGGAGACCACGCGCGGCATCGCTTCTACGGCCGGGGTGGCTCGCGGCGCCGGGGGCGTGGCGCTCGCGGCGTCGTCGCCTTCGGCCAGCAGCGCGAAGTCGAGCAGGCGCTGCGTGTAATCGTAGGTCGCGCCGAGCACCTGGCCGCCGGGCACGTCCTTGAAGGTGGCGGAAATGCGGCGCTCCACCACCATGTTTTCCGTTTCGACCGGCTGCGTATAGCCAAAACGCGGCAGCGTGGTGCGATACGCGCGCAGCAAAAAGATCGCCTCGACGAGATCGCCCGCGGCCTGCTTGATCGCGAGCGCGGCAAGTTCTTCGTCGTAGACCGAACCTTCGGCCATTACACGCGCCACGGCCAGACGCATCTGTTCGCGGATCTGCGCGACGCTCAGCTCGGGCACGCGCGTATCGCCGCGGCGCGCCTCGTCGAGCAACCGCCAGGACGCTTCGATCGCGCGCTCTCCACCTTTGACGGCGACGTACATCAGTGCATCTCCACGAGAGTCGTGCGCGGCAGGCCCATCAGGCGGTCGCCGCACACGAGATAGAAGTCGATGCCGCACGGGAAGTGCGGCGCGAGGTCGGTGCGTTCGCGCCAGAAGCGCTCGGGCAGGCCGGCGGGCGCGATGCTGCAGGTCGTTTCGATGCCGGGGCCGCGCAGCGTGAGCGGTGCGCCGCCGGCGAGTGAATCGACGCGCACGAACACCGTGGCCGACTGCTCCGGCGACTCGGGCGTGCCGCTCGCGAAGGCGTCGAGCGGCGGCAGGGCGGCGGCGTCGTGCACATAAGCGAACGCGGCTTCGCGCGCTTGCTGTGCAAGCGGCGCGCCTGCGTGAAAGCGCAGCGCGGCCGCGAGTGCGGCGTCGGGCTGGGCGAGCCATACCGGCGTGGCGTAGTCTGCGAGGGCGAGCAGCGAGGCGAAGGCGGCGAGGCCGGCGCGCGCGGGGGACGCATCCGCCGCCGTGGCCGCCGGCAGCGGCGTTTCGACCACACCGATCGTGCCGGGGCGCGCGAGCGCGTCGAGCAGCGTGCGAAACACCGTCTGCGTGTCGTGAACCGGATCGCCGAAGCCGGGCGCGAGCGCCGCGAGCAAATCGGGCGTCATGGCATTGCGTGGGTCGCTCATGCGTCACCTCGAACCATCGTGAAGAACTCGACCCGCGTGCTGGCGGCGTCGGCGCGGCGCGCGTCGCGCTGTGCGGCGAGACGCGCGGCAAGCGGCTCGATCAAGCGGGCGTGCAACTGGTCGTGGCGCGCGGGGAGTTGCAGCAACGCATCGGCGAGCGCGGCCAGCTCGGCGCGGCGTTTGTCGCGGCCCAGATGGCAGGCCACGCCGACCGGGCCGGGCTGGCCTGCATCGCCGCCTTCGGTGCCCGAGGCGCGCAGGCGCAGCGTGGCGCGCGTGACGGTGGCTTCGCCCAGGTTGAAGGCGTCGCCGGTGCCGCCAATTCGCCCGCGGACCATGGCCAGTCCGGTTTGTGGCAGACGCAGCCAGTCGAAAGCGGGCTCGGGCGCACCGGCGAGCGCGACGCTCAACGCCGCTTCAAGCTCGGCGCGTGGGGTGTGCGCGAGAACGGCCATCCATGCGCGCCGGGTCGCCGGCGTGGAGGATGGGGTGGAAGAAGCGTTCATCGGAGTTCCTGTGTCGTGAACGGGGGAGAACGGACATGGCAACTGCGCTTTTCGAACCGCCTTGTCTGGACCTCGATTGAACCATCTATTCATCTAAACGTCTAGACGTTTAGTGGTACAGTCGTCCAGTTCGGGCGCAATGAAGGTTTTCATATTTCCATCACGCCCTGCGCACTACAATGCACAAAACGCTATTGGAACCGAGAGGAATGACAGCACCATGACATCGAACGACGAGGCGCCGTCCAGCCTGCTTGAGCGCGGCGCGGGTGTGGCGGTGTGGCGGCAGATCGAGCAGATCCTCGCAGCGGAGATTGCGGCGAAGGGTTTCGGCGAAGACGGCCGGCTGCCTAGTGAGGGCGAGCTTGCGCGCCGCTTCGACGTGAACCGCCACACGGTGCGGCGCGCGATGCTGGGCCTCGCGGCGTTGGGGCTCGTGAGCGTGGAGCAGGGGCGCGGCACCTTCGTGCAGCCCGGCGCGATCGACTACACCATCGGCAAGCGCACGCGCTTTACCGAGAACCTGAAGCGCCATCAGCATTCGGCGGCGGGCAAGCTGCTCGCGTCGTCGCGTGGCAAGGCCGACCCCACGGTCGCCAAGGCGCTCGGCCTGCGCGCGGGCGCGCTCGTCTACCGGCTCGAAACGCTGCACGAGTCGGACGGCGTGCCGCTCACTTACGCGCGCAGCTGGTATCCCGCCGCGCGCTTCGCCGATCTGCCCGTGGTCATGGAGCGCGTCGACAGCACCTCGAAGGCCCTCGCCGAATACGGCGTGACCGACTATCTGCGCAAGTGGAGCCGTATCGGCAGCGTGCTGCCCGAGGCCGAGGTGGCGCGGCGCCTGAACATCAACCGGCAGCAGCCGGTGCTGTGGGTGGAGAACGTCGACGTCGATCTCGAAGGCGTGCCGATCAAGTACGGCATCACGCACTTCGCCGCCGACCGCGTGCAGCTGATGGTGGAGCACGACCTATGAGCGTGCTGCACGAAGACTGGAACGAAGCCACGCGCTTCGCGCTTTACTATGCGCCGCCGCGCGAATCGGTGTGGTGGCAGACGGGCTGCGCGTGGCTTGGCCAGGATCCGGAGACGGGCGACACCCTCGCGCCGCCGCCGTGGCTCGCAGGCCTGCCGCAGCCGCTGGAAACGCTCACAGTCGCACCACGCCGCTATGGCTGGCACGGCACCCTCGTGCCGCCGTTCCGTCTCGCGTCGGGCGTGACGCCCGTAGCGCTCCTGGCCGCCGCGCAGCAGTGGGCGCAGGGGCAGGCGCGCTTCGAAGCCAGTGTCGAGGCGGCGCTGCTCGGCCGCTTCGTGGCGCTGCGCCCCGTCGACGATGCCGGCGAAACCGCGCTGCGCGAACTGGCCGCCAACGCACTGCGCGCGCTCGGCTCGCTGCGCGCCCCGCAAACGCCCGCCGAACTCGCGAAGCGCCTGGACGCGCCGCTCACGCAGCGTCAGCGCGCTTACGTCGAAGCATGGGGCTATCCGTACGTGTTCGAAGAATTCCGCTTTCACATGACGCTATCCGATTCGCTGAACGACGCGCAAACATGCGCGCAACTCGTCGATGCCTGGAACACGCAGATGCACGACGCCAACCCGCTGCCGGTGGAAGGCGCAGCGCTCTTCGTCGAGCCCGGGCCGGGCACGCCGTTCGCGTTGTGGCGCCGCTTGCCGTTCGCGGGGGCTCGCGCATGAAGGGCGGCCTGATCTACGTGATGGGGCCTTCGGGCGCGGGCAAGGACACGCTGCTGCGTTACGCGCGCGAGCGCCTGTCCGGCGAAGACGTCGTCTTCGCGCATCGCTACATCACGCGCGAAGACAGCGGTGGCGAGAACCACATCGCGCTCACCGAGGCCGAATTCGAGGCGCGTTCGCAGCGCGGCCTCTTCGCATTGCAATGGCGCAGCCACGCGCTGCGCTACGGCGTGGGCGTGGAGATCGACCAATGGATGGCGCTTGGCTGCACCGTCGTGGTGAACGGTTCGCGCGCCTACGCTGGCGAGGCGTTCGAGCGCTACCCGCGCATGACGCTCGTGCACATCGAAGCGGCGCAGCACGTGCTGGCCGCGCGCCTCGCATCCCGGGCGCGCGAAACGCCCGAGCAGGTCGCGTTGCGTCTCGCGCGGCGCGCGCCGTTCGAGGTGCCGTCGGGCGCCGCGTTCGCGCGCATCGACAACTCGGGGCACCTGGAGGAGGCGGGCGGGGCATTGGTCAAGCTCGTGCGACAGGTGGCGGCCGGATAGTCGCGGCGCCGTCCTTGAGCGTTGCTTAACAGCCGCTTAAGGGCTCGAACGGGCCGGGGGATTTTTGGTTGGGCGCGGTTGCCATGAGAAGATGCAGGCGACCCGAGAACTCAACGAGAATGCCCTTGGACCGTTTCCAGGAGATGCAGATTTTCACGCGCATCGTCGACCGCCGCAGCTTCACGCAGGCGGCCGAGGATCTGAACCTGCCGCGCGCGACGGTCACCAACTCGATCAAGCGTCTCGAAGCGCGCCTCGGCGTGCGTCTGCTCGAACGCACCACGCGCCAGGTCAAGCCGACGCTCGACGGCGACGCCTACTACCAGCGCTGCATGCGCCTGCTCGCCGACCTCGAGGAAACCGAGGAGGCGTTTCGCGACACCGATCCGCAGGGGCGCTTGCGCGTGAACATGCAGGGCACGCTCACGCAGTATTTCGTGATGCCGCGTCTGCCCGACTTTCTCGCGCGCTATCCGCGCGTCGAGCTCTTCATCGGCTCGGGCGACCACTTCGTCGATCTCGTGCGCGAGGGCGTGGATTGCGTGCTGCGCGCGGGCGAGCTGGCCGACTCCTCGATGATCGCGCGGCGCGTGGCGCTGCTGGAGCAGGTGACCTGCGCGAGCCCCGCGTATCTGGAACGGCACGGCGACCCCGAGTCGATCGAGGCGCTCGCCGGTACGCACACGGACAATCCGGGCCGGCCCGGCCATCGGGCCGTGAACTATGTTTCGCCTGCCACGGGCCGCGCGCTTGCGCTCGAATTCACGACCGCTGACGGCATCGCCCGCGTGACGCTGCCGGGCCCGGTGGCCGTCAACGGCGCGGAACTCTACGCGGCCGGCGCGCTGGCGGGGCTCGGCATCGTACAGGTGCCGCGCTACCGCGTGCGCGCACAGCTCGCCAGCGGCGAGCTGTGCGTCGTGCTGCCGGCGCATCCGCCGCCGCCCTTGCTGGTCTCGGTGCTGTACCCGCAGAACCGCCAGTTGTCGCTGCGCGTGCGCGCTTTCGCCGACTGGCTCGTGCAGGTGTTTGCCGAGGTTGCCTGAAACGGCTCGAGCGCGCCGGGGTGGTTCGTCCAGTCGCGCCGGGTTGCGCTCGTGCCTTTACGTGCGCCGCGCGACCATGCCGGACACACGCGCCGCGGCTTGCTGAAGCGGATCGAGGAAGGTCTTCACCATCTGTTTGGCCGACGTGCGCTGCGCGTTTCCGCTGATGTTCATCGCGGCGATCACGCGGCCCTGCCGGTTGCGGATAGGCGCGGAGATCGAGATGAGGCCGCCTTCCAGTTCCTGATCGACGATGGCCCAGCCCTGCTGGCGCACCTGAGCGATGATCTTCTTGAGTTCGCCGACGTCGGTGACCGTGCGCCCCGTATGCGCATAGAGCGGCGAGGAGCCGAGCGTTTCGTCGAGCGCAGCGTCGTCGAGCGAGGCCAGCAGCACGCGCCCCATGGAGGTGCAGTACGCGGGCAGGCGGCTGCCGATCGAGAGGTTGATCGTCATGATCTTGTGCGTGGGCACGCGCAGCACATAGACGATCTCGGTGCGGTCGAGCACGGCCGCCGAGCAGCTCTCGTGCACTTCCTGCGACAGCTCTTCCATTACCGGCTCGGCGAGATTCCAGAACGGCATCGACGTGAGGTACGCGAAGCCCAGGTCGAGAATGCGCGGGGTGAGGCGAAAGAGCCGCCCCTCGGCTTCGACGTAGCCGAGCGTCTGCAGCGTGAGGAGAATGCGGCGCGCGCCGGCGCGCGTGAGGCCCGTGGCGGCGGCGACGTCGGTGAGGGTCTGCTCGGGATGCTCGGCGTTGAACGCGCGGATCACCGAAAGCCCGCGCGCGAACGACTGCACATAGGAGTCGCCCGGTTTTTCGGGAATCTCCTGCTGGTCGGCGGAGCGGTCTGGCGAGGCACTGGAAGCAGAATTCATGGGCGTGGCGTTCGATCTTGCTGCGGCGCTTGAAGAACCTATCAAGATAACCCAAGCGATCGGTTTCGCCAACAAGCGGCGAAGGCGAGGCGGGCGCAAACTTGCGGGGCGGCGCGCCCGCGTCAACATCGATAGTGCGGCGTGGCACGACATGCGTCAAATGCGCACGTCAGATCATTTGACATTCAGTTATTTGATTTCGGTCAATTAATTTCGGTGCGAAAAATGATTGACGCGCGAACGGATCATTTAGATCTGAATACCGGCTCGGCCTGAGATTAAAGCGAGATAAAAATAATGTCTAAATTCGAATGAATTGGCAAATTTTCTGACCATTCTTCGATTGGGACACGCGTGTCTTTGGTCCTCTTTCTCCCTTGAGCGTGTTGGCCTTTACGCTGAAACCTCCGCGCAATGCGCGTTTTCTTGATGAAAGCTATTGGAAAGATAATTGCGGCTTTCCGTCGCGCTTGCCTGGGCGAGCTTTATCCCGCTGGCTAATCCTTAGCAAAGATCAAATTTTGAGATTGGCGCTTTCCGTAGAATCGCGCTGAATACGATACGGGTGCATTTTGCGTGGCTAATTTGCGATGCAAATGTGTTGGGTGTTACGCGTTTTGGTGGACAACGGAAGAACAGGCAAACATGAAAGACAGAAAAGCCTTTAAAAGGTGGTTAATCCCCCTCGGCAGCGGGCTGCTCGTTTCTCTTGCGGGGTGCAGCGGCAATTTTGCCGTGCTGGACCCGAAGGGCAGCGTGGGCGCGGCCGAGAAGTCGCTCATCCTCACGGCCACATGGGCCATGCTGCTGGTCGTGGTGCCCGTCATCATCCTGACGCTCCTGTTCGCGTGGCGCTATCGCGCCTCGAACCGCAACGCGACCTACGCGCCGAAGTGGGCCCATTCCACGGCGATCGAAGTGGTGGTCTGGGCCATTCCGGCCGCGATCATCCTGTTCCTCGCCATCCTCACGTGGCGCACCTCGCACGAGCTCGACCCGTACAAGCCGCTGGAGTCGAGCGTGAAGCCCATCAACGTCGAGGTCGTCGCGCTCGACTGGAAGTGGCTCTTCATCTACCCCGACCTCGGCATTGCCTCGGTGAACCAGCTCGCGGTGCCCGTGGGCACACCGGTCAACTTCCGCATCACGTCGGACTCGGTGATGAATTCGTTCTTCATCCCGCAGCTGGGCACCCAGGTCTACGCCATGGCGGGCATGCAAACGCGTCTGCACCTGATCGCCGACGAAGCGGGCGATTTCGACGGTCTCTCGTCCAACTACAGCGGCAAGGGCTTCTCGGACATGAAGTTCCGCACGCTCGCCACGAGCCAGCAGGACTTCGACGCGTGGGTGCAGAAGGTGAAGACGTCGTCCACCCAGCTTTCGATGGACGAGTACGCCACGGTTGCGAAGCCGCAGGAGAAGGCGCCGGTGCAGTACTTCTCGAGCGTCGACCCGAAGCTCTTCAATAACATCATCGCGAAGTACAACAACGGGCACGTCACGATTTTCGACCCGTCTTGCGTGACCAAGGGGTAAGCAGCATGTTCGGAAAACTCACATTAGAGGCGATCCCGTTCGATCAGCCCATCATCATGGGCGCGGCGGCGTTCATGGCGCTGATCGTCGTCGGCGTGCTCGGTCTCGTCACCGTGACCGGCAAGTGGAAGTACATCTGGACCGAGTGGCTCACGAGCGTGGACCACAAACGCATCGGCGTGATGTACATGATCGTGGCCGTGCTCATGCTCGTGCGCGGCTTCGCCGACGCGGTCATGATGCGTATCCAGCAGGCCGTGGCGTTCGATTCGCCCGGCTATCTGCCGCCACATCACTTCGACCAGATCTTCACCGCGCACGGCGTCATCATGATCTTCTTCATGGCGATGGCGCTCATGGTCGGCTTCTTCAACCTCGTCGTGCCCCTGCAGATCGGCGCGCGCGACGTGGCGTTCCCGTTCCTGAACTCGCTCTCGTTCTGGATGACGGCGATCAGCGCGATCCTCATCAACCTCTCGCTCGTGATCGGCGAGTTTGCGAAGGTGGGCTGGCTCGCGTACCCGCCGCTCTCCGAGCTCCAGTTCAGTCCAGACGTGGGGGTGGACTACTACATCTGGGCAGTGCAGCTTTCCGGTGTCGGCACGCTCATCACGGCCGTGAACTTCTTCGTCACGATCGTCAAGATGCGCGCGCCCGGCATGACGCTCATGAAGATGCCCGTGTTTACGTGGACGGCGCTGTGCTCGAACGTGCTCATCATGGCCACGTTCCCGATCCTCGCGATCGCGGTGGCGCTGCTCGGCCTCGACCGCTACGTCGGCACGCACTTCTTCACGAACGAGCTGGGCGGCAATCCCATGCTGTATCTGAACCTGATCTGGGCGTGGGGCCACCCCGAGGTGTACATCCTCGTGCTACCCGCGTTCGGCATCTATTCGGAAGTGATGGCCACGTTCTGCAAGAAGCCGCTGTTCGGCTACAAGACGATGGTCTACGCCTCGTGCGCAATCATGGTGCTGGCGTTCCTCGTGTGGGCGCACCACTTCTTCACGATGGGTGCGGGCGCCGACGTCAACGCGTTCTTCGGTATCGCGACGATGATCATCGCCATTCCCACCGGCGTGAAGATCTTCAACTGGCTGTTCACGATGTATCGCGGCCGTGTGCACTTCACCGCGCCCGTGCTCTGGACCGTCGGCTTCATGGTGACGTTCTCGATCGCCGGCATGACCGGCGTGATGCTCGCGATTCCGGGCGCGGACTTCGTGCTCCACAACTCGCTCTTCCTGATCGCTCACTTCCACAACGCGATTATCGGAGGCGTGGTGTTCGGCTACCTCGCAGGCCTGCAGTACTGGTTCCCGAAGGTGTTCGGTCTCAAGCCCAGCGAAAAGCTTGGCAAGGCGTCGTTCTGGTGCTGGTTCGTCGGCTTCTACGTGGCCTTCGTGCCGCTCTACGTGCTCGGCTTCATGGGCGCAACGCGTCGTACCAACCACTACGACGTGCCCGAATGGCATCCGTACTTCGTCGTCGCCGCAATTGGCGCGGCGATCATCGCGGTCGGCATCGTGTTCCAGGTCCTGCTGTGGGTCATGGCCTTCGTGAACCGCAACAAGGCCGAATGCCAGGACGTGACTGGCGATCCGTGGGACGGCCGCACGCTCGAATGGGCAACGTCGTCGCCGCCGGCGGCCTACAACTTCGCGGTCATTCCGCACGTGGACGACATCGACGCTTTCGCGCACATGAAGGAAGCGGGCCGCGGTCCGGGCCTCGCCGCGAAATATAGCGACATCCACATGCCGTCGAATACGTCGGCGGGCTTCTTCATCGGCATGTTCAGCCTCGTGCTGGGTTTCGCTGCCGTGTGGCACATCACGTGGCTGGCGGTGCTCGGGTTCATTGGTGTCGCGCTGACAGTGATCCTCAAGAGCTTCGGCAACAACGACGGTTATTACATTCCGGCCGCGAAGGTCCGCGAGATCGAAGAACGGCGCTTTGGCACCGGCGCCGCCGTGGCCAAGCGTGAGCTGGTCGTCGAGGAGGCAGTCTGATGTCACAGAAAATCAATGCGGCAACCCTTGCCGAACTCGATCACCACGATCACCCGCAGTCGCACTCGGTATTCGGCTTCTGGGTCTACCTGATGACCGACTGCCTGCTGTTCGCGGCGCTGTTCGCCACCTTCGGCGTGCTGAGCCACCAGTTCGCGGGCGGCCCCACGGGCAAGGACCTGTTCGATATTCAGGGCGTGGCGCTCGAAACGGCCGTGCTGCTGCTTTCGAGCATCACGTACGGTTTCGCGATGCTCGGCGCGCACCAGCGCAAGAACGGCGTGGTGCTCGGCTGGCTCGCCGTCACCTTCATTCTGGGGGCGTCGTTCCTCGTGCTCGAACTGCGCGAGTTTTCGCACCTGATCGCAGAAGGCGCCGGCCCGCAGCGCAGCGCGTTCCTTTCGTCGTTCTTCACGCTGGTCGCCACGCACGGCCTGCACGTGTTCTTCGGCCTGCTGTGGATGCTCGTGATGATGATCCAGGTGGTTCGCACACGCGAACTGAGCGAGCAGGAAATCCGCCGCCTCACCTGCCTGAGCCTCTTCTGGCACTTTCTGGACGTGGTGTGGATCTGCGTGTTTACTTTTGTCTATCTGGGGAGCGTGCTCTAAATGGCTCAAACTCATGCAGAGTCCCACGGCAGCCTTGGCAGCTATGTGGCGGGCTTCATTCTTTCGGTGCTGCTTACCGCGGGCGCATTCGGCGTCGTTCTGCACGGCACGCTCGATGCCACCACGGCCTTGATCGTCATCGCGGTGCTCGCCTTCGTGCAGGTGGTCGTGCACCTCGTGTTCTTCCTGCATCTGAACACGTCACCGGGGCAGGGCTGGAACGTGCTGTCGCTCGCGTACACGGTGCTGGCCGCCGCGTTCCTGATCTTCGGCACCATCTGGGTCATGCACAACGTCGGCGCACTCATGATGTCGCGCTAAGCGTTTGCCTCACGGGCTGGCGCCTCGCGCCCGCCTGAACTCGCGAAGCCGCACAGGTACCCGTCCTGTGCGGCTTTTTCGTTTTTGGAGCCAGGTCCGCGTGCTTGACACCCGTCCCGGGACACGCCTATTATGGCCGTCAAATTGTTCGATTAACGATCATAGGTTCGACAGTCGAACAAATCGCACGAGGACGTGCGCGTTCGATCTCCCATTTTCGCCCGCGCAGTCCGTCAATCTCAATCATCTTTGCATGGGATCGCATCAAGTGCCTGCGATCGAAAGGAGACTCACATGACGGAAGCATTCATCTGCGACGCGGTTCGCACGCCTATTGGCCGCTACGCGGGCGCCCTGGCCCAGGTTCGTGCTGACGACCTCGGCGCCGTTCCGCTCAAGGCGCTCATGGAGCGCAACAAGGACGTGGACTGGACGGCGATCGACGACGTCATCTACGGCTGCGCGAACCAGGCGGGCGAGGACAACCGTAACGTCGCGCGCATGTCGTCGCTGCTGGCGGGCTTGCCGCAGGCCGTGCCGGGCTCGACGGTGAACCGCCTGTGCGGCTCCGGCATGGACGCCGTGGGCATTGCCGCGCGCGCGCTCAAGTCGGGCGAAACCGGGCTGATGATTGCGGGCGGCGTGGAAAGCATGAGCCGCGCGCCGTTCGTCATGGGCAAGTCGGCGAGCGCCTTCGCTCGCGACGCCGCGATTTACGACACAACGATTGGCTGGCGCTTCGTCAATCCGCTGATGAAGCAGCAGTACGGTGTGGATTCGATGCCGGAAACGGGCGAAAACGTCGCCGTCGATTACAACGTGAGCCGCGCCGATCAGGATGCGTTCGCGGTTCGCAGCCAGCAGAAGGCGGCTCGCGCACAGGCGGACGGCACGCTTGCGCAGGAGATCGTCGCGGTGACGATTGCGCAGAAGAAGGGCGATCCGATTGTTTTCTCGCGCGACGAGCATCCGCGTGAGACGAGCCTCGAGGCGCTGGCCAAGCTCAAGGGCGTCGTGCGCCCGGATGGCTCGGTGACGGCTGGCAATGCTTCGGGCGTGAACGATGGCGCTTGCGCGCTGCTCCTCGCCAACGAGGAAAACGCGAAGCGTTTCGGGCTCGTGCCGCGTGCGCGCGTGCTCGGTATCGCGACGGCCGGCGTCGCGCCGCGCGTGATGGGCATTGGTCCCGGGCCCGCTACGCAGAAGCTCCTCGCGCGTCTGAACATGACCATCGACCAGTTCGATGTTATCGAGTTGAACGAAGCTTTTGCATCGCAAGGGCTCGCCGTGCTGCGCATGCTCGGCGTCGCGGATGACGATCCTCGCGTCAACCCTAACGGCGGGGCGATTGCGCTTGGGCATCCGCTCGGGATGAGCGGCGCGCGGCTCGTGACGACCGCCACGTATCAGCTCCATCGCACGCAAGGGCGCTTCGCGCTGTGCACGATGTGTATCGGCGTGGGGCAGGGGATTGCGATCGCTATCGAGCGTGTCTGATTTTTGATCGCCCTGAATTGAAAAAGCCGCGGATCGATTTGGTCCGCGGCTTTTTTGTTTTGTCGCACGCTGTGGAGATGGCGTCGGCGTTGGCCACATGGACTGCGTGGTACAGAGCGCACGATGCACACAGCAAAGCCGTTCAAAAAAATAATTTCGCGCCACGAAACAATTGCATGATCCGTTTCAACGTGCAAATCACACAGGATCTTGAGCCTCTGCAAACTCCTCGGTAATTAGCCGTATTTGTTGGCGATAACTTGACCCGCTTCCGGTCAGGTAGCGTCCTCGTTTTAAGAGCCGCGCGTAGAATCGGCCGCACTTCGGCGCCACACGCCGATGCAAATACGGCAATCAATTCAAACCCGTTTGACGAGGAGAATGTGAATGACGAAGGCAGCGATTCTGGCGGCGGCGTGGGTGGTGGGCACTAGCCTTTCGCAGGGGGCGTTCGCGCAAAACGACGCGCCCGCTTCGGCGCCGCAGGGGCAAAGCGCGCTCTCGAGCGCGGCGCAGGACGTGATTGCCAACGCGGAGCCGGTGCATATCCAGGCGAAGATCGTCGGCATCGATCGCGCTGCGCGCGTCGTCACGCTGCGAGGGCCGCGCGGCAATGATGTCGATATCGCGCTCAGCCAGCAGGTCAACAACTTCGATCAACTCAAAGTGGGCGACACCGTCGACGTGCTCTACAAGAACGCGCTCCTCGTGACGGCCGAAAAGGTGACGGGCAAGGACAAGGGTATTCGCAAGCGTGTGGATACCAATGTTTATCTGCCCGCGTCGTCGGGCTACGACGCCGCGCGCCAGGTCGAAGTCCAGGCCACGGTGCAGCATATCAACGCGAAGAAGCGCGAAGTGACGCTGCGCGGCGCGTATCAGACCGTCACGCTGCAAGCCACGCCCGATATCGACCTCAAGACCTTGAAGGTCGGCGACACGGTCCACGCGGTGTTCGTTTCCGCTTATGCGTCGCAGGTGACGCCGGTCGCCGCCACGCAGTAAGCACGTAAAAAAGCCGGCGCAATATGGCGCCGGCTCCTTTTTACGATCCGAACGGGCGCCTCAGAAGGCGCCCGTTTTGCGTCTGGTCGTTACATGCCCGCCATGCACATGTACTTGATCACCACGTAGTCGTCCACGCCGTAGTGCGAGCCTTCGCGGCCCAGGCCAGACTGCTTCACGCCGCCGAACGGCGCGACTTCGTTCGAGATCAGGCCGGTGTTGATGCCCACCATGCCGTATTCGAGCGCTTCGGCAACGCGCCACACGCGGCCGATGTCGCGGCTGTAGAAGTAGGCGGCGAGGCCGAACTCGGTATCGTTCGCCATCCTGATCACTTCTTCATCGGACGAGAAGCGGAACAGCGGCGCGAGCGGCCCGAAGGTTTCGTCGCGCGCGACCTTCATCGCGGGCGTGACGCCGGTGAGGATGGTCGGCTCGAAAAAGCCATGGCCGAGCGCGTGGCGCTTGCCGCCCGTGGTCACCTGAGCGCCTTTCGCGAGCGCATCTTCGATATGCGATTCCACCTTCAGCACGGCCGCTTCGTTGATGAGCGGGCCTTGCGTCACGCCGGCCTCCGTGCCGAGGCCGACCTTGAGCTTTTCCACCGCGTCGCGCAGTTTGGCCGCGAACGCGTCGTACACGGCGTCGTGCACGTAGAAGCGGTTCGTGCACACGCAGGTCTGACCGCTGTTGCGGTACTTCGAGGCGATGGCGCCGGCGACGGCAGCATCGAGATCGGCGTCTTCGAACACGATGAACGGCGCGTTGCCGCCCAGTTCCAGCGAGACCTTCTTGACCGTCGAGGCGCACTGGCTCATGAGCAGGCGGCCCACCGGCGTCGAGCCCGTGAACGAGAGCTTGCGCACCGTGGGGTTGCTCGTGAGCTCGCCGCCGATCGCCTTCGGGTCGCCCGTCACGACGCTGAATACACCGCGCGGCACGCCCGCGCGCTCGGCCAGCACGGCCAGCGCGAGCGCCGAGAACGGTGTGGCTTCGGCGGGCTTGAGCACGATCGGGCAGCCTGCCGCGAGCGCGGGGCCGACCTTACGGGTAATCATCGCGGCAGGGAAATTCCACGGCGTGATCGCGGCGCACACGCCGACGGGTTCCTTCGTCACGACGATGCGCTTGTCGTTGGCGGGCGTGGGGATCGTGTCGCCATAAATACGCTTGCCTTCCTCCGCGAACCATTCGAGAAACGACGCGGCGTAGCCGATCTCGCCCTTCGCCTCGGCGAGCGGCTTGCCTTGTTCCGTGGTGAGGATGAGCGCCAGGTCGTCGGCGTTTTCCATCATCAGGTCGTGCCACTTGCGCAGGATGACGCTGCGCTCCTTCGCGGTCTTCGCGCGCCATGCGGGCCATGCGGCATTCGCTGCGGCGATCGCGCGGCGCGTTTCGGCGGCGCCCATGCGCGGCACCGTGCCAATGACCGCGCCGGTGGCGGGGTTCTTCACTTCGAACGTAGCGCCGTCTTCGGCGCCTTGCCATTCGCCGTTGATATAGGCGCTGGTTTGCAGCAGCGATGCGTCTTTCAGGTTCATGCTTGCACTCCGGACTGACTTCGATTCATTTAGAACGACGAACGGCACAGCGGCAAGCGCCGGTGTGCCGTTTCGCGACTGGCCCGCTGCTCGCGGGCCAGCATGTGGCGGAGGCTTACGCCGGCACGCCCACGGCTTCCTTGACCGACTCTTCGAGGATCGCGAGCGCTTCGTCGAACACGGTGTCCTGGATCGTCAGCGGGAACAGGAAGCGCACGACGTTCGAGTACACGCCGCACACGAGCAGCAGCAGGCCGCGGTTCAGTGCGGCGGTCTGCACGCGCTTCGTGAAGTCGGCGTCGGCTTCGCTCGTGCCCGGCTTGCAGAATTCAACGGCGTTCATCGCGCCGGGCCCACGCACGTCGGCGATCTGCGGCACGTCGGCCTTCATCGCATTGAGCTTGGCCTTGAGCTTGTCGCCGAGCTTCGTGGCGCGCTCGCAGAGCTTTTCTTCTTCGATGATCTCGATCACCGCGTGCGCCGAAGCCACGGCCAGCGGGTTGCCCGCATACGTGCCGCCGAGACCGCCGGGCGCTGCCGCGTCCATGACGTCCGCGCGGCCCACCACGCCCGAGAGCGGCATGCCGCCTGCCAGGCTCTTGGCGATCGTCATGAGGTCCGGCGTGACATCGTAGTGTTCCATTGCGAACAGCTTGCCGGTGCGCGCGAAGCCGGTTTGCACTTCGTCGGCGATCAGCAGGATGCCGTGCGTGTCGCAGATCTTGCGCAGGCCGCGCACGAAATCGGCCGGCGCCTGGTAGAAGCCACCTTCGCCCTGCACCGGCTCGAAGATGATCGCGGCGACGCGCTTCGGATCGATGTCGGCCTTGAACAGCATCTCGATGTGCTTGAGCGAGTCGGCCGTGCTGATGCCGTGGACCGAGTTCGGGTACGGGGCATGGTACACGTCGGCCGGGAACGGGCCGAACGCGAGCTTGTACGGGGCGACCTTGCCCGTGAGCGCCATGCCCATCATCGTGCGGCCGTGGAAGCCGCCCGCGAAGGCGATCACGCCCGGACGGCCCGTATGGGCGCGAGCGATCTTGACGGCGTTTTCGACGGCTTCGGCGCCGGTCGTGAAGAAGGCGGCCTTCTTGGCGAAGCTGCCCGGCGCGCGCTGGGCGACCTTCTCGGCCAGCGAGACGTACGACTCGTACGGCACGATCTGGTAGGCCGTGTGCGTGAACTGGTCGAGCTGCGCCTTGATGGCAGCGACGATCTTCGGATGGCGGTGGCCCGTGTTGCACACGGCGATACCGGCGGCGAAGTCGATGAAGCGGCGGCCTTCCACGTCCCACAGCTCCGCGTTTTCGGCGCGCTCGGCGTAGAAGTCGCACATCACGCCCACGCCGCGCGGGGTAATGGCGTTCTTGCGGCTTTGCAGATCGGCGTTCTTGCTCACGTTCATCTCCTGTGGAATCGGTGTCAGTTCTGAGGTTGGCTGGCGGACCGGCAAGCAGTCCATGTCGCGACTATACTCACGTTTGGCTCTAAATTTCAGAGCCATTCAGTGCAATCTTTAGGAGCCAATTTCGATGCGTGCGAGTGTTCTGTCCGATTGGCTGGCCCAACGGCTCGACCGCGGAAGCGCCCAGCCGGTGTACCGGCAACTGCACAAGCTGCTGCAGCAGGCGATCCTGTCGCGCGAGCTGCCGGCCGGGGCGCGGGTGCCGTCGTCGCGGCTGCTGGCGGCCGAACTGGGGATTGCGCGCAATACCGTGACGCAGGTCTACGAACAATTGGTGCTCGAAGGCTATGTCACGTCGGCGACGGGGCGCGGCACGTTCGTGGCGGACACATCGCCCGACGAGATCGTGGGGGCGACGGAAATTGGCCCTATGCAAACGCGCAAAAATAGCGGCGCGTCAGGAGCCGTGCAGCCTGTGGGAGAAGTCGCAACTAACCGCCAGAGCGCGCGAGGCGCGGAGACGCTTGCCGCGGCGGCACCCGGAGCCGCGGCGGCAAGCGGGCTGGAAGCCGCCACGCAGGCGCAGCGCCCCGCGGCGCGCGCACTCTCGGCGCGCGGCACGCGCCTGATTACCAGCGCAGGCGTGTCGAAGCGCCAGGGCGGCGCGTTCATGCCCGGCGTGCCCGACGTCTCCCGCTTCCCCGCGCGCGTGTGGACGCGTCTGCACAACAAGTACTGGCGCAGCCTGCGCCCGGACCTGCTGACCTACGCGCCCGGCGGCGGTCTCGCGCTGCTGCGCCACGTGCTGGCCGACTATCTGCGCACTTCGCGCTCGGTGCGCTGCTCGCCGGAGCAGATCATCATCACGACGGGGATTCATCAGTCCATCGACCTGGCCGTGCGTCTGCTTTCCGACCCCGGCGACACCATCTGGACCGAAGACCCGTGCTACTGGGGCGTGCGCAGCGTGCTGCATGTCTCGGGCCTCAACACGCGGCCGATCGCCGTGGACAGCGAGGGGCTCAACCCGTCGGCCGACGACTTCGCCGCGCCGGCGCCGCGGCTCATGCTCGTCACGCCTTCGCACCAGTACCCGCTCGGCATGGTGATGAGCCTCGCGCGCCGGCGCATGTTGCTCGAGTACGCGCGCCAGCATCAGTGCTGGATCATCGAGGACGACTACGACAGCGAGTTCCGTTACGGCAGCCGCCCGCTCGCGTCATTGCAGGGGCTCGATACGGCGGGGCAGGTGATCTACGTGGGGAGCTTCGGCAAGACGCTGTTTCCGGGCTTACGCGTGGGGTATCTGGTCGCGCCGGAAGCGCTGGCGGAAAGCTTCGCGACCGCGAGCGCCGAGTTGTACCGCGAGGGGCAATTGCTGCAGCAGGCCGTGCTCGCGGAGTTCATCGCCGAAGGGCATTTCACCTCGCATATCCGCAAGATGCGCGCGCTCTACGGCCAGCGCCGCCAGGTGCTGCTGGACGCCGTTGCGCGCCGCTACGGCGACGCGTTGCCCGCCATGGGTGGCGACGCTGGCCTGCACGTCGTGATGCAGCTGCCCGAAGGCAGCGACGACCGCGCCGTGGCCGAAGCCGCGCTCGCGCGCAATATCGTGGTGCGGCCGCTTTCGGGGTATTACTCGTCGCGCGAGCGCGCGAATCCGGGCTTGCTGATCGGCTATGCCTGCGTGCCCGACGAGGAGATCGCGCCGGCGTTCGACACGCTTGCCGAGGCGATCGATACGACGCTGCCGACAATGGCCTAGCGCCTTCTCTGGCGGTTATAGAGCCAGGCTGCGATTCCAGGCCTTGAATCAAGATGCCGCTTGCCGCTGTGCGGAGAGCGGGGCGGTTTGAGCGCAGAGTGTGCAGGGCACTCAGTTCAGTGCCCGCTCACCCTCCGCTTCATGCGCGGGCGCGTCACTTAATCTTTCCATCGAACTGTCCAACACGGTCCTGATTCGCGCATCGAGCGTGTCTATCTTCTCTCAGTCCATATGGGTCAGGGTCTCAATTGCGGTGACGTACTGAAGAACTCGCACTTTGGCGAGCTCTCAAATACGCGGAACAAGGTCAGATAATCCGAATTAATTGCCAAATTAGCTGTAGTTTGGCGAATGTCAAATCGCCGTCGCGGAGCGACGCGCTACGCATTGGTTACGCACCAATTCAGACGAGTCCGATTTCGCGCTCGCAGATACGGCGTGAATCTAGCATTTTCGGGTACTTTTTGCCCGCATAGCGCGCCCGTCGCATCGCCGGGCTGGTCGTAATGCCCAACGTTCGAGGAGATGTCCGCTTGTCTGCCGATACGCACCACGATTGTCCGTACAAGTTTCATTCTTCGCTGCACCTGTACGCGATGGTACACAAGCCGCTTGATACGCCATCGACACCGCCCGGCAGCAACTATTGCGGTGATATGCAATTGCACTGCTATCGCATAGAACACGGCCACGTCATTCGTACATACACGAGCCCACTTGATGCGGCTAACGCTTGAACTAGATACGCGCGAAGGAGCAACCTAAATGCGGATACCTGTTGTCAGGCACTGGGACCACACGACCACGGGCGGCCGGGTGATAGCGACAGTTGCCAAAATTCACGACAAAGGAAAAAAGATCGCGCTTCACCTTGAGCATGCGACATGCGGCAACTGTGAAGGCACGTTTCCTATGTTCGGCACGGGCGAAAAGATGCGCGATCGAGGGCGACACGTAGTCGTCGATGGCGATAGCGTCTTATGCTCGTGTGGAAAGAATCGCGTGATCGCCGGCCCAGACTCACGCGTATTCATTCACAAGACGGTTGAGCCCAAGCGTAACCACGACGGCGCAAGGATCGAGGCACGTTCCGCGCTGCGCGAAGTGTACGACGAACAATTCACGCTCAAAGGCGGTGACGGTCAACCGCTCGCGGGCGTGCGCTATCGAATCGTGACGAATCGCGGGCGCATATTCAGCGGCGTAACAAACGGACGCGGCGAAACAGAGCGGATCGCAACGGATGGAATGGAAACGCTAGCACTCCAACTGGAGAAATGAAAATGCCAGAAAGTATTGAATGGATAGTGGTTCACGACACAGCATGCACGAACACGACCCTTGGTTCGTGCGTCGAAGTCATAATTGCGGCGAACCTGCTTTCGTGGGAGATTCCCGATAACAAGTACGGCGATAAGTTGCCAATCATTCCGTCTCCCGCACGCGTTGAGAAAGGAAAAATTCTGTATCGTCTTTCGATCAAGGCGATCGTAAGACGGCTCAGCGGTGGCCCACTATCCGGCCGTACACTAGCAGTCAAAAGTGATCGATCACACGACACGATTCGCATCGCCGCACCTACAGATTCAGACGGTTGCACGATTATGACCCTTGAAACTAGAGAGGCTGGCGAAGTTTCCCTAACGATTTTAGACCATGACATAACGGGAGTACCTCTACGTGTCACGCTAAAGGAAGCGTGGTACGAAAATACGTTCCTGATAACGGGATATCATGTTTGCTTCGAAGACGAATTTTCCGGCGCGCCTGCACTTGCTAGAGGCATTGGTGACCATCATAAGAGCGATTTTTGTATGGTGCGCGCGGCGTAGTCATGCAAGGAACGGGTAAGGCATCGAACGGACGTTATATACGTCCGACACAGGTTAGTTCGACGTGGCACAGGAATAGCCGCGGCAACCGTGACGTGCTGGCTAATCCGGACGGGGTTGCATTCGCTTATACTGATTCCGTTCAGGGGGCCTATGGCCCAGTTAGGGAAAATCACTCGATTGCCGTTGACCCTAGCGTGATTCCGAAGCGTGCACAGGTTGAAATTGAAGCCGTTGGGCTGCGCTTTGCAGACGACACCGGGAGCGCGATTGTCGGGAACCATATTGATAACTTTGTGGGCGCCGGGGCGTTTGTACAAACTGCATGGGAACACGGGGCAGTCAATAATACGCAGCGAAAGGTCAAATTTATTGGTGATTCGAGGAATTGAACAATGACAAAGGGAATTATTCTCGCGCTCTCGATGGCAATTCCATTGGTATTTTTCAATTCGATTGCACATGCGGAAGGCTCCGTGAGCTATAGCGAACTAATCGTCCCAATGTTTAAGCAACGTCCGATATTCGGGGAGTTTATACAGCGCTCGTTCACTGTCACAGATACCGGCTGGGGGATAAGGATCAACAGCCCGACATTGCCGCACATGCGAGGGGCGCGGATGGGGCCGTACAGATTCCAGGCAACATGGCATAGCCCTAAAGGCGACGTTCCTGTGATGCTCATAGTTGATACGAAGATACAGTTTTTCGATAGCCACCACCATGAAATAGTTGGGAGCGATTTGCGAAAAACTACATCAATTACAGAAACGCTGGATTCGATAGAAATCGAGCCGCCACGAGCTCCATAAAGTCGCACGCGCAGAACGGATCGCCCCGCTTCGGCGGGGCTTTTCATTGAGGCGACAAGAAGCGATCTATCAGGATCGGCAGTACGAGTGCGCTGTGGCAACGCTGAAGCGGAAAGTCGCGGCGCTAACCGCAGAGATAAGCAAGAACAACGATGCGTGTGCGAAACCGGACGATGTGCATTTCAAAACGAGCGTGCCGACGTTCGCATAGTGCTACGCCGCCGACGTCCAATCACAGCCGGATCAGCACCGCCCCGCAAGTCACGAGCGCGCACGCGACCATGCGGCGCGCCGTGAGCTTCTCGTTCATGAAGAACCAGCCGATCAGTACGGCGAAGACCGACGAGAGTTCGCGTAGCGCGGAAACCATCGCGATAGGCAGATAACGGAACGCCTCGATCACGAGGCAATACGCCGTGAGCGCGAGCACGCCCGCGAGCACGCCGCGCGCGACCGCGGCCTTCGACGTGAACATCCGCGCCGCGCCGCCGCGCAGCTTGCAGACCACGAGAAACTGCGGGACGTTCCAGAGCAGATAGACCCACATGATGTAGCTGATGCCGTTACCGGCCAGGCGCGCGCCGAGTCCGTCGACGACCGAATACATCGCGATGAAAAGGCCCGTGAGCAGCGCATACGGTACGCTCTCGCCCGAAAAGCGCATGCCGCGCCTGAAAGCAAGCGACATGATGCCAAGCGAAACGAGCGCGACGCCCGTGGCCGCGAGCGCATGCAGGTCTTCGTGCGCGAACACCAGCGCGCCCCCGAATACGAGCAGCGGCGAAAGCCCGCGTGCGATGGGGTAGATCTGCCCGAAGTCGCCGCTGCGATAGGCGCGGATCAGCGTGAAGCAATACACGAACTCCAGCACCACCGAAGCACCGATATACGGCCAGCTCGCCGGCGCGGGCAGCGGCAGCACGCACACGGCGATCGCGCTCACGACGATGTACGGCACCGAGAACACGCCGAGCAGCCAGAGGCGGTCGCCCGAAACATGGAGGAAGGCGTTCCAGCTCGCGTGCATGAGTGCCGAGAGCAGGACCAGCAGAACGACGAAACTGGCCATCTTGGAGACGCGGACCGTTGCGGCCGCAATCATGTGATCATTCCAGCGAACGCGTGTGGCCGCCAGAAATAGGGAAAAGCCGCGCGAGCCGTCGTTGTGTTTCTATTCGGCTCGCGCGGCTTTTGGGGAACGCGTCAGATCACGCGCGCGCGCAGTCTTGCGGAGATGAGATCGATGGCCGTGACGACGACGATCACCATGATGAGAACGGCGCTGGTCTGCTGATAATCGAACGAGCGGATTTCTTCATACAGCACGACGCCGATGCCGCCCGCGCCCACCATGCCTACCACCATCGCCGAGCGCACATTCGACTCGAAGCGGTAGAGCGCATACGAGATCCACAGCGGCATGACCTGGGGCAGCACGCCGTAGATGATCTCGTCGAGCGGCGAGGCGCCCGTCGCGCGCACGCCTTCCACGGGGCGCGGGTCGATGGCTTCCACCGCTTCCGCAAAGAGCTTCGCGAGCACGCCTGTCGTGTGCACCCACAAGGCAAGCACACCGGCGAACGGCCCGAGGCCCACGGCCACGATGAAGAGCATCGCGAACACCATCTCGTTGATGGCGCGGCACGCGTCCATCAAACGACGCACGGGATGCAGCACCCAGGCAGGCGCGAGATTGTGCGCCGACATCAGCCCGAACGGCACCGCGCAGACGATGGCGAGCGCCGTGCCCCACAGCGCCACCGCGATCGTGACCCACATCTCCTGGGCATACGTGCGCCATTCCGTGAAGTCCGGCGGGAAGAAGCCGCGCGCGAACGTGCCCATGTTCGCGGAGTCGGAGAACAGGTCGAGCGGGCGCATGTCGGCGCCGCGCCACGCCACGCCGAGCAGCACGAACACGATGGCCCAGAGCGCCAGCGAGGACCAGCTGCGCTTGCCTGCGAGGCCGCTCGCCGCAAGGGCTGCCGCTTGCGGCGCGGCGGCGACGTTTGGCGTCGCCGCCGGCGTGGCAGCGGGCCTCGCGACTTCTGTCTGCGGCACGGCGCGTGAGCTGTCGAAATCCATTGCGCCCATTACTGCTTCGCAGGTGCGGCGAGCGCGCCGATCTTCGCGTCGATGGCCGCGATCTGGCTCTTGCGGTCGTCGTCGGAGAGATGCGTGTCGGCGGCGATCTTCTCTTTCTGCTGGAACAGCGCGACCTGGCGGATCGGCAGGAGCTGCGCGTCGCTGGCGGGCGCGAAGCCTGCATAGCCGGTGATATCGGCCATGATCTTCTTCTCGCGCGGATCGGTCTTGGCGTAGTGGTAGAAGAAGTCGCGCAGCTTCTGCTTGGTGGCTTCAGGCAGATCCTTGCGATACACGAGCGGGTCGGACGGAATGAGCGGCGAGGTCCACAGTACGCGCACCTGGGCAAAGCGGTCCGGGTGCTTTTTCTGGAGCGTGGAAAGCTCGATGGTGTTGTTGGTGGCGATATCCACCTTGTTGTTCACCACGGCAAGCAGGTTCGCTTCATGGCTCGACGGCAGCACGGTCTTGAAGTTCGTCGCGTTCACCGAAATGCCGCGCTTCGCGAAGAGGTAATAGCCCGGAATCAGCGTGCCCGAGGTCGAATTGGGGTCGCCCCAGCCGAGCGTGAGATCCTTAGTATTCTTGAACACATCGTCGATCGACTTCACGCGGCTGTTCACGTTGGTGATGAGAACCGACTTGTAGCCCGTGTCGCCGTTCGCGTAGAGCACCTTCGCGAAAATCTCGCCATTCGAGCGGTCCACGGCTTCCATCGCCGAAGCATTGCCGAAGTAGCCGATCTGCACCTTGTTGAAGCGCATGGCTTCGATGATGCCCGAGTAGTCGGTGGCGAAGAACGCATTCACATGCAGGCCGGTCTGCTTGTTCAGGTCGTCGATGAACGGTTGCCAGCGTTGCTTGAGCACCGCCGACGAGTCGGTCGAGATGATGCCGAAGCTGAGGTCTTCCGCGTGAGCGGCCGCACTGCCGAGCGAGGCAAACGCGACGGCGCCGGCGGCGCACCAGGAGAGCATGGAGCGGAACAGTTTCATTGGGGCGGTCCGTGGTGAGGGAAAACGTTGCGGGTTGAAAAAGGGTTGGGTTGCGCGATCAGGCCGCGCGAGGCTGCGCGCCGAAGCGCGTTGCCGCGGACGGCGCAGCATCGGGTTCGAGCAGCTCGCGCGCGGCGTTGCCATAAAGCTGTTGCAGCAGGGCGGGCGTGAGCGCCGCCGATGCGCCGTCGTACACCACGCGCCCGTCGCGCAACGCGATGGTGCGCGGGCAGTACTCCATGGCGATATCCACCTGATGCAGCGAGACGACCACCGTCAAGCCGTGATCGCGGTTGAGCATGCGCATCATGTCCATCACGCGGCGCGACGATGCGGGGTCGAGCGAAGCAATGGGTTCGTCGGCGAGAATGAGGCGCGCGCGCTGCACGAGCGCGCGGGCGAGCGCCGCGCGCTGCTGCTGGCCGCCCGAGAGATTCGAGGCGCGCTCGGCGGCCTTGTGCGCGATGCCGACTTCGCCGAGCGCGGCCAGCATCAACTCGCGCTCGGCGCGCGGAAAGCGGCCCGTGAGGCGTCGCCATAACGACAGCCGCGACAGGGCGCCGATGAGCACGTTCGTTTCGACCGTGAGGCGATGCACGAGATTGAACTGCTGAAATACGAAGCCGATGTCGCGGCGAATGCGGCGCACTTCGCGCACGATGCGGCCGTCCTGCTGAATAGGACGACCAAGAATCTCGATGCGCGAAGGCTGCGGGTCGGAAGCCGTGAAGCCCGCAATATGGCGTAGCAAGGTCGATTTGCCCGAGCCCGATGCGCCGATCAGCGCGACCATCTCGCCAACGCCTACGCGCAGGTTGATTTCGTCGAGTGCCTTGCGGCCGCTGTCGAAGCTTTTCGAGAGGCGTTCGATGCGTATGGCGTCCATAACAATCCGTCGCTGTGTAGTCGAGGGCTCATTCTAGGAAGCGACTGTGACGGTTGAGTGAAGGTGTCGCGACGTCTAGACGACTACATGTTTTGCGGCCTTCCCGCCGCGGAAAATTTCGCGAGAGATGTGACAGAGGCATGACGCCAAACATCTGTCACGCTCAATACCGCGGGAAGCGGCTATATTGATGGGCGACGTGTGTGCTGTCCCTGGTTTTCCTGACTTGTTGCTGACTCATTGTCGACAGGGGCGGCACTCGCAAGGCAGTTGTAGACAATGCGGCCGCACGCGGCGGCCCCGACCTGGGCGGCCCCACCTAGGCGGCCCCACCTAGGCGGCCCCATCCAAACGAGCGACGAAACCCGGCGCCATATGCAGGCACTGAGCTTCCTACCCGACAGCTTCGAGGAATACGAGGATCTCAAAATGATCCTCGATGCCGGCGCGCGCTGGCTCGACATTCGCAGCGAAGGCGAAGTCGTGGTGCGCGGCCGTACGTTTCCTCTCTATGTGGCGGCAATCGGCTCGCGCGATCCGGCCGCGCCCGGCATTGGTTTTTTCGGGGGCATTCATGGGCTCGAGCGCATTGGCTCGCAGCTCGTGCTCGACTACATGCGCGCACTGGTGGGGCGTCTTGCCTGGGACGAACTGCTCCTGCGCCAGCTCGAGTCCGTGCGCATCGTGTTCGCGCCGATCCTCAATCCCGGCGGCATGTGGCTCGCCACGCGCGCGAATCCGAACGGCGTGGACCTCATGCGCAACGCGCCGCAGGACGCCGACGAACGCGTGCCCTTTCTCGCGGGGGGGCAGCGTGTCGGCTCATGGCTGCCGTGGTATCGGGGGCGGCGCGGCGCGGCCATGGAGATCGAGGCGCAAGCGCTCCTGAAGATCGTCGACGAAGAACTCACGCGGCGCCCGCTTTCCTTCGCGCTCGACTGCCATTCGGGTTACGGCTGGACCGACAGCATCTGGTTTCCGTACGCGCGCACGCGCCGCCTCATACGCCATCTGCCCGAAATGTACGTGCTCAAGACGATGTTCGAGCGCGCGCATCCGCATCACGGCTACACCTTCGAGCCGCAGAGCCACCAATATTTGCTGCATGGCGACTTGTGGGATTGCGCGTACGATCGCGCGCCCGATAGCAACATCTTCCTGCCGCTCACACTCGAACTGGGCTCGTGGCTGTGGATCAAGAAGAACCCGCGCCAGATCTTTTCGCGCCAGGGCATGTTCAATCCGCTCTTGCAGCATCGCACCGCGCGGGTGCTGCGGCGTCACGCGAATCTGTTCGAGTTCCTCACGCGCGCCGCGTATTCCGCGCAGCGTTGGCTGCCCGAGGGCGTGATACGCGAGGAGGTGCTGAAAAGCGCGATCGGGCACTGGTATCGCAAGCCGGGCACATGAGCGAACCGTGGATCCTGCTGCGCGGCCTCACGCGCGAATCGCGCCACTGGGGCGCGTTCGCCGCGCGGCTTGCGGCGCGCGACGGCGTGCTGCCGATCGACCTGCCGGGCAACGGCACCGCGGCGCACGTACGCTCGCCGCTCGCGGTGGACGACTACGTGGACGCGCTGCGCGCCGAGGCGCAGCGGCACGGCGCACGCGCGCCATACCGCGTGCTGGCGATGTCGCTGGGCGGCATGGTGGCGACGGCGTGGGCGCTGCGTTACCCCGAAGAAATAGACCGGCTCGCGCTCGTAAATACGAGCATGCGGCCTTTTAGCCACATTCACGAGCGCTTGCGGCCCTCGGCGTGGCCCGCGCTCGTGCGCGTGGCGCGGCACTGGGATGGCGGCGATAGCGGCGACATTGCCGAGACGCTGATCCACGGGCTCACTTGCGCGCGCCGCGACACGCTCGCTGCCGACCTCGAAACGTGGCGGGCGATCCGCGCGAGCGCCCACGTGAGCCGCGCGAACGCGCTGCGCCAGCTAGCCGCCGCCGCGCGCTTCAAGGCGTGCGCCGCGCCGCGCTGTGCGGTGCTCGTGGTGTCGTCGCAAGGCGACCGGCTCGTGAACCCCGTTTGCTCGGCGCGGCTCGCGCGGGCCTGGGGCGCGCCGCACGTGGAGCATCCGTGGGCGGGGCACGATCTGCCGCACGACGATCCGCAATGGCTCGTCGATACGCTCCACGCGGGCGGCGTCGCCGCGAACGCCGCTGGCCAGGCCGCCGGGCGCGATTGAGCGGCGCCGCCGCGCGTGCGCGCCGCCCGCATCGCCTGTCCGGCGATTGCCCCATAATACGAAAACTCATCCGGCACTTTCAGGACGATTTCCAGACATGAACGATAAACCCGCCATTGGCGCCGCCGTACCGCGCCTCACGAGCCTCTCGCACGGCGGCGGCTGCGGCTGCAAGATCGCGCCGGGCGTGCTTTCCGCGCTGCTCGCCCGCAGCACGCCGCTCACCACCGTGTTTCCGAACCTGCTGGTCGGCACCGAGACCGCCGACGACGCCGCCGTCTACAAGCTCAACGACGAGCAGGCCATCGTCGCGACGACGGACTTCTTCATGCCGATCGTCGACGACCCGTACGACTTCGGCCGCATCGCCGCGACCAACGCGCTCTCGGACGTCTACGCCATGGGCGGCAAGCCGATCCTGGCGCTGGCGCTCGTGGGCATGCCCATCAACGTGCTGCCGCACGACGTGATCGCGCAGGTGCTGCGCGGCGGCGAGGACGTGTGCGCGGCCGCGGGCATTCCCGTGGCGGGCGGCCATTCGATCGACTCCGTGGAGCCCATTTACGGCCTGGCGGCGCTCGGCGTGGTGCATCCCGAACGCGTGAAGCGCAACGCGTCGGCAAAGGCCGGCGACGTGCTCGTGCTCGGCAAGCCGCTGGGGGTGGGCGTGCTTTCCGCCGCGCTCAAGAAGGAAATGCTCGGCGACGCAGGCTACAAGGCGATGGTGGCGGCCGCGACCCTGCTCAACAAGCCGGGCGCGACGCTGGCGGAGCTGCCGGGCGTGCACGCCATGACCGACGTGACGGGCTTCGGCCTGCTCGGCCACACACTCGAAATCGCGCGCGGCGCGAATCTCACCGCGCGCGTGCACTACGCCGACCTGCCGTGGCTGCCGGGCGTGCAGAAGTTCGTCGATGACGGCGTGTACACGGGCGCCTCGGGCCGCAACTGGGCCTCGTACGGCGACGCCGTCACGCTCGCGCCCAGCCTGCCCGAAAGCGCGCGCACGCTGCTCACCGACCCGCAGACTTCGGGCGGCCTGCTCGTGGCCTGCGCGCCGGAAAACGTGGACGACGTGCTGGCGATCTTCCGCGCGGAAGGCTTTGGCGACGCCCGTGTGATCGGCGAACTGGGCGCAGGCCCGGCGCGCGTGGACGTCGCATGAGGGCCGTATGAGCGGAGAGTCGCCGAAAGCCATCTTCTATGCGCTCGCTGCGAACTTCGGCATAGCGGTCTGCAAGTACGCTGCCGCGGCGTTCACTGGCTCGGGATCGATGTTCGCGGAGGCGATTCACTCCACGGCTGACTGCGGCAATCAACTGCTGCTGCTGTTCGGCCTGCGCCAGTCGCGCGAGCCGCCCACGCCGCTGCATCCCATGGGCACGGGCCGCGCGATCAACTTCTATTCGCTGCTCGTGGCGCTGCTGCTGTTTTTCGTGGGCGGCGCTTTCTCGGTCTACGAGGGCGTGCACCGGCTGATTGCGCGCGAGCCGTTGCGATTCGTGTATGTGGCGCTCGTCGTGCTCGGCATTTCCGTGGTGCTCGAAGCGTTTTCGCTTTACGGCGCGATGCGCGAGATTCGCAAGGGCGCGCCTACGAAGTCGCTGTGGCGCTGGGCGCGCGAAACGCGCGATTCCGACCTGCTCGTCGTTGCGGGCGAAGACATCGCCGCGCTGGCGGGTCTCGCCATCGCGTTCGCCGCCGTGCTGCTCACGGTCATCACGGGCAATCCGGTATGGGACGCGTGCGGCTCGATCGGCGTGGGCGTACTGCTCATGCTGATTGCGTGGTTTATCGCGCGCGAAGTGAAGTCGATGATCGTCGGCGAATCGGCCAGCCCGGAAATGCGGCGCGATATCGAATCGTTCCTGCGCACGCGGCCCGAGATTCGCAGCATCATCAGCCTCATTACCCTGCAATGGGGCAAGGAGGTGATGGTGGCGGTGCAGTGCGAAATGCTCGAGTACGACCACAGCCGCACCATGGTCGAGGCGATCAACGAGATCGAAGCCGATCTGCAGGCGCGCTTTCCCCTCGTGCGCTGGGTGTTTTTCGAGCCGGATTTCGTGAACCGGTAACGCCAGGGCCCGGCGGTTGCAAAACCGCCGGGCCCTTTCACACGTTTCACATCTTCACGCGCGCTTCACATTTCAATGCCGAAACGGCGTCCACACGGGCGTGGTGTTGTCCCACTGCTCGAGTTCGGAAGGTACGGTCTGGTTCATGTTGGACTCCTACGTTTTTCGTCTTGCAATCGAAATGCCGATGCGTCTTGCGGGCTTATTCGCCAGCCTGCGCAACATGCTGGGCGTTGTTCGCGCGGCTTTCCTGCAGCGCGATGCGTTGCGCTTGCGTGCGGCCGATCAGGCTTTGCTCGGGGTAGCTCGTCTTGTTCAGCGAAGGCAGCGTGCCGTCGCGATACGCGGCAGCGATTTCCGCCTTCACTTCGGCGCGGGTTTTCGGAGCGCTGTTGTCCTGGGCGAAGGCCGAAGCGCTGGCGGCGAGCGAGAGAACGAGCGTGGCGCCAATGGCGGCTGCGAGAGTGCGTTTCATGATCTGCTCCTTTTGTACTGGTGCCACGTGGGTCGCGGCGACAGGAGCAAATGTAGTTGCGCAGCCGTTTGCGATAAACGGCCGGAACGCGAAAGCAATTGTCGAAAATCTGGAACAATCGCTGCACCGCGCCCGCAAAGCCTTTGCGGGCGCGGCTCTGAGGGGGGGCGCAGCGCTACGGCGTTACGCCGCCCAGCCTATGCGGCCCATTCCGAAATAACGGGCGTTTCGAGCGCCGGCGCGTTTTCGCGCTCTTCGAGCGTGCGCATCGTGCAGGCCTTGTCGAGTGAGGCGCGGCCGCTCAGGAGCGGGCAGCGGTCGAACACCTCGGCGATCCAGTCCACGAACACGCGCACTTTGGGTGACAGATGGCGGCTGTGCGGATAGACGGCCGAAATCGGCATGGGCAACGGCTTGTAATCGGGCAGCACCTCGACGAGCGCGCCCGACTTCAGGTGCGGCAGCACCATGTAGCGCGGCCCCTGAATCAGGCCGAAGCCTTCGATGCCGCAGGTCACGTAAGCGTCCGCGTCGTTTACCGAGACCATGCTCTTGAGCTTGACCTCCACTTCCTTGCCGTCGACGAGAAACGCCCAGTCCATCACGCGTCCCGTGCGCGACGAGAAGTAGTTCACGGCGCGATGCTCGGCCAGTTCTTCGAGCGTCTGCGGCATGCCGTGGCGCTCCAGATACGACGGCGCCGCGCACGACACGCCTTCGAAAATGCCGATGCGCCGCGCGACCAGCGACGAGTCCTGTAGCGCACCCACGCGCACCACGCAATCCACGCCTTCCTGCAGCAAGTCCACGGGGCGATCGGATAGCCCGAGTTGCAGGTCGATGTCCGGATAGCGACCGTGGAATTCGCACAGCGACGGAATTATGATGAGCCGCCCGATCGAGCCGGGCATGTCGATGCGCAGTTTGCCGTGCGGCTTGCGGTTGCGATCCTGGAATGTGGTTTCCGTTTCCTCGACGTCCGCGAGAATGCGCACGCAGCGCTCGTAGTACGCCGCGCCATCGGGCGTGAGCGACAGACGGCGCGTGGTGCGATGCATGAGGCGCACGCCGAGAAACGCTTCGAGATTCTGAATGATCGTCGTGACTGAAGCACGCGGCATGTCGAGCGTTTCGGCAGCACGTGTGAAGCTGTTGGTATCGACGACGCGGGTGAACACCTGCATGGCCTGAAGGCGGTCCATTGCCACTCTCCAAAAAGCTTCGGTCGCACGGCGCGCGGCGTTCGAAAGAAACGCACGCGCAGAAAGAGGAGACAGATTGTTCAGGTGCGCCGAATTGTGTTGCCGGATTATAGGCATTTATTTGCAAGTCTGCCGAACCCACAATTCGTTCCATTCGAATCTACTCTCGCGCATTGCGCCGATTTGACATGGATGTCTTTAAACGCCCAACGTCTTGGACCTCCGCGGAGGAAGCGCCGCTGGCCGAAGTGCCCGCGGCCCTGCCTGTTACCGCGTCCGCCAAGCCTGGCAAGGTGCGCGCGCTGCTCACGACCGACGTGGTGATCGAAGGCTACGCCCAGCAGATTCCGCTGCGCCTGTACCGACCCGAAGCCGCGAATGGTTTGCCGGTGTTGCTCTATTTCCACGGCGGCGGCTTCGTGCGCGGGTCGATCGAGGAAGCGGATGCGGTGGGGCGCTTTCTCGCAGAACGCTTACCAGCGCTCGTGGTGAGCGTGGGGTATTCGCTCGCGCCCGGGCACCCGTTTCCCGCCGCACCCGAAGATGCGCATCGCGCGGCGCTGTGGGCGCTGACGCGGGCCCGCGCCTTCGGCGGCAATCCGAAGCGCGTGATCGCGGCGGGCCACGACGCGGGCGGCCAGATCGCCAACGTGCTCGCCTTCATGGGCCGCGATCGCGGCGACGTGAAGCTCGCGGCGCAGGCGCTGTTTGCGCCGATGCTCGACCCGAGCCTCACGCGTCTTGGCGACGAGGCGCGCCTTGGCTCGGATATCACCGCAAGCGAATGCGCGGCGTGTTATCGCGCGTATCTGCCCGATGCGACGCAGCGCATGCATCCCTACGCCGCGCCGCTCGAATCGCTGCGTCTTGGCGGCTTGCCGCCCACGCTCATCGTGACCGCACAGAACGACGTGCTGCACATCGAAGCGGAGAAGTATGCGAGCCGCCTGATCGACGCGGGCGTGCGCACCCAGGTGGTGCGCTACCCGAGCGTTTCGCACGCGAACCTCGCGGCGCATCCGGCCGCGCTCAGCGAGGCCGTACGGTTTTTCCAATGTTGCTTCGACGCGGGCGCGTCATAGACGAAGCACCCTTGCGGCGGTGCTGCCGAACCAGTGAAGAACAATCAACCATTATTTCTGGAGTCCGACATGTCACTTTTTTCGCAATCCCGAACCCGTATCGCGCTAGCGGTCATTGGCGTGCTCGTGGTCGCGGGCCTCGGCACCCTCGGGGCCATCCGCCTCGACTCGCACCCTGCCGTTGCCGCTGAAGCGCCGCCGGCACCCGAGGTCGATGTCGCAGCCGTGCTCAATCGCACCATCACCGACTGGCAGAGCTACTCGGGCCGTATGGCCGCCGTCGAGAAAGTGGAGATACGTCCGCAGGTTTCCGGCACGATCGTGTCCGTGAACTTCCGTGACGGCGCGCTCGTGAAGCAGGGCGAAACGCTGTTCGTGATCGACCCGCGCCCGTACCAGGCGGCCGTCGATCAAGCCGCTGCGCAGCTGGCCGCCGCCCAGGCGCGCACGGGCTACGCGCAAAGCGACTGGGAGCGCGCGCAGCGCCTGATTGGCGACAACGCCATCGCGAAGCGCGATTACGACGAGAAGCAAAACGCCTCGCGCGAAGCGAACGCGAATCTCAAGGCCGCGCAGGCCGCGCTCGAAGCCGCGCAGATCAACCTGGGCTACACGCGCATCGTCGCGCCGGTGGCGGGGCGTGTGTCGCGCGCCGAGATCACGGTGGGCAACGTCGTTTCGGCAGGCGCAAGCGCCGCGCCGCTGACTACGCTCGTTTCCGTTTCGCCCATCTACGCCGAATTCGACGCCGACGAGCAGACCTATCTCGACTACATCAGCCGCATGAAGGATGGCTCGAAGGTGCCGGTGGAACTGGGTCTGGCGAACGAATCGGGCTATTCGCGCACCGGTACGATCGAGTCGGTGGATAACCGTCTCGACACCACGTCAGGCACGATCCGCGTGCGCGCGCGCTTCGACAACGCCGACGGCGCGCTGGTGCCGGGGCTGTACGCACGCATCAAGGTGGGCGGCAGCGCCCCGCACCCGGCGCTGCTCGTGGACGACGCCGCCATCGGCACCGACCAGGACAAGAAGTTCGTGTACGTCGTGGATAACAGCGGCAAGATCGCGTACCGCACGGTGCAAACGGGCGGCCAGCAGGGCAACCTGCGCGTGATTCTGGGCGGCCTGAAGGCGGGCGACCACGTGGTGGTGAACGGCACGCAGCGCGTGCGCCCCGGTGAAGCCGTGCGCTCGCACATGGTGCCGATGAACGGCGACCCCGACGCCGATTCGACCAACACGGCAGCGAACCCCGGCGCCAAGGCAGCGAAAACGTCCTGACGAACGGCGGGCGTAGGCGATCGCAGCCTACGCCTGCCCGTCAGTCAGGATGCCTAAGCAGAAAGATTCGCGTCAAATTGAGCGTCATGAACAAGAGCAACCCATGAACATATCGAAATTCTTCATCGACCGGCCGATCTTCGCGGGCGTGCTGTCCGTGCTGATCCTGCTGGCCGGCGTGATCGCGCTGTTCCAGTTGCCGATCTCCGAGTATCCCGAGGTCGTGCCGCCTTCGGTGGTGGTCCACGCGCAGTATCCGGGGGCGAACCCGAAGGTGATCGCCGAAGCCGTCGCCGCGCCGCTCGAGGAGCAGATCAACGGCGTCGAGAACATGCTGTACATGCAGTCGCAAGCCAATAGCGACGGCAATCTCACGCTCACGGTCACGTTTCGCCTCGGCACCGACCCGGACAAGGCCACGCAGCTCGTACAGAACCGCGTGAACCAGGCGCTGCCGCGCCTGCCGGAAGACGTGCAGCGTCTCGGCATCACGACCATCAAGAGCTCGCCCACGCTCACGATGGTGGTGCACCTGATCTCGCCGGACAACCGGTACGACATGACCTACCTGCGCAACTACGCGCTGCTCAACGTGAAGGACCGCCTCTCGAACATCCAGGGCGTGGGCGAGGTGCAGCTGTGGGGCTCGGGCGACTATGCCATGCGCATCTGGCTCGACCCGCAGAAGGTGGCACAGCGCAATCTCACCGCGAACGACGTGGTCAACGCGATTCGCGAGCAGAACGTGCAGGTGGCGGCGGGCGTGATCGGCGCGTCGCCTAGCGTGCCTGGCACGCCGTTCCAGCTCAACGTGAATGCCCAGGGCCGTCTGCGCACGGAAAGCGAGTTCGGCAACATCATCGTCAAGACGAATCCCGATGGCGGCGTGACGTACCTGCGCGATATCGCGCGTATCGAGCTGGCGGCGTCCGAATATGGCCTGCGCTCGCTGCTCGATAACAAACCGGCCGTTGCGCTCGCCATCAACCAGGCGCCGGGCGCGAACTCGCTCGCGATTTCGGACCAGGTACGCGCGGCGATGAAGGAACTCAAGCAGGACATGCCGGCGGGCGTCGATTACCGCATCGTCTACGACCCCACGCAGTTCGTGCGCTCCAGTATCGAGGCCGTGGTGCATACGCTGCTCGAAGCGATCGCGCTCGTGGTGATCGTGGTGATCGTGTTCCTGCAAACGTGGCGCGCCTCGATCATTCCGTTGATCGCGGTGCCGGTGTCGATCGTCGGGACGTTCTCGCTGCTGCTTGCGTTCGGCTTCTCGATCAACGCGCTATCGCTGTTCGGGATGGTGCTCGCCATCGGCATCGTGGTCGACGACGCCATCGTGGTGGTGGAAAACGTGGAGCGCAATATTGCCAGCGGGTTATCCGCGCGCGATGCGACCTACAAGGCCATGCAGGAAGTGAGCGGGCCGATCATCGCCATTGCGCTCACGCTCGTGGCCGTGTTCGTGCCGCTCGCGTTCATGAGCGGTCTCACGGGCCAGTTCTACAAGCAGTTCGCGATGACCATCGCGATTTCCACGGTGATCTCGGCGTTCAACTCGCTCACGCTTTCGCCGGCACTTTCGGCGCTGCTGCTGCGCGGTCACGGCGAGAAGGAAGACTGGCTCACGCGTGGGATGAACCTCGTGCTGGGCGGCTTTTTCCGCCGCTTCAACCAGGTGTTCCATCGCGGCTCGGAAAGCTATGGACGCGGCGTGAACGGCGTGCTGCGCCACAAGGGCGCGATGCTCGCGGTCTATGTGGTGCTGATCGCCGCAACGGTGCTGATGGCGCGTGTGGTGCCGGGCGGCTTCGTGCCCGCGCAGGACAAGGAGTATCTGATCGCGTTCGCGCAATTGCCCAACGGCGCTGCGCTCGACCGCACTGAGAACGTGATTCGCGACATGAGCGCCATTGCGCTCAAGCAGCCCGGCGTGGAAAGCGCCGTGGCGTTCCCGGGCCTGTCGGTGAACGGCTTCACGAATAGTTCGAGCGCGGGCATTGTGTTCGTCACGCTCAAGCCGTTCAAGGAGCGCAAGGGCAAGGCGCTGTCGGCCGGCGCGATCGCGGGTGCGCTGAACCAGCAGTACGCCAGCATCAAGGATTCGTTCGTCGCCGTGTTCCCGCCGCCGCCGGTGCTCGGCCTCGGTACGCTGGGCGGCTTCAAGTTGCAGCTGGAGGATCATGGCGCGCTCGGCTATGAGGCGCTCAACCGCGCGACGCAGGACTTCGTCAAGCGCGCGGCGCAAACACCGGAGCTGGGCCCGACGTTCACGAACTATCAGATCAACGTGCCGCAGCTGAACGTAGATCTCGACCGCACGAAGGCGAAGCAGCTTGGCGTGCCGGTCACGGACGTGTTCGACACGATGCAGATCTATCTGGGTTCGCTCTATGTGAACGACTTCAACCGCTTCGGACGCGTGTATCAGGTGCGCGTGCAGGCCGATGCGCCGTTCCGCCAGCGCGCCGACGACATCCTGCAACTGAAGACGCGCAACGCCGCGGGCGAAATGGTGCCGCTCTCGTCGCTCGTCACGGTCACGCCCACGTATGGCCCCGAGATGGTGGTGCGCTACAACGGCTACACCGCTGCCGACATCAACGGCGGCCCGGCGCCCGGTTATTCGTCGGGCCAGGCGCAGGCGGCGGCGGAACGCATCGCGGCTGAGGTGCTGCCGCGCGGCGTCAAGTTCGAGTGGACCGACCTCACGTACCAGCAGGTGCTGGCGGGCAATGCGGGCATCTGGGTGTTCCCGATCAGCGTGCTGCTCGTGTTCCTCGTGCTGGCGGCGCTCTACGAGAGCTTGACGCTGCCGCTCGCCGTGATCCTGATCGTGCCGATGAGCGTGCTGTGTGCGCTCACGGGCGTGTGGCTCACGCAGGGCGACAACAACATCTTCACGCAGATCGGCTTGATGGTGCTGGTGGGGCTCGCTTCGAAGAACGCGATCCTGATCGTCGAGTTTGCGCGCGAGCTGGAGCACGACGGACATACGCCGCTTACCGCTGCCATCGAGGCGAGCCGCCTGCGTCTGCGCCCGATTCTGATGACGTCCATCGCGTTCATCATGGGCGTGGTGCCGCTCGTGCTCTCCAGCGGCGCGGGTTCGGAAATGCGTCATGCAATGGGCGTGGCCGTGTTCTTCGGCATGCTCGGCGTGACCGCATTCGGCCTGTTGCTGACGCCGGTGTTCTATGTGGTGCTGCGCACGCTCGCGGGCGGCAAGATTCACGTCGCGCAGAAGGACAATGCGCGCAAGCCGCAGTCGATGGTCGATGCGTAAGGCGACAAGGGAAAATGATCAACATGACTAACGAATCCAGCTTGCGCTATAGCGGAAATGCCACGCCGGGAGGCGGGCACTTCGCGCGTATCACACGAATCGCGGCGAGCGTCGCGCTCTTTGCCTGGCTCGCGGCCTGCTCGGTCGAGCCGACCTACAAGGTGCCCGACGCCGCTGTGCCCGCCGCCTACAAGGAAGCGCCGCAGCAAACGCAGAGCACGAATCCGCACGACGTGGGCACGTGGACGCCCGCGCAGCCCGCCGACGACACCCATCGCGGCGAATGGTGGACGGTGTTCGGCGACCCGACGCTAGACAAGCTCGAGCAGCAGGCGCTCGAAGCGAACCAGGACCTCAAGGCGGCCGCCGCGCGCGTGCAGCAGGCGCGTGCCCTGACGCAGGCCGCGCGCGCGTCGTGGTTCCCGTCGATCGATGCGGGCTTCGGCCCGACCTATGAGCGCGCCTCGCCGGCTTCGCAGTATCTGCCGCAGAACGCCAATGTGCCCGCGCAAACCCTGTGGCGTGCGCAGGCCACGGCGAGCTACGAGGTGGATCTGTTCGGCCGCGTGAGTTCGAACGTGCATGCCGCGCAGGCGGACGCCCAGCAAAGCGAAGCTTTGTTCCTCTCGGTGCAGCTCGCCTTGCAGGCCGACGTCGCGCAGAACTACTTCCAGTTGCGCCAGTTCGACTCCGATGTCGATCTGTACCGCCGCACGGTGGCGCTGCGAGAAGACGCGCTCAAGCTCGTCGAGCGCCGTTTCAAGGAAGGCGACATCAGTGCGCTTGACGTGGCACAGGCGCGCAACGAGCTCGCGAGCGCACGCGCCGACGCGGTGGGCGTCGCGCGTCAGCGCGCGGCCTCGGAGCACAGCCTCGCGATCCTGCTCGGCAAGGCGCCCGCGGACTTCACATTCCCCGAAACGCCGCTCGCGCCGGTGCTGGCGCAAGTGCCGCCGGGGCTGCCTTCCACGCTGCTGGAGCGCCGCCCCGACGTGGCCGCCGCCGAGCGCGCCATGGCAGCCGCGAACGCACGCGTGGGGCTCGCGAAGTCGGCGTTCTTCCCGCAGCTCAACATCACGGGTGCGGCGGGCTTCGAGTCGGCCACGCTCGGCGACCTGTTCATGTGGTCGAGCCGCGCGTTTCTGCTTGGGCCGCTCGCGGGTACGGCGCTCACGCTGCCGCTTTTCGACGGCGGCCGTCGCAAGGCGAATCTCGCCCAGTCGCGCGGGAAGTACGAGGAAGATGTTGCGCAGTACCGCCAGCAGGTGCTCGTGGCCTTCCGCGAGGTCGAGGACAATCTCTCCGACCTGCGCCTGCTCGACGATCAGATCCGCGAGCAGAACGACGCGGTAAGCGCTTCGCAGCAGTCGGCGCACCTTTCGCGCACGCAGTACGAGGAAGGCGAGGTCAGCTATCTGAACGTGATCGACAGCGAACGGACGGTGCTCGTGTCGCAATTGCAGGCCAGCCATCTGCAGGGCTCGCAGGCCGTGGCGACCGTCAACCTGATCCGCGCGCTCGGCGGCGGCTGGGGCGACGCGAAGCCCGGCGACGCTCCGCCGGCGCCGCTCGCGGCGCGCTAGACCGCGCGTTGAACCGCGCGTCAAACCCCGCGGAAAAAGCCGCAACGCTCGCCGCCTGTGCATATCGCAGGCGGCGATTTCCTTTGCGCAATCGCTTCGTAGACCCGGCCCCGCCGCGCCCCTATCATCGTTTGGACCCATCTGGAGCCAACGCGATGGGCCCTCATCGCGTCGCTCCTCATTGAACGAAGTCCAACTTCCATCCGGGGAACGCGATGATCCGTGCCGTGCGCGCCGTGGGGCGCCCTTCCTTTTTCCAGCGCTTCGGCCTGCTGACGGCAATCGCCGTGTCGCTCGCGGCGGCGGCGCTCGACGCGCATGCCGACACCGCTACGCTCAAGATCGGCATTGCCACTACGCCGCAAACGCCCGCGCTCCAGGAGGCGGCGCACGAGGCGAAGGCGCAGGGCGTGGACGTGAAGATCATCGAATTCACCGACTGGAATACGCCCAACGCCGCGCTCGCGAACAAGGATATCGACGCCAACTACTTCCAGCACACGCCGTTTCTGGAAAACGCCGAACAGCAGGGCGGCTACAAGTTCGTCGCCATCGCGCCGGGCACGATCATGAAGATCGGCCTGTATTCGAAGAAGGTGAAACGCTTCGAAGACCTGAAGGATGGCGCGACGGTCGCCATCGCGAACGATCCCGTGAACGGCGGCCGTGGCCTCCTGCTGCTGCAGCGCGCGGGCCTCATCAAGCTCAAGCCGGGCGTGGACTATCGCGCCACGACACTCGACATTGTTGGCAATCCAAAACACCTCAAGATCGTGCAGCTCGAAGCGTCGCAACTGGCGCGCTCGCTCGACGACGTCGATCTCGCGCAAGGCTACCCGAGCTTCATCAAGCTCGCGGGCACTACCGATCCGAACAGCGCGCTGCTCTTCGACGGCGTGGAGAACAAGGCGTTCGCGATCCAGTTCGTGGTGCGTCCCGAGAGCGTGAACGATCCGCGCATCCGCAAGTTCATCGACATCTACCAGCATTCGCCCGCCGTGCGCAAGGAACTCGACAAAGCCTTCGGCAACCTCTACGCGGTCGCCTGGTAACGCGCGCAATTCACACACGAGGAGCAGCGATGATGAAATGGTTCGGAACGGTGCGCTTTATTGAGGCGGGGCCGGCGGCGGGCGAGGCGCAGGGCGATGCCGATGCGTCGCAGCCTGCGGTGGTGTTCGAAAACGTCGGCAAGACTTACGCGCCGGGCGCGCATGCGGCGCTCGCGGGCGTTGACTTGCAGGTGGCGCGCGGCGAAGTGTTCGGCATCATCGGGCGCAGCGGCGCGGGCAAGTCCACGCTGCTGCGGCTCGTGAACGGGCTCGAAAAGCCCACGAGCGGCGGCGTGCGGGTGAACGGCGTGGACGTGGGCGCGCTCGACGAACGCGCCCTGGTGGCGCTGCGGCGGCGCACCGGCATGGTGTTCCAGCACTTCAACCTGCTATCTGCGAAAACGGTGCACGACAACATCGCACTGCCGCTGAAAATCGCGGGTGTGCCGAAGGCCGACATCGAGGCGCGCGTGAACGTGCTGCTCGATCTCGTCGGCTTGAGCGAACGACGCGACGCGTGGCCCGCGCGCCTTTCCGGCGGTCAGAAGCAGCGTGTGGGCATTGCACGTGCGCTCGTGCACGAGCCCGATATCCTGCTGTGCGATGAGGCGACGTCGGCGCTCGACCCGGAAACCACGCGCGCGATTCTCGCGCTGCTGCGCGATATCAACCGGCGGCTCGGCGTCACTATCGTGCTCATCACGCATGAGATGGAGGTGATACGCGACGTCTGCGACACGGTCGCGGTGATCGAGCGCGGCGAGGTGGTGGAGCAGGGGCCAGTGTGGCGCGTGTTCGGCGATCCCCAGCACGACGCGACGCGCGCGCTCTTGCACACGCCCGGCCACGAGTTGCCCGACGACCTGGGGGCGCGTATTCACGCTGCGCCGCAAGCGGGCGCGCACGCGCTGTTCGACGTGCGTTTTACCGGCAACGGGGCGCAAGAGCCCGACCTCGCCACGCTCGCGCAGGCGTTCGGCGCGCAGGGCGTGCGGTTCGTGCACGGCGGTATCGAGCGGATTCAAGGGCGCGCGCAAGGGCGGCTAGTCGTTTCCGCGCCGGTGCGAAACGCCGCCGAGGCCGCGTCGCTCGCCGAGCGTGCGCGTGGTCATGCGAGCCGCGTGGAGGTGCTGGGCTATGTCTGACGTGTGGGTCACCGAACTCCTCGGAGGCATACGCGACACGTTGCTGATGGTCGGCGTATCGGCGGTATTCGCACTCCTGATAGGTATTCCCATCGCGCTGCTGCTCGTCACGACCGCGCGCGGCGGCATTCTGGAGCGGCCCGCACTCAACACCACGCTGGGCGCGCTCGTCAATGCGTTCCGCTCCACGCCTTTCATCATCCTGCTGGTCGCGTTGTTGCCGCTCACGCGCTTCCTCGTTGGCACGACGATCGGCGTGTGGGCCGCCGTGGTGCCGCTTTCCATTGCGGCCATTCCGTTCTTCGCGCGCGTGGCCGAAGTGAGCTTGCGCGAAGTCGATCGCGGTTTGATCGAGGCGGCCCAGGCCATGGGCGCGCAGCGCCGCCATATCGTCTGGCATGTGCTGTTGCCCGAGGCGCTGCCCGGCATGCTCGGCGGCTTCACGATCACCGTGGTGGCGATGATCGGCTCCTCGGCCATGGCGGGCGCCGTCGGCGCGGGCGGTCTCGGCGATCTCGCGATACGCTACGGCTATCAACGCTTCGACACGACGGTCATGGTCACCGTGATCGTGCTGCTGATCGCGATCGTCGCGGCCGTTCAGTTCACGGGCGACGTGCTGGTGCGGCGTCTTTTGCGGCGAACCTGAGCGGCGCAAGCCGTTCGCCATGACGCGCGCAGCGCCGTTGCTGCGCGCTTCGCTTTTAGGGCATCACATTCGGGAAATATGGGTATGAACGAAGCACAGCGCCCACGCGGGCCGGAACAGGACGCGCGTTTCGCCGCGCTGCTCGAAGCGCTGCGCGCGAGCGCCGCGCAACGCGATCTCGCAGGCGGCCACGCGGGCGCGGAAAAGCAGCGCATTGCCGACGCCGGGCTGCTCACGCTCGCGGTGCCGCGCGAATTCGGCGGGCAGTTCGGCGAGGACGGCGTGCGCTGGAGCGACATCTATGCGACGATCCGCGCGCTCGCGCGCGTCGACAGCGCGCTTGCGCATCTGCTTGGCTTCCAGTGCCTGCAGGTGGCGAGCGTCGAATTGTGGGGCAGCGCCGCGCAGCGCACGAACTGGCTGCAAGGCACCGTCGAGCATCGCTGGTGGTGGGGCAATGCCGTGAACCCCATCGACACGCGGCTCGTCGCGCAGCCGGACAGGGAAGGCGGCTGGCGTCTGCATGGCAGGAAGGGATTCTGTTCGGGCACCTACGGTTCGCAGATGATGACCGTGAGCGCGCACGATCCCGCCACGGGTAGCCCCGTGTTCGCGGTCGTGCCCACCATGCGCGCCGGAATCACGGCGCACGACGACTGGGACCCGATAGGCCAGCGTCAGACCGATAGCGGCACGGTATCGTTCGAGAATGTGGAAGTGCGCGCCGACGAAGTCTTGCAGCGCCCCGATACGCCGCGCGCCACGCTGCGCACGCTGGTCTCGCAAGGCGTGCTGACGAATCTGTTCGTGGGGCTCGCTGAAGGCGCGCTCGAAGAGGCGCGCGCCTACGTGCTCGCGAACGGCCGCCCGTGGGTCAATTCGGGCGTGCAGCACGTAGCCGACGACCCGTTCCTGCAGCAGCGCTTCGGCGAGATGCGCGTGCAGTCGCTCGCGGCGGCGGTGCTGGCCGATCGTGCGGGCGCGCTGCTCGACGCCGCGTGGGACGAAGGCGAGGCGTTGAGCACGGCCACGCGCGCCGGAGTCTCGCTCGCGATTTCGGAAGCGAAGATCGTCGCGCATCGCGCCGCGCTCCAGGGCGGCGAGCAGCTTTTCGAGGCGTGCGGCGCGCGCGCCACGGGCGCGGCGCTCGCGCTCGACCGGTTCTGGCGCAATGCGCGCGTGCATACGCTGCACGATCCGCTCGACTACCGCCTGCGCGACGTGGGCCGCTATACGCTCTTGAGAGAAGTGCCGCAGCCGACGCTGTACACTTGAGGGCCCGATCGCGTCACGTGTCACGACGCGTCAACCCTTGAGGATCGAACCGTTGGATTTCCGACTACCGACCACGGCAACGGCGCCGTTCTGCCCGTCCGAAGTGCAGGGCAGCATCGAGGTTTCGCCGCGCGCGCCGTTCTGGAAGAAGTTCTGGCAATTCGCGGGCCCCGGCCTGCTGGTGTCGATCGGCTACATGGACCCGGGCAACTGGGCCACCGACATCGAGGCGGGCTCGCGCTTCGGTTACAGCCTGTTGTTCGTGGTCGTGCTCTCGAGCCTCGCGGCGATCGCGCTGCAATGCCTTTCCATGCGCCTTGGCATCGTCACGCAGCGCGATCTCGCGGAGCTTTCGCGCGAGCGCTATTCAAGGCCCGTGGCGCTCGGCCAGTGGGTGCTCGCCGAGCTTTCGATCATCGCCTGCGATCTAGCGGAGGTGCTGGGCGGCGCGCTCGCGTTCCACCTCCTGCTGGGCTGCTCGCTAATGGTGGGCGTGGCGCTTACGGCGTTCGACACGCTAATTGTGCTGGGCTTGAAGGGCAAGAACTTCCGCTCGCTCGAGGCGATCATGGCCGGGCTCATCGCCACGATCGGTCTCGGCTATGTGATCCAGCTCGCGCTCGTGAAGCCGCACTGGCCCTCAGTATTCGCGGGCGCGGTGCCGTCGTGGCACGCCATTTCCTCGGCGGAGCCGCTGTATCTGGCGATCGGGATTCTCGGCGCAACCATCATGCCGCACAACCTCTACCTGCATTCGTCGATCGTGCAGACGCGCGCGGTCAAGCGCGACCGTGCGAGCCTCGCGCAGGCCATCGGCCTGTCGCGCCTCGACACGATCGTCTCGCTGCTGATCGCGCTGCTCATCAACGCGGCCATCCTGATTCTGGCCGCGGCGGCCTTTCACGCCAACGGGCACACCCAGGTCACCGATATCGAACAGGCCTACAAGCTGCTCGCGCCGATCGTCGGCACGGGCGCGGCGGCAGTGCTGTTCGCGATCACGCTGCTTGCTTCCGGGCAAAGCTCGACGTTCACGGGCACCGTGGCGGGCCAGGTCATCATGGAAGGCTTCCTGCGGATGAAGATTCCGTGCTACCAGCGGCGGCTCATTACGCGCGTGCTCGCGCTGATCCCCGCTTTCGCGGGCGTCGCGCTGCTCGGCAACGGCGCGGTGGGCAAGCTGCTGGTGGCAAGCCAGGTGGTGCTGAGTCTGCAACTGCCGTTCGCGCTCTGGCCGCTCATTCGCATGACGAACGATCGTGCGCTGATGGGCGAGTTCGTGAACCGGCTCCCCACGCGGCTGCTGGCGTGGTTCCTGTTCGTCGTGATCTCGGCGGCGAATCTGTGGCTCGTCTGGCAGACGTTCAGCGGAAACTAGAAGCGGGAAAGGTGTAACAGGCGCGCGCCGGACAGGCGGCAAAAAAAAGGCGGCAAACAAAGGCGGCAATCAGAAAGCGCTTCGCCGTCCGGTGCGCTCAGGCACCGGACGGTTTCGCGTCTTGGTCTCTCGTCCGGTTTAGCCGGATCTGCTCTCCTACGCTTATGCAGCCTCGGCAATGCCATCCGACGTTACCACTGCCGGAAGGTCGCTCTCGGTCTGCTCGGCGCCCCGTCGCGCTGCAGCCGCCTTTTTCGTCTTGCCGGCTCGCGAAGGAGGCTGGCATGCGCCGCACACGACGTTGTGCTGAAGGTCGTGGCGATGCGCGACGAACTTACCGCCGCAACGGCAGCAAGGCGTCAACTGCAGAATATCGGCATCGAAAAACCGCACCAGGGTCCACGCACGCGTGAGGTCGAGCGCCGGCTCGGCCCCGCTGTGGCGGCAGTGTTCCAGATACAGCCGGAACCCCTTGGTGAGCGCGTCGAGATGCGAGCAACGCGCTTCGTTCTTGAGGAACAGGTACGTGTTATAGAACAGCGAGGCGTGGATGTTGGCCAGCCACGTCATGTACCAGTCCGCCGAGAACGGCAGCATACCTTTGGGCGGCGATACGCCACGGATCTCGCGATACAGGCGGATCATGCGGTCGCGCGAGAGCGTGAGTTCGCTTTCGAGCACCTGCATGCGCGCGCCCAGCTCGATCAGTGCGATCGCGCGGAATACTTCCTGAGCGTCTTCGGTGAGGCTGCGCCGCGTAGTCATGGACGTCACCCTCAGGCGAATTGACCAGCCGGCTGTCCCGCAAGCAGGATGGCCGCATGGGTAGCCGCCACGTCGGCATGCTTCGAAGTCTGCGTGAGCGCAGACAACATCGCATGGTCGTCGAAGCGGAAAAAACAGAGAAGTTGGTCGGAAGAGGCCAACCTGACGATCTGCGCGAGCGACAGAGCGCCAAGCAGATCGGCCAGTTCCGACGACAGTCCCAGTCGGAACATGCCGACCGGCTTGTCCTCGCGCAGCATGCGCTGTGCGAGCATCAGATACGACAAATTAATTTCGCGGATAGATTCCAGCGTCTCGCTGCTGCGGTCCATTTCTCTAGTTTCCGAAGCCCCGAATTTAACCCCCCGGCTTTTTCGCCGTTGTATCTTTTCTGCTCTTGTGGTCGATCTTCGCTCGTTGGCTCGATCTGACTCTTTGATACAGGTTGTTACATCTCGTAACAACCTTGGAGGGAATTGTATGAGGGCTTATCTCAGAAATCAATCCCTCGGATCAAAAATAATCGTACTGTTGTAAATTATTTTCGGTAAGTTTTGCTGCAAATTGATTCGTGGCATGCGGCAGGCTATCGCGGCGCTGTTCGAGCCGGCCAAACAGGCCGTATGGCCTTGGTTTATCAGGGTTTGCGCCAGATCGTCGATGCATGCGCAACGAATCGCCGCGAGACAGAAAACGTCGCCCGGTGGAATAAACGTTTAGAAAGAAAGTGGGTTGACAGGTAAAAAATACGGCTCTGCGGATTAATACCTATGACTATTGAGTTTGTAACAGATGTTTCGACCCTGGCGACCTGTAACAGGGCAATGTGTAACTGAGATGTTACGAGTGCAGACGGTGGGACACACCGTTGGTTTCTGGAAAATATGCAGACTGGATATTGCGCGAAGATCGCACTTGTGAAACGTTTGCGATCCGCTGTCGAGACGCAATCTGGGTCGGGCCGGATTTTTTGCGGCTTCAGGTCAGCAAGGGCACGGCTTCGATGAGGGCGGCGCCCACTAACAGACCGACCCGCGCGCCGACGATACGCGGGCGACGAGCAGTCAGGCGATTTCAAAGTCGTTGTCGATAACCGTCGCGCCTCCTATACCGTATACAGCGACTGCCGATGTGTCGGTTATATCATGACGTGATATAAATGGCATACTGAAAGCGGCAATGCGGGTACGGCGAGTTCGCCAGCCCGGCGCCGGGCATCATCGGGGGAGGGATCATGGGCTCGTTCAACAGGATTCTGCTGTGTTACGACGCAACGCGCGAAGGCCGCCGGGCTTTGCGTGAGGGCGCCGACCTTGCGCGCGAATGCCATGCGCAAACGCATTTGCTGGCCGTGCTCGACCAGGCGCCGCTGCAATGGGGGACGGACATCGCGTCCGCCGTGCCGTTCGAAGCCGCGGAAGAGGCGGCGCGCGAGATTCTGCGTGACGGGGTGGCGTGCCTGCAGGACAAGGGGCTCGTGGCAACAGGACACTTTGTGGTGGGCCGGCCGATCGACGTGATTGCGAGCTACTGCGCGGAACTCCAGCCCGATCTCATCGTGGTGGGCCACCACCGGCGCGGGCCGTTCAAGCGCTGGTGGGATGGGCGCGACGACCGCCTGCTGCTCGACCGCGTGTCGTGCAGCGTGCTGGTCGTCACCGCGCCGGATCCGGAGCCGGCGAAAGCGGCGGCCTGAGCCGCCGCCGCGACGCCCGAACTGCAGGGATCAGCGCTGTGCCGCTCTGGCGCTCGGTTCGCCAAGAATCGGCGTGCGCTTGACTTCGGAGATGCAGAGCAGGATCAGCGAGACCCACACGATGCCATAGAGCAGCATGAAGCAACTCGAACGGATCTTGAGCCAGTCGAGCAGGGTGCCGAACAGGATTGGCAGCAGAAACCCGCCCAGGCCGCCCGCCAACCCGACGATGCCGGTCACGATGCCCATATTGGTCGGGAAGTCGTCGGCCACGTACTTGAACGTCGAGGCCATGCCGAACGCGAACACCGCGCCCAGCACGAAAGCCACCGCCACGAAGCCGAACACCGGCATGCTGATATGCAGCGCCGCCTGGCCGTCGATCGTGTGGATCACGAAGTCGGTGGGCGGGTACGAGAGAATGAAGAGGCAGATCCACGCCACCCACAGGCCCCACCACGTGACGGTGTGCGCGCCGAGCTTGTCGGCGAGGACGCCGCCCACGGCGCGCAGGGGTCGCGCGCTGAACCGAGCCAGAAAATCACAGCGGTCACGATCAGCGCGACGGCGTAGACGCGCGGCACGAAGCGCCAGCCATAGAGGTTTTCCAGCTGCGGCGTGACGAACAGGTTGACGGCGGCGCCCACCGTGCCCGCGCCGAAGAAGCCCATGGCGAAGCCGCGCTGGCTGGGTGGGAAAAAGCGCGCCACATACGGCGTACCCACCGCGAACGAGGCGCCGACGCAGCCGAGAAAGAGGCCGATGAGCAGGAATTGCCACGGCTCGCTCGCGTAACTGACGATATACACGGGCACGGCGCAGATCACGAGCAGCGTGGTCATGACGATGCGCCTGCCAAAGCGGTCGGTCCATGCGCCGAGCGGCAAGCGCATGAGCGCGCCCGTCAGCACGGGCGTGGCGGTGAGCAGGCCGAACTCGGTGCTGTTGAGCTGGAGCTCCTCGCGCAACTGCACGCCCAGCACGCCGAACATCATCCACACCACGAATCAGACGAGAAACGCGAGCGTGCTGACGAGCAGGACGGACCATGCCTTCGCGCCGACTTTCTCCGGCTGGGCTGCGCTCGCTACGGGGCGCGCCGGTTCGCTACGCAGATTCATGTTGCCTCCATCGCATGGGGGTGCACATCGACTTCACTGGACGAGTGGGCTCGTCGCGGCTTCCAGCGCGGCATTTTCAATCGTCGCCTCGGAAGCCAGGATCGATAGGTACTGCTGGATGGGCCTTATGGCGTACGCGTTCGCTGAGAAAGCGCGATCTCGCCCGAGACTTCGTCGTAGGGCACCGGATTGCCCGGCATGCGCTGGTCCACGCGCACAAGATGAAAGCCGAAGCGCGTGCGCACGAGACGCGGCAGTACGCCGATGTCGGCGCAGTCGAACAGCGCCGCCTCGAATTCGGGCACCGTGTCGCCGCGCGTGAGCTGGCCGAGGCTGCCGCCCACACCCGCCGAAGGGCAGTTCGAGAACTGGCGCGTCAGCGCCTCGAAGGTGTCGGGCGCCTGCTGCAAATCGCGCAGCGTCTCTTCGGCCTTCTGGCGCAGCCGCGCGAGCGGCACGCGGTCGGTAATGGCGAAGAGGATGTGGCTCGCGTACACGAGTTCGTTGCGCCCGAAGCGCTTCGCGTGCTGCGTGTAGTAACGCTCACAGTCTTCGCGCGTGGGCTCGGGCACGCGCATTTCGCGTTCCAGCAGCGTATCCAGCGCGCTGTCGTCGAGTTCGGCGTCAGGGGCCAGCAGGTCCAGCGCCACGGCGCGCTGGCGCAACAGTTCGTGCACGACGAGCGTGCGCCGCGCGGCGAGCGCGGGGTCCGGGTCGTCGGCGTGATTGCCGCGCTCACCCTCGATTGCCGCCGATCTCGACGTCGTTCACGCGGGCGGGCAGGTCCTGCTGCTCTTCATAGGGGACCGCATTCAGCATCGATAGCGCTCCTGGTCCCGGTTGGTGCGATTTAGCGCTTGCGCACGAGCTGGTACGGGCGGATCAGATAGAACACCGAATCGATGCCGCTCCAGATATGGACCATGCGCGTGAAGGGGACGGCTCCTTGCTTGCGGTGTCCGAACAACGTGCTCAGCCGGCGGTGCGGGCTTCGCGTCGTGCTCGCCGCGGGTGGTACTCCACGGGCGCGATGGCCGGGCGCTCCGCGCCCATGAATTGCATGGGCCCGTCGGCCCAGGCCGCGTCGAGCGCTCGCAGGTGCTCCTTGTCGTGCGGCTTGCCCGCGTCGTCGTCGTGCGCGGCCTCGGGCAAATCGGTGCCGCCCGCGCCCGCGAGCGGCAGCAGCGCGCCGATCACGTACGCGTAGTGGCTGTTGCGCCGGCTCAGCTCCCCCGTGATCGACTGCAGGATCGCGACGGTTTCGCCCAGCAGCGCGCGCGCCTCGTTCACCTCCAGGATCGAGAGGTATTCGAGAAACACGGGCAGATAGTCCGGCAACTGGCCAGGCTGCAACAGCATGCCGTGTTTCTCGCAGGTCTGAACGAGGTCGATCATCGCCTGGCCGCGATCGCGTGACTCGCCGTGCACATGCTCGAACAGATGCAGCGACGTTGCGCGGCCGCGGTCGAACAACGCGACGTAGTTCTCCTGCAGCGCGAGCAGATCGCGAGAACCGAGATAGTCGAGGAAGCGTTCGAGCTTCTCGCGCGCTTCCGCGCCGAACGCGCGCTCGCTGCGCACCATCGCGCGCAGTTCGTGCACCGCCTCGATGAGCGGCGCATCGGGGTACTCGAGCAGCGACGCAACGAGCCGGTACGTCATGGGCTGGGGACGAGCAGCGAACATGGTCAGATCTCCTGAATGGGTATCTTGCGATGCCCACTCTTCGGCGCGAACAGGCTCGCCTCCGATTTGCCGTCCGAGCAGCCATTGCCGAACGTGAAGCCGCACGACGAACGCAGGTCGAAGGCGTCTTCCGCGTACTCACGGTGCGTGGTGGGAATCACGAAGCGGTCTTCGTCGTTCGCGATCGCGAGATAACGGTACATCTCCTCGACCTGAGCCAGCGAGAGTCCTGCTTGCGCGAGCACCTGCGGGGCGTCCACGCGGTCGACCTGGCGTGCGCGCATGAACGCGCGCATGGCGAGCAGACGCTCCAGCGCGACCTGCACCGGCTTTTCGTCGCCTGCGGTAAGGAGGTTCGCGAGGTAGCGCAGCGGAATGCGCAGCGAGTGCACGTCGGGCAGCCAGCCATTCATGCTGAGTTCGCCGCTATTGGCGGCCGCATTGATGGGCGAGAGTGGCGGCACGTACCAGACCATCGGCAGCGTGCGGTACTCGGGGTGCAGCGGGAAGGCGATGCGCTACTCGATCGCCATCTTGTACACGGGCGAGCGCTGCGCGCCGTCGATCCACGCCTGCGGAACGCCGTCGCGCGCGGCCTGCTCGATCACGGCCGGATCGAACGGGTCGAGGAAGACGTCGAGTTGCGCCTGGTAGAGATCCTTTTCGTCGGCGACGCTCGCGGCCTCTTGAATGCGATCGGCGTCGTAGAGCAGCACGCCCAGATAACGGATGCGCCCCACGCAGGTTTCCGAACACACGGTGGGCTGACCGACCTCGATACGCGGATAGCAGAAGATGCACTTCTCGGCTTTGCCGCTTTTCCAGTTGAAGTAGATCTTCTTGTACGGGCAGCCCGAAACGCACATGCGCCAGCCGCGGCACTTGTCCTGATCGATCAGCACGATGCCGTCTTCCTCGCGCTTGTAGATCGACCCGGAAGGGCACGCCGCCACGCACGCCGGGTTCAGGCAGTGCTCGCACAGGCGCGGCAGATACATCATGAAGGTGTTCTCGAACTGGCCGTAGATCTCCTTGCGCGCATCAAGGCGCGTGGTTGCGCAATGCCTGAGCGGTGTGCGGATCGGCGGGAAAGAACGCTTCGATTGCCAGTTCGGAAAGCGTGATGTCGACCGGTGTGCCGAATACGGTAGTCGTGCTGTAGAACGCCAGTTCGCCAAGCGCGGTGCGCACGCGCAGCGGCACGGCAATGTGATGGGCGATCGGTTCGGCGCTCGCATTCGCTACGCCGGGCGGCGTGGGATACGTCGCGAGTTCCTCGTGCAGCGCGGCGAGCGCGGGGTCGGCGCACGCGTCGATCTGACGTTGCAGGCGCGTGAGCAGATGCGCGCGCCACTCGTGCCAGTTGACGATGCGCGGCGCCATGCCCTCGGGATGCAGCGAAAGCCGCAGCGCATTGATGGGCGCGGCGAGCAGCGCAGGCGAAGCGTCGCCGATGAGCGGCGCGAGCGCGCCGTTCGTGGCGACGATATTCCAGTGGCGGTCCACGGCCACGGCGGGATACGGTTCGTGACCGCGCAGCACGAGATCGACCGCCTCGCGTGCGGCGGCGAGCTGCGGGTCGTCGAGCGCGCGCTCGCGATAGAGCGGCGCATAGCCCGCCGCCACGAGCAGCGCGTTGCGCTCGCGCAGCGGCACATCGAGTTGCTCGGCCAGATGCATGACCATCTCGCGGCTCGGCAGCGCGCGGCCCGATTCGACGAAGCTCAGGTGGCGCGTCGAAATCTCGGCTTCGGTTGCGAGCAGCAACTGGCTCATGCGCCGGCGCGTGCGCCAGTCGCGCAGCATCTCGCCGACGCTGCGGAGCCCGGCGCCGGACGGCGCGGCAGGAAGGATGGAAGCGAGCGTGTTCATGCCGCCGATTCTAGCGAAACGCGCGGGCAAGGCGATTACGTCTGAGGTAAAGAATTGGCCGGCAGCGGATATATGAAAACCTCGGGTTTATGTCCCTGCTGCATTCGTGGACGACGTTTACCGTGTGCCGCGCTATCGCCTAGAATGAAAAGTCTCACGGACGGTGGCGTCGCGCAGAGGAGACTGCCATGAGGGAAACCGTTGCTGCTTATCTGCTCGGACCAGGCGTCATGTTGCTGGTGTGTGCGGCCATGTGGGCCGTGTCGCGCCGCAGCAGAGGCGCGCTTGAGGCGCGCCTGACTCGCTGGCTCGACGCGCATCGGCCGCACGGCATGCATCACAAGCATTGAGCGTGCCAGCGCCGCGTTGGTTTGCGCGATGCCTTGAGCGCACCGCAAACGGATCGCGACACGGTTCGTCAGGCAAATTTCATAGCATTCCGAATCAACTCCCGAGTTAGTTAGTTTCGCTCCGGCGCATGGCGCGCCATTCTTCGTGTCGCCTCGCCTGTCACTGCCGGCTCACGTCGAGGGAACTGAGCGCGCGCCTCGCGGTCATTCCGATATTGCATACCGGAGCCCTCCATGACCCGTCCCGCCGATTCCTTCATCATCTTCATCGCCCGCATCGCGCTCGCCATTCTGTTTCTCTGGGGCGGTGCCATGAAGCTGCTGGGATACGCGGGGTTCGTCGGCTACCTGCACTCGAAGGGCGTGCCGTATGCCTCGTACGGCGCGATCGTGGCGACCGCCGTCGAACTGCTCGGCGGCATTGCGATCGTGCTGGGCGTGCGCACGCGCGCGGTTGCGTTCCTGCTGGCCGTGTACGCTATCGTCACGGCGATACTCGGTCATGACTTCTGGAACATGACCCAGGCCGCGGCTCAACAGGACGCGGTCATTCATTTCTGGAAGAACGTGGCGATCGCGGGCGGTTTCCTGCTGCTGGCCGTGACGGGCGCGGGACGTGCTTCCATTGATGGTCTGCGCGCGCCGCGCGGCGGCGGCCTGCGAGGCTGACGGCTTCGCGTGGCGAAGCGCGAGTGTCGAATTGCAACCACCGGGCAACCGGGTGTAAAGGGAGCAGGCCTTGATACAGAACTTCGACTTCAACGTGGCAGGCAAGACCGGGCAGTTCTGCGCGAGTCTTGCGGAAGACGGCACGCGGCGCGTGTTCATCAGCGAGGCGGATACCGCGAAGACGCTGGTGATCCTGGACGCCTCCGGGCTCATCGGCGCGCTCAAGGCAGAGCTCGAGGAGCCCGACCAGCTGATCGCTCACGCCATCCGCAAGGCGCAGAACGATGGCTTGATCGCCCGCGCAATCGACTCCGGCGCGATCCAGGAGGCGTCGCTGTAGGTCGGCACGCCAGTTCGCTGTTGCATCAGCGCGATTCCGGTTCGTTCACCCGCGCCGGCGCGGCGTGGCGCCCGCCCGCATGCGCCGGATCGGTCCTCACGAACCAGGCGAGCCCGGCCGCCGTGAGCAGGAGCGCCGTCGAGACCGTGGTTTCCGCACGCAGACCGGCCACCACCTGCGCCGCGCTCGCGGGCGGGGCGGGCGCGCCGAACGCCGCCACCCCTACCGCCCCGCCCGCCTGACGCGCCGTATTGAGCAGCGCAGAGGCCGTCCCCGCGCGCGCCGGCTCGACCGAGGAGAGCACGGCCGTGGTCATCGCCGGGACGGCCAGGCCCATGCCAGAGGGAATCAGCAGAAAGGCGAGCAGCACGAAGGCGAGCGGCGTCGAGGCGTCCACGCTGATCAGCAATGCGTAGCCGGCACCCGCAATCAGCGCGCCGATGATCATCGGCCGGCGCGTGCCGTAATGCGCCACGACATGGCCGCTCACGATGTTCGAGAGCAGGAAGCCGGCGGTGAGCGGAATGAACGCGAGGCCCGCCTGGAGTGGCGTCTCTCCCCGCGCATGCTGCAGATAGAGCGCGAGCACGAACACGGTGCCGTAATACGTGAGATTCACGCAGATGCCGAACAGCACCGCTGCGCTGAACGTGCGGTTGCGCAGCATGGCGAGCGGCAGCATGGGGTCGCGTGCGCGTGCCTCGAGTGAGACGAACGCAAAACCCGCGACCAGCGCGAGCGCAAAGCCGCCCGCCACGGCCCAGTGCGTGAAGCCGAGCGGCCGCCATTCGATCACGGCGCCCGTAAAGGCCGTGAGCGCCACGATGGCGAGCAATTGGCCGGGCACATCGAGGCTGCGCACGGCGGGCGCGCCGACGGCGCTGGAGGCGTGCGCATGGCGGCGCGGCGCGGGAATCCACGCGAGCGCGGCCCACAGGCCTGCTGCGCACAGCGGCAGGTTCACGAGGAAAATGCTGCGCCACCCGAACGCCGCGATCAGCAGACCGCCCGCCACCGGGCCGGCGGCGATCGAGATGGCGCCGGCGGCGGTCCAGAAACCCACTGCGCGCGCTCTGAGCGCCCGGTCGTGGCGGCACGCTTCGTTGAGCAGCGCGAGCGAATTGGGCAGCATGGCCGCGGCGCCTGCGCCCTGCAGCGCGCGGGCGGCGACCAGCATGACCGGATTGGCCGCGAGTCCGCAGGCCAGCGAGGCGAGCGCGAACACCACGAGCCCGATGGCGTAGAGGCGGCGCGCCCCGTAGCGGTCGCCGAGCACACCGCCCGAAAGCATCAGCACCGCGAAGGCGAGCGTATAGGCGTCGACGATCCATTGCAGGCCCGCGACGTTCGCATGGAGATCGGTTGCGATGCGCGCGAGCGCGATATTGACGATGGTGACGTCCAGCTGCGTGACGACGAACCCGACGCTGACGGTCGCGACGATACGCGTGAGCGCGGGCGTGAAATGGACGTGGGGGGCGGGGGTGGGGTGTGAGGTATTCATGCGCCCATGGTAGGGCGCTCGCCGGCTTCGACGTTTCAGCGCGAGGTGAATCGTCGAAGCCGTCGGAGAAATAGTGCCGGACCAGTGGCGGCCGTCCCGTGGGCATTCAATGCGCACCGCGGCGCACTTACGGCTCCCGATGGGCGTCCTTGAAGAACAGCGTCGTGATCGCACCGAGCACGCAGATCGCGGCCACATAGTAGGTCGGCGCGAGCGGCGCGGACTTCATCAGCAGCGCGACGACGATCGGCGTGAGGCCGCCGAACACGGCGTACGCCACGTTGTACGAGAACGAGATGCCCGAGAAGCGCACCACGGGCGGGAACGCGTTCACCATCACATAGGGCACCGCGCCGATCGTGCCGACCAGCAGCCCGCAGAGCGCATAAAGCGGCATGAGCATCGAGCTGTCCACGGCGATCTGGCGGAACAGCGTGTAGTACGCGATCGCGAGGGCAATGCCGCCAATGGCCAGCACGCGGCGCGCGCCGAAGCGGTCCGCGAGCGCGCCCGCGCTCACGCAGCCCACCGTGAGGAAGAGCGTCGCCACGCAGTTCGCGAGCAGCGACGTGGTGGCGTCGAGATGGAACTGCTTCTGCAGGAGCGGCGGCGTCATGAGGATCACGACGACGATGGCGGCCGAAAGCATCCACGTGAGCAGCATCGAGACGATCACGGCGCGGCCGTGGTCGCGCAGCACGGCCTTGAGCGGAATTTCGTCGGCGAGCGACTTGCGCGCCTGCATCTCCGCGAACACGGGCGTTTCGTGCAGCCACTGGCGCAGATACACCGAGAACAAGCCGAACAGCCCGCCAATCAGGAACGGAATGCGCCAGGCGTACGCGGCGATGTCGCTCGGGGCGTAGTGACGATTGACCGCCGCGGCGATCAGCGAGCCGAGCAGGATGCCGAACGTGAGGCCCGCCGTGAGCGTGCCGCATGCGTAGCCGATATGGCGGCGCGGCACGTGCTCGGAGACGAACACCCACGCGCCCGGCACCTCGCCGCCCACGGCCGCGCCTTGCAGCACGCGCAGCGCGAGCAGCAGCACGGGAGCGAGGATGCCGATCGTCGCATAGGTGGGCAGGCAACCCATGGCGAGCGTGGGCAGCGCCATCAGCAGCACGGAGAGCGTGAACATGCGCTTGCGGCCGAGCAGGTCGCCGAAGTGCGCCATGACGATGCCGCCGAGCGGCCGCGCGAGGTAGCCCGCCGCGAAGATGCCGAAAGTCTGCAGCTGGCGCAGCCAGTCGGGAATCGTTGCGGGGAAGAACAACTGGCCGATAGCCGGCGCGAAGAACACGAAGATGATGAAGTCGTAGAACTCGAGGGCGCCGCCGAGTGCGGCGAGCCCGAGCGTCTTGTAGTCGCTGCGGGTGAGCGCGCGCGCAGCGGCAGGCGTGCGCACGCCAATTTCTGTTGCTTGCATTTCCGAAAAACCAGGGTGTTGTTATGTACGACGTTGTATGTAGCGCGTGCGGAACGCGTGTGGACGTCCGTGATGGCCGAATTTGCCTGGTGCGCGCGTGGCGCGGGGGCGGCGATCGTCGGATAGGCGGGCGCAAGGGTGGGGCACGGCAACAGCGCGTCCGCGAGGGTGGGCGGACGTGCGACGACTTCAGGCCAGTGCGCGATTCTACAGGAAGCCTGCGAGCTGCCCGATGCGCGGCCCGGCAGGACGCTCACGCGCCGTTGTGGGAAAACGGTGAAGCGCTCTGGAATTCGGACTCGTCCGATGGGCAGATTTTGCACATATCCACAAAATTGCCCGGTTTCATCATCGAACCATCAGGGGCCCACCATGCGCATCGCGATTCTCCAGCGCGACGCTGACCATCGCCAGCAGCTCGAGCGCGTGCTGACGCAATGCGGTCACGCCTGCGTGCCGTCCAGCGACGCACTCCTGCTTGCCAGGACGCTGGCCGCATCGACTGTCGATATGCTGCTGCTCGACTGGCAGGGCTCGCGAATCGCCGGCTCGGAACTGCTGAGAACCTTGCGGGCCGTGAACGGCAGCCAGATTCCGGTGCTGTTCGTCTCCGAGGACGCCTCCGACGAGAGCGTAGTGCGAGCGTTTTCTATCGGCGCGGACGACTACGTGTGCCTGCCCGTCTGTCCTTCGGTGCTGCGTGCGCGCGTGGACGCGCTCCTGCGCCGCGCGTTTCCCGACCGGTACGAGAACCTGACGATCGACGCCGGCCCCTATCACTTCGACATGCGGCATCAGGCCGTCAGCATGCACGGCAAGCCCGTGCTGCTCTCGACCACGCAATACCGGTTGGCTGCGCTGTTCTTCTCGAATATCGGGCGCGTGCTCTCGCGCGATCACATTTACGCGATGGTGTGGGGGCGCGAGTTGCACACCTTGACCCGCACGATCGACAGCCACGTATCGCGGCTGCGTCTGTTGCTGGAGATCGACACGCCGAACGGCTTTCGGCTCCAGCCGGTGTACAAGAGCGGCTACCGGCTGTTGTGCCTGCAGGACGAAAATGAGGCGCTCGCCTCCGAAGGCGCGGAACTCGAGTCGGCTTGAGGCGAAGCGCTGCGATTCATTCTGTAGTTCGATAAAAAAAGACGGCGGCACGCCACGCGTGCCGCCGTCTTTATTGTTCGATGCGTTGCGCGCCGCGCGGGGCAACCTCAGCGCGCGAGGCCGAGTCCTTGCAGCACGGCGTTGCCTTCCGACGTGAGGCGGATGCGCGGGTCACCGGCGTCGTCCTGCACCTGCTCGACGAGGCCGGCTTCCTTGAGCATCGGAATCTCCGGTTTGGCGTGCGCGTCGATCGGCGCATGCAGCAGCAACAGGAGGGTCGCGAGCTCGTGGTGGCTCAGCAACCGGCGCAACAAGTTGCGGCGAGCGGGCTTCGCGCCGGGCGTCGCCTCGCTGTCGACCTGACTTGTCGGCTGGATTTGCGGGTCTTGCTGTTTCACGAAACCTCCTGCAGCGTTCGTTTCTTCTAAGTGAAGCGATGATGCGGACGAAGACTTAAGCGATTCTTAAAACGCCCGGCGAAAATGTGTCATCGCGCTACACGGCGCCCATCAATGTAAAAAGCTGTAATAGAAAGGGCACGAAGGGCCGCCAGCGACGGCCCGGCAAAAACGGCCCGTCAAATGTTCAAGGCGCGCAGGTTTTACTCGCACCCTCGATCCACAGGTTCGAGGCGTGGCGTTTGCCGGCGTAATAGCGGTAAGTCGTCGCGCCGTTGTCGGTGCGAACCTTGATGACGTTCGAGTCGCCGAACTCGAGCATCTGGCCTTGCGGCAGCGGCAAGGTGGTAAAGCTGGCGCCGTGACGCGAGGCTTCGACGGTCAGGCACGAGATCACGTCCTGGACCGACCGGTTGGTTGTGGAATCGATGACCGGCTGACCGGCGTCCGGGTTGCTCTGAAACCACGCGCACGCGCCGAGCGTGAGCGAAAGGGCAAGGGGCACGGCAAGCTTCTTCATATTTCCCGGTATCCAACGAAATAGTCAATCATTATATCGGGAGCATGTGCCGTGCCACGGCGCTGGCGCAAAATGCCGCAAAACTGTCACGCGCTGGGCATCGGTGTTGCGGCAGTGCGACGTGCGTGCGGAGCCCTACATACTGGCGCGCAAGAACCTACGGAGCGAGATAGACTGTTTAAGGGGTGCCGTCTGGAAATCTGACGTGACGTCAGGAGAATACGCATGAACCGCCCATCGGTACGCTTTCCTTTTCGCGCCGCTGGCGCCGGCTCACTCTTCAGGTGGGTCAAGTGGGGATTCGTCGTCGCGTTTCTGGCCGCCCTCGTCATCATCGCGCGCATCGTTCAGATCGAAATCGACACGTCGCGCCTGCAGGCGCGCTACCTCTCCGAACTCACGCGCGACATCGGCTTTACGGTCGAGAACGGGCCGAGCCACAACATCCGCTTTCCCACCACGAACGGGCCGTACGACGTGCGGCTCGGTTACGCGCAGCTGCCCACCTTCGAGAACCGGCTTGCGGAACGCGGTTTCGCAATCGCCGCGCAGGCGCGCGATTCAGATCGCATGATCGCCGTGGCCGACGAGGGGCTTTTCCTGCCATTCGAAGAAAAGGATCAAGCCGGGATCGTACTGCGCGACGCGTCGGGTGCGACGCTCTTCCATACGCGTTATCCGCAGCGCGCCTACGAGAATTTCGACGCGGTGCCGGCCGTGGTGCGCGACTCGCTGCTTTTCATCGAAGACAAATACTTGCTGGCCCAGGACCAGCCGAACCGCAACCCGGCTATCGACTGGGGGCGCTTTAGCCGGGCGCTCGTCGACCAGGGTGCGCGCCTCGTGAACCAGCATCAGCAAACGCCGGGCGGCAGCACGCTCGCCACGCAGATCGAGAAGTTCCGGCACTCGACGGGCGGCCGCACCTCCACGCCGCCGGAGAAGCTGCGCCAGATCGCGTCCGCTTCGCTGCGCGCCTATCTGGACGGCCCGCAGACCATGCCCGCGCGCCAGCAGATTCTCGTGCACTACCTGAATTCGGTGCCGCTCTCCGCCAAGCCGGGTGTGGGCGAAGTCAACGGTCTCGGCGACGGCCTCGCCGCCTGGTACGGGCGCGACTTCCGCGACGTCAATCGCATCCTGCGCGCGCCGCTTACGCCAGAGACGCTCGACGCGCAGGCGCTGGCGTTCCGCCAGGTGCTCTCGCTGCTGATCGCCCAGCGCGCGCCTTCGTACTTTCTGCAAAAGAACAACGACGCACTCGCGAAGCTGACCGACAGCTATATCCGCCTGCTCGGCGCCGGCGGCGTGATTACGCCGGCGCTGCGCGACGCCGCGCTCGCCACGCAACTCACGCTCGACCGCTCGAAGCCGTCGCAGCGTGCGCCGGTTTCATTCGTGGAGCGCAAGGCGGTGCTGACGCTGCGCACCCAGCTCATGCAGGCGCTGGGGCTGACGACGCTTTACGACCTCGACCGCCTCGATCTCACCGCCACGGCCACGCTCGTCGACAGCGTGCAGCAGGCCGTGAGCGACCGCCTTGCCGACGCCGCGACGAAGGACGGCGCGCGCCAGGCGGGTCTGGTCGGCTTCGAGATGCTGCGCCCCGCCGACGATCCTTCGAAGATCGCGTATAGCTTCACGCTGTTCGAGCGCAGCAGTGGCGAGAACCTCGTGCGCGTGCAAACGGACAGCGTGAACCAGCCGTTCGACATCAATTCGGGAGCGCGCCTGAATCTGGGGTCGACGGCGAAGCTGCGCACGCTCGTGACGTATTTGCAGATCGTGAGCGCGCTGCACGCGCGCTACGCGGCCGACGACGCGAAGTCGTTGCGCGCGATGCTGCCGCAAGTCGATCCGAGTGACGCGCTCACGCGCTGGGCGATCGACTATCTTTCGAAGACGTCCGACCGGTCGCTGCATTCCATGCTGGAAGCGGCCGTCGAGCGCAAGTACTCGGCCAACCCGGGCGAGACGTTCTACACCGGCGGCGGCGCGCAGAGCTTCAACAATTTCGAGTCGAGCGACAACGCGCAGATTCTGACCGTGCATCGCGCGTTCCAGCATTCGGTGAATCTGGTGTTCGTGCGGCTCATGCGCGACATCGTTCACTACGAGATGATCCAGACTTCGGGGCCACCCGCGCAATGGCTCGACGATCCTGTCGTACGCACGCGTTTTCTCACGCAGTTTGCCGATGGTGAGAGCCAGGTCTACATGAAGCGCTTCTACACGCGCTACGCGGGCAAGAGCAACGACGAAGCGCTGGCGATCTTGCTGCAGCACACGCGCAAGGGTCCGGCGCGCATTGCGACCGTGCTGCGCAGTGTGAAACCCGACGGCAAACTGCCGTGGTTCGACGCACAGATGCGCGCGCAACTAAAGAACACGAAGTTCCAGTGGCTCGACGACGAAGACCTCGCGCACTACTACGACAAGTACGCCATCGACAAATTCAACCTCAACGACCGCGGCTATATTGCGGGCATTCATCCGCTCGAGCTGTGGCTGCTGAATGACTTGCGTGTGCACCCGGATGCGACGCTCGCGCAGGTCCAGCAGGAGAGCCGCGACACGCGCCTTTACACCTACAGCTGGCTCTTCAAGACGAAGTATCACGCGACCCAGAACCGGCGCATTCGCCACATGATCGAGCTGCGCGCGTATGACGCGATCGGCAAGTCCTGGCGCGCGGTCGGTTATCCGTTCGACAGCATCACGCCTTCTTATGGCGCGGCGATCGGTGCGTCGGGCGACCGGCCCGCGGCGCTCGCGCAGCTGATCGGCCTGATTTCGAGCAATGGCGAAAAGCTGCCGACGCACAGCTTCGAGTCGCTCGACTTCGCGCGCGGCACGCCGTACGAGACGCACTTCGTTCATGCGTCCACGCCGCCGCAGGCGCTGATTTCGCCGGATATTTCGCACGTGGTGCGCGAGCTGCTGACGTCGGTGGTGGAAGGCGGCACGGCCAAGCGCCTCGCCGACGGCATGACGCTCCCCGACGGCAAGACGCTGCCCGTGTACGGCAAGACCGGCACCGGCGACCAGCGCTTCAACGTGTACGCCCCGGGCGCGCGGCTCATCGAATCGCGCAAGGTGAACCGGAGCGCGACCTTCGTGTTCGTGATCGGCAACCGCTTCTACGGCACGCTCACGGCATGGGTGCATGAGCCGTACGCGGCGCGCTATACGTTCACGAGTGCGCTGTCCGTGCAACTGCTCAAGTCGCTCGCGCCGGTGTTGCAACCGCTGCTCGAATCCAGGTCAGCGACGGACCGCGATGAGAAACCCGATCCTGTCCACGCCGCGCAGCAGATGACGCTCATCGACCCGCAATCGGGCGAAATGCGCCGTGTGGTGTGGAACGGCAAGGGGCTTGAATTCGACACGCACTGATTCAGGTTATTCGGAATCCAGAGCAAAACGCGAGGCTGGCGCAAATGCGCCAGGCCTCGCGTTCTTCTTTATGCGGTCTATATCCGCTTCAGCTTCAATATCCGCTCGGCGGCGGAGGCGGCGACCCCGGCGGGGGCGGCGGCAAATAGCGCGGTTGCGGCGCCGTCTGGAACTGCTGCTGCGGCGCCTGGAACTGCTGGGGCTGTGACATCGTCATGTTGCCCGGCGCCGGGATGCGGTTGCCGGTGGCGTACATGCACTGCAGATAGGCGTAGTCGTAACGGCGCTGCACGTCCCACGCGGAGCCCTGTGCGTTGCCCATGCCGACCGCGCTGCCCGCAAGCAGGCCCGCGCCAGCGCCGATGGCCGCGCCCTGACCGCCGCCAAATGCGGCGCCCGCGGCCGCGCCAAGGGCGGTACCGACCACGGCGCTGCCCACGCCGGCGCCGGTTGCCGCCTGGTTCGCGGTGACGCCCCCTACCTGCTGGAAGGCGAACTGGCGGCAGTTCGCGTCGTCGGCGCGGAACTGATCGAAGGTCTTGCCCGTGCCGGGCAGGGCCATCACGCTCGGCCCCGTGGGCGTCACGGCGCATGCGCTCAGCAGCCCCGCTGCGGCGAGTAGCGCGAGATACGTGTATTTCATGTGCGGCTCGATATTATCAAGGTGTTCAGTTCGACGGCGCCGGCTGGGCGGGAACCGCGCGCCAGCCCGACGAACACTGCTTTACATACGGATAGTAGGTTTTCGATTCGTCGCAGTAATACCAGGTGTCGGCGTTTGCCTGCTGGTCGCCCGCTGCATCGCCCGGCGCGGCGTTGACGGGGCCCTGCTGCGGATCCATGGCGGGGGCGCCGGCCTGCCCCTGCTCGATGTAGTCGGGCGCCTGCGGCGGCGGCGCGACGATGACGGGCGGCGGCGCGTAGTAGTAGGGCGCGGGCGCGACCGGGTAGTAGTACGGCACGCCGGCGCCGAAATACACGCCGACATGCGCCGCGTGTGCTACGCCGCACGCGCCGATAAGCGCGGCCGCGGCGGCCCCGAGAAACAGTTTCGACCTTCTCACACACGATCTCCAGAAACGGGCAGGCCGGAGCGACGGCGCGCGCCAGCCAATTATCGAACGCTATGACATTGCCGGATCCAATGCAATTACGCGAGTTGCACCGATTTTTCGAGTTGTTACAGAAGGTGCCGGGCAGATGGCGCGCAAAAGCAGCCCGGAGCGCGTACGGCGCGCATCGGCTCGCTTCGCGACCCATATTTCGCAGAAATGCGTGAAATGAGGTGCGAGCGTACGTCGCCCGGTTGTAATTATTGGACATCGATGCGCTTGCCGCCTGCGTCCGATACGAACATGGACGGCCCGCCTCGCCATCACAAATCGAAACGCCGTTTCGATCTTCTGGGCGCAGGCCCTTCCTCAGATTGAGTAGACTGCGCGCGCGCCTCACCGCTGTGGTGCGCCACGGCGTACTTTCATAGTTAATAAGGATTGCGACATGAATAAAGTCTTGCTTGTCTTGTCGCGATGTCGCTGCTGGCCTCGTCGCTGGACTGCGCGTGCCGCCGGTCCGAACGTCGAACTGTGCGGCTCGTTCCATCTGGCCCGTACCGGGTTCGCGCTGCCGGTGCGCCGCCGCATCCGCCCGGGCTTTTCAACCTGCCCGGCATGCCGATTCCCGTGGTCGATCTGCGGCAGTTGCTACCTGAATGGCGGCCGAAGATAGCGCGCGCGTGGCCGGGCAAGCGGCGGTCTGATTGCCGGCCAGGGCGCGCCGGCTAGCGCGCGGCGCGTTCGCGCTCGAGCCGGCGCACGGCTTCGCCCACGTCCTGACTGAACTGCGCGAGCGCGGCGAGTTCGAGGTTGGGCGGCTGCAGCGCCGACCAGAGGGCGTCCACGAGGCGCTCGGCCGTGGCGTCGATGTCCGTGCGGCGGTTGGCGAGCGTCGCGTCCCACAGCACATGCTCCATGGGCCCGAATACCAGCGAACGCAGTAGCCGCAGCGGCAGGTCGTTGCGGATCTGTCCGCTTTCCTGGCCGCGCGCGAGAACCCGCATGAGCGGCGCCGTGTAGCGGCGCTGCATTTCCGTGAGCGCTTCGCTCAGATCATGATGCCGCGTGCGGCCTTCCGAGAGCACCAGTTCGCAGATGCCGGTGCCGCTCTCCAGCATCAACTGCAGATGCATGCGCACGATGAATGCAAACTGCTGGCGCACGGTGCCGTCGCGCGGCAGGCCGCCTTCGATCGCGGCGATCGATTCGTCATACCAATCGCCGATCACGCGCGCGCACAACTCCCGTTTGCCCCGAAAGTAGCTGAACACTGTCGCCTCGGACACGCCCAGGCGCTGGGCGATCTCGGCCGTGGTGGCGCGTGCGTACCCTTTTTCCGAGAACACGTCGCGCCCCGCCTGCAGGATCTCGCGCACGCGCTGCTGCGACTTGCGGCCCGCCGGCTGGCGGCGCGATGCGGGCAGGACGGCTTTCTGGGCGACGGCTTCCATATTGAGCTTGATTCAATTTACATCAGGATGGAATTGATTATGCGCGAAAAAAACGCCGTCGGACAAGGAAGTTTCATCTTCATGAAAACTTGAGTGTCACTCAGAAACACCTATTGACGTTAACGTAAATCTGGCGTGAAATGTGCGTCCATGGGGCGAAGCTACGCCCGGTTCGAGATTCCCTGGAGACACACATGAGCAACGTACCCGGTTTGCAGTTCCCGCTCGGCGAAGAAGTCGAAATGCTGCGCGACAGCATCGCTGGCTTCGCGGCGAAGGAAATCGCGCCGCGCGCGGGCGAAATCGACCGCACCGACCAGTTCCCGATGGACCTCTGGCGCAAGTTCGGCGACCTGGGCGTGCTCGGCATGACGGTCTCGGAGGAGTACGGCGGCGCGAACATGGGCTACACGGCGCACATGGTCGCGATGGAGGAAATCTCGCGCGCGTCCGCATCGGTCGGCCTTTCGTATGGTGCGCATTCGAACCTGTGCGTGAACCAGATCCACCGCAACGGCAGCGAGGCGCAAAAGCGCAAGTACCTGCCGAAGCTCGTTTCCGGCGAGCACATCGGCGCGCTCGCCATGAGCGAGCCCAACGCCGGCTCGGATGTCGTGAGCATGAAGCTGCGCGCCGAAAAGAAGGGCGACCGCTACGTGCTCAACGGCACGAAGATGTGGATCACCAACGGCCCGGATTGCGACACGCTGGTCGTCTACGCGAAAACCGACCCTGAAGCGGGTTCGCGCGGCATTACGGCGTTCATCGTCGAGAAGGGCATGAAGGGCTTTTCGGTTGCGCAGAAGCTCGACAAGCTCGGCATGCGCGGCTCGCACACGGGCGAGCTGGTGTTCCAGGACGTGGAAGTGCCCGAAGAGAACATCCTCGGCCAGCTCAACGGCGGCGTGAAAGTGCTGATGAGCGGCCTCGACTACGAGCGCGCCGTGCTGGCGGGCGGGCCCACCGGCATCATGGCCGCGGTTATGGACGCGGTCGTGCCGTACATCCACGACCGCAAGCAGTTCGGTCAGGCCATCGGCGAGTTCCAGCTCATCCAGGGCAAGGTCGCGGACCTCTATACGACCTACCAGGCGTGCCGCGCCTATCTCTACGCTGTGGGCCGACAGCTCGACACGCTCGGCCGGGACCACGTGCGCCAGGTGCGCAAGGACTGCGCGGGCGTGATTCTCTACACCGCGGAAAAGGCCACGTGGATGGCGGGCGAAGCGATCCAGATCCTCGGCGGCAATGGCTATATCAACGAGTATCCGGTCGGGCGTCTCTGGCGCGACGCGAAGCTCTACGAAATCGGCGCGGGCACGAGCGAGATTCGCCGCATGTTGATCGGCCGCGAGCTGTTCGCGGAAACGATGTAATCCTAAGCAACTCACGGTAACGAAGGGAGGACGGGATGCCGGTCATCGAATCGAAGCTCAATCCGCGTTCGGAAGACTTCAAGGCCAATACATCGGCACTGGAAGCGCTCGTCGCGGACCTGCGCGAGAAGATCCAGAAGCTTTCGCTGGGCGGCGGCGAGGCCGCGCGCGACAAGCACCTCTCGCGCGGCAAGCTGCTGCCGCGCGATCGCATCGCGCAGCTGCTCGATCCGGGCACGCCGTTTCTGGAGCTCTCGCAGCTCGCGGCCTACGGCATGTACAACGACGACGCTCCGGGCGCGGGCGTCATCACGGGCATTGGCCGCATTGCGGGGCAAGAATGTGTGATCGTTTGCAATGACGCCACGGTGAAGGGCGGCACGTACTATCCGGTCACGGTGAAGAAGCACGTGCGCGCGCAGGAAATCGCCCAGGAAAACAACCTGCCCTGCGTATATCTCGTCGATTCGGGCGGCGCGAACCTGCCGAACCAGGACGAGGTGTTTCCGGACCGCGATCACTTCGGCCGCATCTTTTACAACCAGGCGAATCTCTCTTCGCAGGGTATTCCACAGATCGCGGTAGTGATGGGCTCGTGCACGGCGGGCGGCGCGTATGTGCCGGCCATGAGCGACGAGTCGATCATCGTGAAGAACCAGGGCACGATTTTCCTCGGCGGCCCGCCGCTCGTGAAAGCGGCGACGGGCGAGGAAGTGAGCGCCGAGGACCTGGGCGGGGGCGACGTCCACACGCGTCTTTCCGGCGTGGTCGACCATCTCGCGCAGAACGATGCGCATGCGCTGGCCATCGCGCGTTCGATCGTCGGCAATCTGAACCGCACGAAAACGCCGCCCGTGGTGCTGCGCGAGCCGCTGCCGCCGCGCTTCGACGCGAAAAGCCTCTACGGCGTGATTCCCGTGGATACGCGCAAGCCCTTCGACGTGCGCGAGGTGATCGCCCGCATCGTCGACGACTCGGCTTTCGATGAATTCAAGGCGCGCTACGGCACCACGCTCGTGACGGGCTTTGCGCACATCTGGGGCCACCCGGTCGGCATCATCGCGAACAACGGCATTCTGTTTTCCGAATCGGCGCTGAAGGGCACGCACTTCATCGAGCTGTGCTGCCAGCGCAAGATTCCGCTCGTGTTCCTGCAGAACATCACGGGCTTCATGGTGGGCCGCAAGTACGAGAACGAGGGCATTGCGCGCAACGGCGCGAAGATGGTGACGGCAGTGGCCACGGCCAAGGTGCCGAAATTCACGGTCATCATTGGCGGTTCGTTCGGGGCGGGCAACTACGGCATGTGCGGCCGCGCGTATTCGCCGCGTTTCCTGTGGATGTGGCCGAACGCGCGCATTTCGGTGATGGGCGGCGAGCAGGCCGCATCGGTGCTCGCCACGGTGCGCCGCGACGGCATCGAAGCGAAGGGCGGCACGTGGAGCGCCGAAGAGGAAAATGCGTTCAAGCAGCCGATTCGCGACCAGTACGAACTGCAGGGCCATCCGTATTACGCGAGCGCACGCCTGTGGGACGACGGCGTGATCGACCCGGCGCAAACGCGCGACGTGCTCGGCCTGGGCCTTTCCGCCACGATGAACGCGCCGATCGAAGAGACGCGCTTCGGCGTGTTCCGCATGTGATGCATTGAGGACCAGACAATGCAATACGAAACGCTCACCGTAGAATTCGCCGGACACGTGGCGACTGTCACACTCAATCGTCCTGAGGTGCGCAACGCGTTCAACGAAGCGATGATCGCAGACGTCACGGCTGCGTTCACCGCGCTCGGCGCGCGCGACGATGTGCGCGCGATCGTGCTCGCCGGCAACGGCAAGGCCTTTTGCGCAGGCGCGGACCTGAACTGGATGCGCAAGATGGCCGGCTACTCCGACGCAGAGAATCGCGCGGACGCCATGCGTCTCGCGAAGATGCTCTCGGCTGTCTACCGCTGCCCGAAGCCGGTCGTCGCACGCGTGCATGGCGACGCCTACGCGGGCGGCATGGGCCTCGTGTGTGCGGCGGACATCGTGGTGGCCGTGCAGACCGCGCACTTCTGCCTTTCCGAAGCGCGCCTCGGCCTCATACCCGCCACGATCGCGCCTTATGTGATCCGCGCGCTGGGCGAGCAGGCTTCGCGCCGCTACTTCGTCACGGCCGAAGCCTTCGACTGCGCCACCGCGCAGCGGCTTGGCCTCGTGAGCGAGGCCGTGAGCGCCGAAGCCCTCGACGCCACCGTGCAACGCATCACCGAAACGCTCTGCGCGAACAGCCCGAATGCCGTGCGCGAGTGCAAGCAGCTCGTGCAGGACATCGCCGGCCAGACGATCGACGACGCCTTGATCGAAGACACCGCCGTTCGCATCGCGCGTATTCGCGCGAGCGAGGAGGGGCGCGACGGCGTGTCGGCGTTCCTTGAAAAGCGCACGCCGCGCTGGCGCGATCAATAAGGCAAGAAGCAGGAAACGAAGCGAGGACAGCACATGTTCAACAAAATCCTGATCGCCAACCGCGGCGAAATTGCGTGCCGGGTCGCGGCGACGTGCACGCGGCTTGGCGTAAAGAGCGTGGCCGTGTACTCGGACGCCGACGCGAACGCCAAGCACGTCGCGGCCTGCGACGAAGCCGTGCATATCGGCGAGGCCGCCGCCGCGCAAAGCTATTTGCGCTATGAGCGCATCATCGAAGCCGCGCGCGCCACGGGTGCGCAAGCCATTCACCCCGGCTACGGGTTTCTTTCGGAGAACGAAGACTTTGCCCGCACGTGCGAAGCGGCCGGCATCGTCTTCATCGGGCCGCCGGTCGAGGCGATCGCCGCCATGGGCTCGAAAGCGGCCGCGAAGGCGCTGATGCATGCGGCGGCCGTGCCGCTCGTGCCGGGCTACCACGGCGACGACCAGGACCCCGCGCTCCTCCAGCGCGAAGCCGATGCAATGGGCTATCCCGTACTGCTTAAGGCGAGCGCGGGCGGCGGCGGCAAGGGCATGCGCGTGGTCGAGCGCAGCGAGGACTTCGCGGCGGCGCTCGCTTCGTGCAAGCGCGAGGCGGCCAGCAGCTTCGGCAACGACCGCGTGCTGATCGAGAAGTACCTCACGCGGCCGCGTCACGTCGAAGTCCAGGTGTTCGCCGACAAACATGGCGGCGCGGTTTACCTGTTCGACCGCGACTGCTCAGTGCAGCGCCGTCACCAGAAAGTGCTCGAAGAAGCGCCCGCGCCGGGCCTCGAAGACGGCGTGCGCCGCGCCATGGGCGAGGCGGCCGTGGCCGCGGCGCGCGCGGTGCACTATGAAGGCGCGGGCACCGTCGAATTCATCATGACGGGCACCGACTTCTACTTCATGGAGATGAACACGCGCCTGCAGGTCGAGCACCCCGTGACGGAGATGATCACGGGCCTCGATCTCGTCGAATGGCAGTTGCGCGTGGCGGCGGGCGAGCCGCTGCCGCTCGGGCAGTCGCAGTTGTCGATCACGGGCCATGCACTCGAGGCGCGCATTTACGCGGAAAATCCGGCGCGCGGCTTCCTGCCCTCCACGGGCACGCTCAAGCATCTGCGCATGCCGGAGGGCGTCGAGTTCCGGCTCGGCGACGCGGGCCAGCGCGCGAGCGTGCGCATCGACAGCGGCGTGCGCGAAGGCGACACCATCACGCCGTTCTACGATCCGATGATCGCGAAGCTGATCGTGCACGGCGCCACGCGCGAGGACGCGCTTGCGCGAATGAAGCGTGCGCTCGAAGCGTGCGAGGTGGTGGGGCCGCATACGAATGTCGAATTTCTGCAGCGGCTCGTGACCTGTGAGCCTTTCGCAAGCGCCGATCTCGACACGGGCCTGATCGAGCGTAACCATGACGCGTTGTTCTCTCCGCAGCAGAAGCCGGTTCGCGAAGCGCTCGCGCTCGCGTGTGCGGCGCTGCTTGGCCGTGAGGGCGGCGCGGCGCATGGTGCGTCGCCGTGGCAGTCGCTTTCGCATTGGCGCCTGAATAGCGGCTTCGCGCAATCACTCTCCTGGCGCGACATCGAAAGCGATACCGCGTTCACGGTGGCGCATACGCATGACGGCGGCGAGGAAACCCTGGCCTATGCGGCGCACGCGGCGCGCTACACGTGGTGGCGCGGCGAGGGCGTGGACGAATACGGCGCGACCATCGGCGACAAGCGCGTATCGGGCCGCGTATTCATCGACGGCGACGTGTTTCATGTGTTCTGCCTCGGCACGGCGATGGCGTTCGAGTGGCAGAACCTGCTCGCGCATGCGGCCGACACGGAGCACGGCGAGGGCCGTCTGACTGCGCCCATGCCGGGCAAGGTGATCGCCGTGCTGGTCGAGCCGGGCGCTGTGGTCGAGAAGGGCGCGCCGCTCATCGTCATGGAGGCGATGAAGATGGAGCACACCATTGGCGCGCCTGCGGCTGGCAAGGTCACCGAAGTCTTGTATGGCGTAGGCGACCAGGTGGCCGACGGCGCGCAATTGCTCGTGCTCGAAGCGGCTTGAGGCCGCTTGAAGCGGTCTGACTTGCTAGGCCGGCTCCTTCCGGCTTCCCCTGTAGCCGGAGAACGCCGTGAGAGTTTTGCCCTGGGGCGCTCTGCTAAAGCGGAGCGCCCTTTTTTTCGCGCTTGCGGATGAGAACCGCTCAGTGTTCCTTCGCATGCGCCGCGAGCAGTTCCCGATGTCGCGCTTCGGTGGCGTCGTCGGCGGGGAACATGCATTCGAGGCGTAATTCCTGGGCGGCGATGTTTTGCGGCGTTCCCACGCTCGTCACCATCGAGAAATAGCGAAGGACACTGCCGTCGTCGATGAAACTCAGCGGAATGACCGGCATGGTGGGCGTGCCGGCCGATCTATAACGCGCTTTCCAGTCGCCTGGCACGCCGGGGTACGCGAGCAATTCGTCGAGCAGCGTGCGTGTTTCTTCGTCGATTACACGGCCGACCGCTTCGCGATACACGCGTTGCAGCAAGCTACGCGAAACGTTCTCCCAGTCCGCGAGGAATGGACGCATGCCCTGAGGATCGAACATCACACGCAGCAAGTTGCGCGGGCTTGGGTGCGCCGCCATGTCGATGAAGTGGCCGAAGAAGCGCGGCGCGGCGTCGTTGGTCATCAGCACGTTCCAGTGCCGGTCCATGACGATGGCCGGAAACGGATCGTGCTGGCGAATGACCCGCTCGAGCGCGCGCACGACGTGCTGCATTTCCTGCGCGTTCCAGGGCGCTTCCGAATAGACGGGCGCGTAGCCGGCGGCGAGCAGCAGGGCGTTGCGCTCGCGCAGCGGCACGTCGAGCGTCTGTGCAAGGGTCAGCAGCGTGTCACGGCCCGGCACGCTGCGCCCGCTTTCAATAAAGCTGATTTGCCGCTGGGAAATCCCGGCGTCCAGCGACAAATCGAGCTGACTCACGCCACGCGCATCCCGCCAATAGCGCAGCAGGGCGCCAAGTTCGCTTTGCGGCGCGTTTGGGTCGGGGCGCGTGGAGTTCATCGGTTCTCCCAGGTTGGCTGCTGACTCGATCATGTGTTGAGGATAGGCGCAGATGCGCGGCTCTCCAATTACATGCGATGTAATCGGCGGGCGGCGCAGGAATCGCGCGCTTTGCTTGCGCCGCGTGCGGCCGGCATCACTCGCGCGCACGTCGCGCAAAAACAGTGCGATGATTGAGTTTGGCTTTTCGGCAGACCTTTCCGGCCGAACCCTGGGAACTTGTCGCCGAGCTGACTCGCCATGGGGGGATACGGGGTCGGAATGCAAAACCCGCGTCCTTCACCATGGTCGTATCGCCCCTCTACGAGACAGGTGAGGTCATCATGCTTGGTGTTCGTAAAGCTGTGTTCCCGGTGGCGGGAATCGATACGAGCTTTCTGCCGGCAACGAAGGCGAGCCCGAAGGAAATGCTGCCGGTCATCGACAAGCCGCTCATCCAATATGCCGTTGAAGAAGCCATCGGTGCAGGCATTACCGAACTGATCTTTGTGACGGGCCGCGGAAAGCGCGTCATCGAAGATCATTTCGACAGGTCCTACGAGGTCGAACACGTGCTGAGGGCGCGCGGCAGGCAGAATCTCGTCGAACTCGTGCAGAGCATCAAGCCGGCCAATGTCGAGTGCGTCTATGTCCGGCAAGCCGAACCGCTCGGTCTCGGGCACGCCGTGCTTTGCGCGGAAAAGCTGATAGGCGACGAACCGTTTGCGGTCGTGCTCGCCGACGATCTGCTCGACGGCAAGCCTCCGGTTCTCGCGCAGATGGTCCATATCTTCAGCCATTACGATTCCTCGGTTCTCGCCGTAGAAGAATTCGAGTCGTGCGAGTCGACGAGTCATGGCGTGATCGACGGCCGGCATTGGGACGAGCGCGTGATCAGCGTGAGCCGCATCATTGAAAAGCCTACGCCCGAACTGGCGCCGTCGAGCTTCGGTGTGGCCGGGCGTTACGTGCTCATGCCAAGCATCTTCGAACATTTGCGCGCGCTGAAACCCGATATGAACGGCGAGATTCAACTCACGCCCGCCATTCATTCAATGCGCGAAGAGGAGCAGGTGCTGGCCTACGAGTTCGTTGGCAAACGCTACGATTGCGGCACCAAGCTCGGCTATGTTCAGGCGACGGTCGACTTCGCCCTGCGGCATGCGGAATTGCAGGAAACCTTCGACGCGTGGCTGCGTGAGCGCATTGGCGCGGCGCAACTGGGTGCGTGGGCCGCGGGTTCGATGCTGAGCCAACCGGCACCGGTCGCGCCCGGGCTCGCGCATTGAAGCCATGCCAGTTGCATAGGAGAATTGAACGATACTCGCGAACGAGCAGCCTCGATAACATGACGTCGTTTTGGCCGCGTGGGATCTGACGATGCCGCCCTTTTTCAAGACGATGCGAAGAAAGGATTGGTAAGAAACGGTGCAAGGTTCCGCCCCCCGCACTGCTTTAAAATCGCGGCATGAACCCCAGCGTCCTCATTGTCGACGACGATCCCGTCGTGCGCGATCTGCTGAGCCGCTTCCTGCGCTCGCATAACTTCGATACGGCCGTGCTGCATGACGGCGTCCACCTCCAGCGCCGCCTCGAGCGCGAACGTCCGTCCATTGTGGTGCTGGACATCATGATGCCGGAGACCGACGGCCTCGAGGCCATTGCCGCCTTGCGCGCGGCCGGCGACGACATTCCCGTCATTTTCGTCACCGCGCGCGGCGCCGTGAGCGACCGCATTCGCGGGCTCTCGCTTGGCGCGGACGACTACTTGCCCAAGCCCTTCGATCCGCATGAACTGCTCGTGCGCATCCAGAACATCCTGCGGCGGCGCGGCCCCTCCACCGCCAGCGCACCCGAGGCACGCCGGCGCTACCGGTTCGGCGACTTCGAGCTCGACTTCACGATGCGCACGCTCTCCTGCGGCGACACGCAGATTCCGCTGAGGGAAAGCGAATTCGCGTTGCTGAAGGTATTCGCCACGCATCCCTACAAAGTGCTTTCGCGCACGCTGATCCACGATATCGTGCATCGCGACGAGCGCGAGTTCCACGAACGCAGCCTCGACGTGCCGATCTGGCGCCTGCGCCGCGTGATCGAGGCCGATCCGTCGAATCCGCGCCATATCCAGACCGTGCGCGGCAAGGGCTATGTATTCGTGCCGGACCCGGCGAATTATTCGGAGGCGCACGGCGCAGCAATTCAGTGAGAAGTCCGTTGAATACGCTGTTCGGGCGCATGGCATTGCTCTCGGCGGCGGTTTTGCTTTCCATGCAGCTCGGCTGGTTTTTGCTGCTTGCCCGCCAGCCGCCGCGCCATGAAGTCGATGGTTTCGCGCGTGGTGTCCTGCTCGCGCTGCGGGTGGCCAGCGAAGAGCACGTCGGCGGCGGCACGCTGCCGCCCCCGGTGCATCTCGGCGGTTCGCTCGAGCCGCCGAAGGGCGGCGACCTGAGCGACGTGTTGCGCGTGCACCGCGTGCCGGTGTGGAACGTGCCCAAGGACACGCACCTGCACGAACCGACGCGCAGGCCGCTGGTCGACTTGACGCGTCATCTGCGCGAACAATTGCCGCCCGGCACGCAGTTCGCCGTGGACGACGCGCGCCCGCCGCAACTGTGGGTGCGCTTTCCGGGCAGCACGAGCTGGGTCGTCGTGCCGGTCGATATTCCGCCGCCGCCGCGCTTTGTCATCGAAGGGATTTCGATGCTGCTGGCGGCGCTCACGCTGTCGTTCCTGGCTGCCTGGCAGATCCAGAAGCCGCTCGCGAGCCTCGCCCAGGCGGCGCGGCGGTTCGGCACCGGCGAGCGCATTGCGCCGCTCGAAGGCAAGGGGCCGCGCGAACTGCGCGACGTGAGCGCATCGTTCAACGACATGATGCGCTGCGTGAACGAGGCCGAAGATGACCGCGTGGTGATGCTGAGCGGCATCGCGCACGATCTGAAGACACCACTGACGCGGCTCAAGCTGCGCGCGACGCTGATGGCCGAGGAGGCGGAGCGCAACGGCATGCTGCGCGACGTCGATTCGCTCACCCACATCGTCCAGCAGTTTCTGGAGTTCGCGCAACAGTCGCCCGACGCGGGCAGGCTATTGGGCGTCGACGGTTTTCTGCAAAGCCAGTTTGGCAATCCTGACGAAATCGAGGGCGGTAACGGGCCGCTGTTCGTGCTCGATCTGCGTGCCGGTCCCCGGTTCAAGCTACCGCAGGTCACGCTGGACCGGCTCGTCACGAATCTGGTCGACAACGCGCTCGAGTATGGCGCCCCGCCGGTCGAAATCTCGACGGCGATCGAAGACGGGGCGTTCCTGATACGCGTACGCGATCACGGCGCGGGCATCGAACGCGAGCGCATTCCCGCCGCCATGAGGCCGTTCGTGCGCCTGAATGCGGCGCGTGGCGGCGAAGGTCACTGCGGCCTCGGGCTGGCCATCGTCGCACGGCTCGCGCGCGACAGCGGCGGCCAATGCGACGTCGAGAACCATCCCGACGGCGGCCTGCTCGTAAAGCTCAACTTTCCTGTCACCCACGGCTGATACGCCGCCACGAAAAAAAAAAGCGCGCCGAGCCCCTTGCGGACCGGCGCGCAAACGTGCCAACGCTTGAAAAAGCGGGCGCTCGTGGACGTCTTGGGTCAGGCCGTCGTGCTGACGAACAGGCCGCTCGCGGCGCCCGAGCCCTGCTGCTGCAGGTTGCTCGCGAGCGTCGTGAGGAATTGCTGAAGCTCGGACGTCGTGCCGCTCGACGAACTGCTCGACGAGGCGCCCATGGCCGTCAGGTTCTGGAAATCGGACGTCAATTCGCTGTCCGAACTGCTGCTGCTACTGCTCGACGAGCTGCTTGCCGTGCTCGAATCGGAGGACGTGCTGCTCGAAGCCGACGAAAGCGACTGCGCGAGGTTCGAGATCGCCGAAGCGAGATCGCTGCCGTAACCGCCTGCCGACGAGGGCGGCGGAGGCGGCGGCGGGGGCATCATCGCTGCCGCAGTGGTCGTATCGCTCGTATCGCTCGACGTGGACGACGTGCTGGAGCTGGATGCCGTAGTCGCCGACGTAGCGCTTGCCGACGACACCGCGCTGCTGTCGCTGCTGTCGTCCGAGGCCGTCGTGGTGACGCCGCTCTGTTGCGCGGCGGCCTGGAACAGCGCGCCGAGGAATTGCTGAAGCGCGGCGGCAAGCGCACCGGGTGACGTGGACGACGTGCTCGACGTCGAAGCGGTGCCCGACATCTGGCTGCTGCTCGTGGATTGCCCGTCTGCCTGGTAAGCGGCCCAGGTCGAATACAGTGAATTTGAGTTGGAATGCGTGCAATCCTTACCTTTCCTTTCCTCAGCCTGCTTTGTCGCGCACCGGCGGCGCAAAGCGCAGCGCCACGGCAATGCGGTTCCACGCATTGATATTCGCCACGGCGGCGGTCAAGAACGCCATCTGCTCGCCGGGAAAGTGGCGCGCCACGTCCGCGTAGAGCGCGTCGCTCACGCCGTCATGGAGCTTCGTGGTCAGCGCTTCCGTGTAAGCCAGCGCCGCGCGTTCACGCTCGCTGAAGTATTCCGGCGCCTCATGCCATGCGGCCACGAGATCGAGCTTGACGCGCGGCACGGCTTTCTCGCGTGCAATGTTGAGGTGGTACTGAATGCAGAACGCACAGCCGTTGATTTGCGAGGCGCGGATTTTCAGCAGCTCGGTGAGCGGCTTTTCGAGCCCGGACGCGTCGACAGCCTTGCTCATGGCGGAGAGCGCGGCGGCCACCGGGGCGGCGTCGCGCACGAAGGTTTCATAAGCAATGCGAGTAGAAGCGCTGGACATGACTGGACCTCGCGGAGTTTGGTCGTTAATATCAGAGCACGAACATCATATTCGAACTCTGACATCATGCGCAAGACAGCGAGGAAAGACCCGGCTTCGGCAAGGGGCGAGCACGCGAGCGCGATTCCGGCGGTCGGCGAGGGCAAGCGCGGCGAGGCGGGCTATTTCGGCTACCTGCTGCGCCAGGCGGGTGCGGCGCACCGTTTGCGCATGGAACGCGCGCTCGACGATCTCGGCATTACGCCGCCTCAATTCGTCGTGCTGACCTTGCTGGCCGCTTACCCCGGCATTTCGGGCGCCGATCTCGCGAGGCTCGCGGCGCTCACGCCGCAAACGGTGAGCGTGATCGTCGCGAATCTGGAGCGCGGCGGCGCGATCGTGCGTCGCCCACACGCGGTGCATGGGCGCATTCAGCAGATCGACGTGACCGACGAGGGCGAAACGCTGCTCAGGCAGTGCCGCGCACGCGTGAAGAAGCTGGAGGCGCACATGGCCGCGGGCTTCACGTCCGAAGAGGAGCAGGTGATACGACGCTGGCTGGTGAGCGTCGCGCGCGAGGACGACGCGGGCTGAATGCACCCTGGCGCGACTGCGCGCTACTGCGAAGCGCTCTTCGTTTGCGCGAGGCTGCACGAATGGTCGAGCAGGCCTTCCGCCGTGCCGGTTCCGCCGTCGACATCGAGCCCGCTGTTCACGACGAGCCAGCCGTTGCGCTTTGCATCGGGGCCGGCGCCCGTCACGAGTATCGTCTGCACGGCCATGGTCTGTTTCGGGCCGAGATCGCGCTCGACCACGCGGAACGGATTGTTGTTGTCCGAGAGGCTCGTCACGCGCGTGACGCGGTAGCGCGAGCCGTCGAGCATGGTCCAGCGCCACGTGCCCGGCGCCATGTCGCCATACGGTGCGAGTGCCTTCGTAATATCGGGTCGCATGCAATCGACGTGGATATGCAGTTGATTCTGCGTGCGGCGCTCCGAGGAGTTGATCTCGAGACCGAGCTGATCGCCTGCGAGCGGCATGCCGAGCTTCGCCTCCACGAAGCGTCCCGCGCCCCATGCGCCTACCCAGTATTCGGGCGCGCCGCCGTAGAGAATCTCGGGGCTCTCGATGCCGCCCACGCGGTCGGTGGGGATCACGAGATACTGCGCGCGCCCTGCGATGTCCTTGAGCACGGCATAGCGCTTCTGGAAGTCGACGGTGGTGCAGGGGCCGGGCTTGCCCTTGTCGCGCATGTTCGGCACGCACTGGCCGCCGACGACTTTCCAGAGACCGTCGGAGTCGACCGCGGAGAGGCGCACACAGGCGCCGGTGGCGGCGAGCGCCACGACTGCCGTCGTGGCGACGGCAAGCCTGGACATCCGCATGAAAGGGGTAACGCGCAAGGATCGCATCGGTACGAAGTCTGGGTTCATTCGATCGAACGCGCCGCGCTGCGAAACCTGCACGCGTCGCGGCGCGACGCAGCGCGCAGTGTAGCGCAATGGCTGTGACAGTCGCTTGTGCGCGGTTGGCGCGGCTTATTTGCGGCGCGGATGCAACGTGACCGGCTGCGTGCTCGATGTGTCCGTTGCCGCAGGCGTCGGTCCGCAGGTGCGGCAGGTGCCGCAGCCGTCGCCGCAATCGCCGGTCGCGCCCTTGGGCTGCACGAAGCGCCCGAGGCGCTGCGCGAATGCACCACGTTGCGGGCGCAACAGTATGGCGGCCACGGCGGCTTGCAGGCGCGTGGCCGTTTTCGGCGCGAGCTTGCGCAGCGTATAGACGAAGCTCGCGGCCACGAGCAGCGCGATCACCGCATATTGTGCGACGAGTCCGGCGTTCATACGAAGTGCCTCGCGATCTGATACGTGACGAACGAGGCCGCGTAGGCCACGACGAACATGTAGCCGAACGAAACCACGACGGCGCGCCACGAGCGCGTTTCGCGGCGAATCACGGCGAGCGTGGACATGCATTGCGGTGCGAACGCGAACCACACCATCAGCGAGAGGGCGCTGGCAAGCGAGAAGTTCTGCGCGAGCGTGTGGCCGAGCGCGGCGGTATCGGCGTCGCCGCCCGCCACCGAGTACACCGTGGCGAGCGCGGCCACCGCCGTTTCGCGCGCGGCGAACGCGGGGATCAGTGAGAGGCTCATTTGCCAGTTGAAGCCGAGCGGCGCAAACGGCCATTGCAGCGCGCGGCCGAGATAGCCGGCGATGGAGTAATCGATCGCGGGCAGCGTCGCGCCTGCGGGCGGCGAGGGGAACGTGGAGATGAACCACATCAGCACCGTGAGCGCGAGAATGATGCCCGTGAGGCGCTTGAGGAAGATCGCGCCGCGCTCCCACAGGCCGATGGCGACGTCGCGTGCGCGCGGCAGCCGGTACGAGGGCAGTTCCATGAGCAGCGCGTGTTCGCGGTGATCGCGGCGCAGGGTCTTCATGACCCAGCCCACCGCCATCGCGCCGACGATGCCGGCGGCGTAAAGCGCGAAGAGCACCAGGCCCTGCAGGTTGAACACGCCGAAGATCATGCGGTGCGGAATGAAGGCGCCGATCAGCAGCGCATAAACGGGCAAGCGCGCCGAGCACGTCATGAGCGGCGCGACGAGGATCGTGGCGAGCCGGTCGCGCGGGTCGGAGATGCTGCGCGTGCCCATCACGCCGGGAATCGCGCACGCGAAGCTCGACAGCAGCGGAATGAACGAGCGTCCGGTGAGACCCACGGCCACCATCATGCGGTCGAGCAGAAAGGCCGCGCGCGGCAGATAGCCCGACTCCTCCAGTACGAGGATAAAGAAGAACAGCACCAGAATTTGCGGCAGAAAGCCGAGCACGGTGCCGACGCCGCCGAACAGCGCGTCCGTCACGAGGCTGCGCAGCGGGCCGTCGGGCAGCGCCGCGCCGGCGGCCGCGCCGAGCCAGGTGAAGCCATCGCCGATTGCGTCGGTGAGCGGCTTGCCAAGCGAATACACCGCCTGGAACACGAGGAACATCACGAACGCGAGGATCAGCGGGCCGAGCACAGGGTGCAGCGCGAAGCGGTCGATGGCGTCGTCGCGCGCGTCGGTGGCGCGCGGCATCGTCACGGCACTCGCGAGGATCGCGCGCACCGTGACGTGCAGGTCGTCGTTGGCCGCTGCCGCCGTTGCGGTTCCTGCTGGCGTCTGGGGTTGTTCAGCCGTCGTTCGCTCGATCAGCTCGATGAGCGCTTGCGCGCCGCCGCGCCGCACGGCCACAGTTTCGACCACGGGCATGCCGAGCTGGCGCGCAAGCTCGGCAACGTTCACCTCGATGCCGCGGCGCTTCGCGGCGTCCATCATGTTCAGCGCGAGCACCATCGGACGCCCCATGCGCTGCACTTCGAGCACGAAGCGCAGATGCAGGCGCAGATTCGTCGCGTCGGCCACGCAGACGGTCAGATCCGGCGCGGCCTCGCCCGGGTAGCGGCCGAGCAGCACGTCGTGCGTCACGCGCTCGTCGGGGCTCGTCGAATCGAGGCTGTAGGCGCCCGGCAGATCGAGCAGTTGCACCTTGCGGCCCGAGGGCGTGGCAAAGCGTCCTTCCTTGCGCTCGACCGTCACGCCCGCGTAATTGGCGACCTTCTGGCGCGCGCCGGTCAGCAGATTGAAGAGCGCGGTCTTGCCGCAGTTGGGATTGCCGACCAGCGCCACGCGCAACGGCGTAACAGGAGCCAGGCTCATTGGGCGGTCTCCCCGTTCGTCGTCACGCTCACGCGCTGCGCTTCCGCGCGGCGCAATGCAAAGCGGGTCGAGCCGATCTGCACGAGCAGCGGGTCCGCGCCCCAGGGTGCGCGCGCAACCACGCGCACGGGCTCGCCCGCAACGAAGCCGAGGTCGCGCAGACGCTGCGCGATCGGGTCGGGGGCATCGATATCCTCGACACGCTCCACGAGGGCGGTCGCTCCTTTGGACAGATCGGTCAGACGCATAGGTGAGGGGCTTGCTTACAACGAATGAGAACTGTTCTCATTGTAGCGGCAGCGCCGTAGTTGTGGCGGCAAATGCGTCTTGAGTCCGTCGATGCGGGCGGGGAACCCACGCCCGAGGCGGGGTAGCGGTGGCGCGTGCGCTTATTTGCCGCAGGCTGCGCGCGCGGGTGCCCGGCGCCAAGGCCATTTAATCCGGATGGCTAATTGAATGATCGGCGCTGCAAGAATGCACCGCGCGGCTTGCTCGTTGCCAGGGTGGCCCGTGCGCTCAAATCTCCGGCGCAGGCAGTGTCCCGAGAATCGCTTCGAACGCGAGGCCGATCGCGAGCAGCCTGCGGTCGCCGCCGGCCGGACCGTCGAGTTCGAGCCCGACTGGCAAGCGCGCGTCGACAAGACCTGCCGGCAGCGCGAGGCCCGGAATGCCGGCGTTGCTCGCGGGATCGGTGTTGCGCAGATACGCCTCCATCTCGTCGATCGGCGCCGCGCCGTCGATCGAAACGCGAGACGAACCGTTCAGTTCGTCGATCGGCACGGCGGCAAGGCGCGTCGTGGGAAAGAGCAGCGCGTCGAGGCCGCTGGCCGCGAAAGTCTGCGCGTAAAGCTGCTGCAGGCGCGGCCGCCACACGGTCATCGCAGCGTGATAGTCGCCGCCGCGCGTGTCGGCGAGCACGGCATCGTAGGCCGCGCGCACGTCGGGGCTCGCAATGCGCGCGGCGACTTCGGCCACGGTTCGCGCCGGTGCGTGATTCGCAACGAGCCATGCGGCGAGATCGTCGATGGGCTCGTGCAGCGCGATCGCATAGCTCACGCGGTCGTTCAGCGCGAGCAGCTCGCTCATTTCGACTGGCACGAGCGTGACGCCCGCGGCTTCGAGCTTCGCGAGCGCGGCGCGCGCCACGCCTTCGAGCGCGGCTTCGAGACCTTCCCACAGCGGCGCGGGCAGGCCAATGCGCAGATTCGTCACGGCGGCCGGCGAGAGCGGGCCGTGTCCGGTGATCACGGCGTCGAGCAACGCGACGTCGGCTACCGTGCGCCCCATCGGCCCGACCGTGTCGCGCGTATGGCTGATCGGCACGACGGCCTGCGAGTCGTGATAGCGGCGTTGCGTGCCGCCGTCGCCCACGCTCGGGCGCAAGCCGACAATGCCGCACAGCGCGGCGGGAATGCGCGTGGAGCCGCCGGTGTCGGTGCCGAGTCCGGCGGGCACGATGCGCGCCGCAATGGCGGCCGCCGTGCCGCCGGAGGAGCCGCCGGGAATTCGTTCGGGATCCCAGGGGTTGCGCACGGGCCCCGCATGCGGTGCGAGATTCGTACTGGTAATGCCAAATGCGAGTTCGTGCATGTTGGCCTTGCCGAGCAGGATCGCGCCGGCATCGACGAGACGCTGGACCGAAGGCGCGTGACGTGCGGGCACGAAGCCTTCGAGCGCGGGCGTGCCGGCCGAGGTTTGCAGGCCACGCGTATTGATGTTGTCCTTCACGACCACGGGCAGTCCGGCGAGCGGCAGACGCGCGCGCTCGTTTGCGCCGAGCGCGTCGATGCGCTGCGCGGCGGCGAGTGCGCCTTCCACGTCGAGCACGGTTAGCGCGTTGAGGTTGGAGAGCGCCTGCGCGCGCGCGAGCAGCGTGGCGACGTAGTCGGCGGCCTTCAGTTGTCCCGCGTGGATAGCCTCGATGGCTTGCGTTGCGCTCAGTTCCAGTTGCTGGTCGACAGTCCAGGTCATGCAGCGTTCTCCTCGTGCGGCTATGCAGCCATGCTAACAACACGCGTGTCGCGTTGCTGCAGGCTACGCGTGTCCTACGTTGTGGCGCTACTTCTTCAAGCGGCGCAGCGCGAAGCGTGCAAGCGTGGGGACGAACGTTGGCCGCGACAGGCGCGCGTCGTAGCCGCTCATGCGCGCGCCGTTTTCTTCGAGGCAGAGTTCGATCATCTCGCGCGGTTCGAGCGAGTCGCCCAGCCCCTCACGGTTCGCGGGCAGGAAGTTCGAGTCGCGCGCGTTGCCTTGTGGCGCGCTTCCTCGGCCGCGTCCATTTTGATCGCTTCGCGCAGCAGCGGGTCGCTCAAAGTTTGCGCGTAAGGCAGCACGCGGATCGAGGCGCGGCCTTCGGCCTGCACCGCGATGTCCCAGGTCGGCGGCGACGTGAGGCGGCTGAGCGCGTCGGGCTCGAGCTTCGGCCAGTCGAGCACGGCGGGGCGGTACGGATCGTGGGTGTCGAGCAGCACCCGGCAGAACAGCTTGCGGTGTTCGTCCGATCCGATCCTGATGGGCCCTGGCGTGTCGTGAGTCCAGCGCCGCAGCGCGGCGTCCTTCTCGGAGATGAAGGCTGCGCCTTCGTCCGGATGCGTCAGGGTTTCGGACATGAGCATCTAACGTGAAGGGGCTATGACTCCTATTCTGTCACAACCGTAAGGAAGCATGCGCCCTCACGCGCAGCGACGCTGCTGGTCGATCCACATGCGCGCCCAGCGGCAGGCGTAGGCGAGCGCGTGCCTTTCTTCGAAGAAGTAATCGAGCTCGTCGAACGAATGCTGCGCGCCCGGCTGCGTGCCAATGGTGAGATTGGCGGCGAAAAGGCCGTTCGGGAGTTGCTGCGCGCTGGGGGCGACGACGTAGCCTTTGTAGCGTAATGGTGTGTTCATGGCCGCGCTTCCTGCTGATCTTCTGCTGATTTGCTCGGGTTCTCTTTCAGAGTGACGCGTGTATTTGCTGTTCACTCACGGTGCCGACACGGACCAGCGTACGGGCCGCCGTATGTCGATGGAACCAATCATTCGTCGCAAGCAAATCACGTGTGGCCTGGGACGGTCAGCAGAATGATCCGGATGAGGCGAGGGGGTGAATCTGGCTTCAATGTGGACCGCGCGGTAGGCGGCGTCTGTGGGATGGCGCACGCGATGCGCGCCGCGCGAGGCCGGCAATGTGGGTTAGGGAACATTTCCCGCCCCGCGCGTCGACGGCGTGCGGGTGGGCAAGCAGGAGAGGTCGGGCAGCGTGTCAGACGGCGAGGCTCAGGCGCTTTTCGGTGCGCGGCGCGTTGGCGGCCTGCGCGCCGCTGACGCTGTTCAAGGCGCTCGCCAGCGGCGCCGCGTAGTGTTCCTGGCCCTGGCCGCCGAACGCGAGCGCGAACTGCGCCGCCTGGCGGCCGACCGTGGCAAGCTGTTCGGCGACCTTGCCGTCGGAGCATTGCTGCGCGCTCTCGAAGCGAGTCTCCAGCGTGTTGATGCCCGCGCCGAACGGCGTTGGCCAGCCGCGCAGCGCGTGCACGATCGAGCGCAGCGAGGTCAGCACCGAGCCCGTGGCCTGCCAGCCATAGGCCGTGACGATGCAGCCCACCGCGCGGCCGTCGAGGTATGGGCGGTTGTCTGCACGCAGTTCTTCGAGCGTGTCGAGCGCGTTCTTCACGAGCCCGGAAATGCCGCCGTGATAGCCGGGCGTCGCGATGATGACAGCGTCGGCGGCGCGCACGGCTTCGATCAGTTCGAGCTGGGCGTCGGTGCGAACGGGGTCTTCGGGCGCATAGTGCGGCAGCATATGCAGGAACGTGCCGCCGAATAATTGCGTGCGCCCGCCGGCGTCTTCGGCGCCGCGCAGCGCGAAAGCGAGCGCGCGCTCGGTCGACGAGGCGGCGCGCGTCGTGCCGCCGATGCCCACCACGAGCGGGCGGCGATGCGAATCGGAAATGCTCAAGGGGGACTCCCGGAAATGCGATGAGACCTGGCTCGCGCGTGATCGGGCAACGCAGCCACGAAGCCTGGCAGGCTGGAAAGGGTCATCTTAGAGAGCCCGCTGCGCGGCGCGAAACGACTTTTTGTTCTATCCATATGCCGGCAGCGCCAGGTTGCGCTGCGCTATGCGGTCCGAAATGCATATGCGAAACCATTGGTTGGACACGCGGCGGGCCGTGGCTAAGATGAAGCCGTCTCCTCCATGACATCTCCTTGACATGGGATTCGGCCCCGCACTTCTCCGGTGACGGGGCTGTTTTTTTTCTGGAGACGGGAACGGGCGGCGCTTTGAGGTCTTCGAGGCCGTGATTGCGGCAGCTGCGTGCCGCGCTGTATGTCGTGCTTTGACGCGCTAGCTCACACCGTCAGCACGTTGCCATCGGGGCCGATTTGCGGCGGAATTTCCGGCAGGGTCCCGTTGCCCGGCGCGGTGCGCCCGGGGGCGCCCGGCGTGGCCGGCAGCGTGGGCGCCGGAGCGCGCACGGCCGGTTCGGCGATCTTGCGGGTGGTGAGCTTGTCGGCAGAGGCAAGCCTGTGCTTGGTGCCGTGATGCGCCTTCTTGCCGGCATTGCCCGCATGCGCCGAGGGCGTGCGCGCTTCCGGCGGATTCCAGATCTCGATGTAGTGTTCCCCGGCGACCGCGGTGGACGCGAGGACGCCCAGCAAGGTCCCCGTGATGAAGAATCGCACGTCGTGTTCTCCGTTTCGATATACAGGCCGGGGCCGCACCATGCACCGGGGCGCGATGGAGCGGCGTAACCCGGTACGGCGACCGGGCGGCACGGACGGCCGGCTGCACGCACTGTACATTCATACAGGCGCTTATGCAAACGTTTCACGACGTGCTGCGGGCGATGTGTTGCATGGGTGCGCCGCGGCCCGGCGGGGCGCCTTGCAGGGCTTGCGCCGACGCTCGATTTGAGTTGTGCGGGAGGCTCAGGCGTCGAGCGGCGCGCGGTTTTGCGCGATCGCGCCGTCCCCGGCCGGGCCGTGGGAGCCGAGCCAGCGCCCGTAGCTGCGCGGCGAGAACGCGAGCGTGAGCACGATCATCGCGCTGATCGATACAGCGAGCATGATCCACGCGCCCGTGAAACCGCCCGTGAGGTCGCGCACGCGGCCGGCCACGATGGGGGCGAGCGCGGCTATCATGAAGCCCAGACCCTGGACGAAGGCGACGAGCCGCGCGGCCAGGCGGTGGTCCGCGCAATGGTCGAGCGCGGTGACGAGCGTGACCGAGAACGTGCCGCCGAGCCCCGCGCCCGCCGCCGCGACCCACAGCAGCGGCGCGGCCTCGGGCCACGCGGCGAGGCCGATCACGCCGACGAGCTGGCCACACAGGCCCAGAACGAGCCAGGGACGCCGGTCCGTGAACGCCGCCGCGGCAAGCGGCAGGAGCAGCGCGCTGGCGGCCTGGAACACGGTCATCGCGGCGAGCAGCGAGCCGCTCGCTTCGACGCTCGCGCCATGCTGCTGATAGTAGGCGGGCAGCCACGCGACGAGACTCGTATAGCCGCCGTTGACGAGCCCGAAATGCAGACCGAGCATCCACGCCCGGCGCTTGCGCCAGACCGGCACCGTTGCCGTGTCGGCATGCTCCTGGGAGGGCGAGGTGGCGGCCTGCTTTGCGCGCCGGCCTGCTCCGAACCCGCCGTTCAACACCCCCCAGATCGCGAGTGCGACCAGCGCCGGCAATGCCCAGACGGCAAGCCCCGCATGCCACGAACCGCTGAGGCGCGCGACGAGTGGGCTCAGGCTCGCGCCGAGCCCGCCGCCGCCCATGATCGACGCCGAGAACAGCCCCATTGCGAGCGGCACCCGCGTGGCGAAACGCTGCTTCATGACGGCGGGCAGCAGCGCCTGGATGGCCGCGACGCCCGCACCGGCCGCGGCCGCCGTGAGCATGAGCCCGCCGCCGCTGGCGGCGAATGCGCGGGCCGCGCATGCCGCGGCAATCGCCACGAGCCCGAGCGCGACGCCGCGGGTCTCGCCGAGTCGGCGCGCGAGCAGGCCGGTGCCGAACGCGCCGAGCCCCATCGCGACGACGGGCAGGCTCGTGAGCAGCGATACGCCGTAGAAGCTCAGCCCGGTGTCGTTGCGAATGGTCGTCATGAGCGGGCTGATCGAGGTGAGCAGCGGCCGCAGATTCAGGCCGATCGCGACGATCGCGGCATACCACGCAAGCACGCTGGCCGAGTCGCCGGACGGCGTCTGGGAACGAATGGAGCGGTTTAGAGGGTTCAATGCGGTCAACCTTTTTACGGCTTTATGGTTGACCATTATACAAAATAATTGTTAACAATTAGCCCATGCCAGCTATGTCCGGCATGGGCGATCGAGTATGGGCGCGCGTCTATATCGCCTCGCCATGGGGCTCGCTACAATGCGACCTGACCCACCGACCCAACCCAGCTAGCGCGCCTGCCCATGGCCCAATCCTCCCGCCTCGCTCCGCCCCGCGATACCGACGAACCGTCCGATGTCGAAGCGCATGTCTATGCGTCGATTTCTTCCGCGCTGCTGGAAGGCAAGCTCGCGCCGGGCCAGCAACTGGTGGAGCGCGAACTCGCGGCGGCGTTCGGCTGCACGCGCGGCGCGTTGCGCAAGGTGCTGGCGCGCCTCGGCTTCGAAGGCAAACTCGTGCTCGAACCCAATCGCGGCGCGTTCGTGCCTTCGCCCTCCGAGGACGACATTCGCGCCGTGTACCGCGCGCGCCAGGTGGCCGAAGCGGGCGTCATGGTGAGCCTGTGCGGCACGCTCGACGCCGCGATGCGGCGCAAGCTCGCGGCCCACGTGCGCAGCGAGAAGAAGGCGTTGCGCGAGGCGCGCGTTGACGAAGCGGTGCGCCTCGCGGGGCAGTTCCATCTGCTGCTGACCGAGCAGGCGGGCGGCGCTGCGCTCGTGGAAGCGCTGGCGCAACTGGTCGCGAAAACGGAGCTTTACAAGGCCTTGTTCGATCCGTCGAAGGCGTCGATGTGCGCGCCCGACGAGCACGCGCAGATCATCGAGGCGCTCGAGGCGGGGGACCTGGCGGCGGCGCTCGCCACGATGCGTGCGCATCTAGGCGAGCTGGAGGAGCGGGTGGTGCAGCAGGCGCGTGCGCGCGCGGGCCGCGATCTTAAGACGGTGTTCGCGGATCTCGCGAACGGCTGAATGTGCAAGGCGCGCGTCAGCCCTGACCTACGCGCCGGCGCAGCTCCTTCGAAGCCGCGAGCGGAATGCGCGCATCGTCCCACGTGGCGAGCCATTCGATCTCTTTCGCGGCGAACACCTGGCCGTGATTGCGCAGCGCGTACTGCAATGAGTCGATGACGTGATTGCGGATGATTTCGGGCGTATGCGGGTCGTCGAGGACGATGCGCAAGGCTTCGAGCGTGGCCATTGTGCGGCTCCGACGAATGTGGCGACCGCAACGTTATCGCACGACAAAAAAGCGCTTGCCGGGCGAAAAAAATAGCCGGCAAAGCGCGCCTCAGTGCCGCGTGCGCCTGAAGATCTCGTACTCTTCGGCGAAGGCTCTCGCAACAGGGGGCCGCTCGCGCACGCGTTGCGCGTAGGTCGCGACGGCCTCCCATTGCGACACATCGATGCCCACGTACGGCGCCCAGTTCAGCACGGTCACGAGATAGGCGTCCGCCACACTGAACTCCTCAAGCAGGAAGGTGCGCGATTCGAGATGCTGCGCGAGCAAGCCGAAGCGGCGCGGGATCTTGCCGCGCGCATACTCCTTGACGGCTTCGTCCACGTCCTTGCCGAGCAGCGGCACGAACACGGCCTTGTGCAGCTCGGTGCCGATGAAGCCAAGCCATTGCTGCAGGCGCGCGCGCTCGCGTGTGCCCGCTGGCGGCGCGAGCCGTGCCTCGGGAAAACGGTCGGCCACCCACGGCAGCACCGCCGAGTTTTCGGTGAGCGTCCAGCCGTCGTCCTCGCGCAGCACGGGCACCTGGCCGAGTGCGTTGACGGCGAAGAAGTCGCCGCCTTCGGCGAGCTGCTTCGTGAGCGTATCGACCTGGATGTAGCGTGCCTGCGCGCCTGCCTCGTAGAGCGCGATGCGCGTGGCGAGCGAGCACGCCAGCGGGGCAAAATACAGATCCATCGTCATCCTCCGTTGCGGGTTTTCGGGCTTTTCGAATTTTGTACTATAGTGAACAAAAATCGCCGATCCAATATTTCTATGCAATCCAGTACAAAAAAGGATAGCCGCCCGCGTGGGCGGCCGCGCGCCTACGATCCGCAAGAGGCGCTCGCCCGCGCGCGCGATACGTTCTGGCGCAATGGCTATGCAGGCACGTCGCTCGACGACCTGAGCGAGGCGACCGGCATGAACCGGCCGAGCCTTTATGGCGCATTCGGCGACAAGCACGCGCTCTATCTGCAGACCATGGAGCGCTACGTGGAAGCGGGGCGCACGGCGATGGAGTCCGCGCTGGACAGCGCCGTGCCGCTGCGCGAGGCGCTGATGCGTGTATTCGACGGCGCGCTCGGCTGGTATCTGCCGGCGCACGACGCAGCGCGCGGCTGCCTGCTGATCGGCACGGCGGCGGTGGAAGCCGTCAGCGACGACGCGGTGCGCGAGCGTCTTGCCGCTGGATTGCGCACGTTCGACAAGGCGTTCGAGCGGCGCCTGCGCGCGGCGCTCGTGCAAGGCGAGCTGCCGCCCGATGCCAGCGCGCCGATGCTGGCGCGCCTCGCTTCCGCGCTATTGCACAGCATGGCGCTGCGCGCGCGGGCCGGCGATTCGCGGGCCTCGCTGCGCGCCATGGCGGTGGCCGGCGTCGCGCTGATCTGCGGCGCCGCGCCGGCTGCGTCCGATGCGCGTCCGGCGCGGCGCCGCGCGAAGTGATGTCACGCTGAAGCTTGCCTGCCGGCGTCTGCTACACGGGTCCGCATGCCGCTTTCCCTTGTTACACTGGCGCAGTCGCGCAGGGACGGCTTGCGCACTCGAAGAGGGGAACACGATGGTGCGCTACAGGCACTACAAGGGCGGCATTTACGAACTGGTTTGCGAGGCGACGCTCGAATCGGATCCTTCCGTCACGATGATCGTGTATCGCGCGGCGAACGGTACGATCTGGACGCGGCCCTCCAACGTGTTCTTCGAACTCGTCGAGTATGAAGGCGGACTCGTGCCGCGCTTCGCGCCCGTCAACTGATTCTTTTCACACTCGTCTTTTTCCACGCTTTAGAGGTTTCGCCGAATGCGTTTACTGATTGCGCTGATCCTGCCCTGGCTCCTGTTCTTCACCATTGGGCGTCCGATTGCGGGCATCGTCTGCCTGATCCTGCAAGTTACGCTGGTCGGGTGGATTCCGGCCGCGATCTGGGCCGTGTATTCGCTCAGCCAGTTCAAGACCGACCGGAAAATAGAGGACGCGCTCGGCCGTCGCGGCTAAATCCCGGAGCGGGCGTCTACGCGCCGCGTAGAGGCGCGTTCAGCGTTACAGCGGTAACCCGTGCTCACAATTCAATAAGAACTTAACGCTGATTCTTCTTTCTTACAAATAGAAAGGAGGGTTCGCTATGTTCAAGTTCGTTCTCACGGTGGGCGCCATCGCGCTCCTTGCCGGGTGTGCGGTGGCCCCGGGCTACGACTATGGTTACGGCGGCTATGGCCAGCCGTACTCCACCGGCTATTACAGCGGCTACGCGCCGGGCTATGCGCCGACATATGGCAGCGTGAACATCGGCGTCTGGGGCGGTGGCGGCGGTCGCGATTATCACGGCGGCGACTGGCACGGCGGCGGCGGTGGCTGGCACAGTGGAGGTCCGGGTGGTCACGGTGGCGGTCACGGCGGACCTTGGGGGCCGCCGGGCGGCGGTCATGGGGGCGGCCCCGGCGGCGGCCATGGCGGCGGAGGCCATGGCGGTGGCGGTCACGGTGGCGGCGGACCGGGCGGCCGTTGATGCGGGCTTGCCGCTCACACTGGCGCGGCTTCGTGGTGCGCCATGATCCGCGCCGAGCCGGAAATCCGTTTCAAAACGAATCAGGCCCGCCACTCTCACGAGGGCGGGCCTGATGCTTTGCACGAGAACCCGGCGTCACAGCCGGGGTTGTCGCGAAACTTACTGGCTCGATTGCGACGTTCCATTCGTCGACGGGCCATAAGCCGTAGCGCGCTGCGCTGCGATCTTGGCTTCGGCAGCCTGAATGTTTTCCGGGTAGTGCATCCAGTCGCTCGGATCGTAGCCGGCGGCGCGCAGTTGCGCGAGATCGGCCCGAACTTCGGCACGGGTCACAGGTTGTTGCTGGGGTTGTGCCTGCGCGAACGCAGCGGCGGGCACGGCGACGATGGCGGCGAGCACAGCTGCCTTCAGAATCGACTTCATGACTAACCTCCGATTTTTTGTGAGGAGCCATCGCATCGGCGTGGCCCATTCCGACAATGTATGCGGGCCGAGGGTCAGGGTAAATACTTAGAAAACGAATTCAGTGTTCTCTTTGCGACAACAATCGGGTTCGAAATCTCCTGAAGTATTGTGCCAGGCACGTGCAATAAGGTGTGAAGGCCGTGAAACACCCGGCCCTAAAATCTCGCCGGATTATTGCGAAATCCGTAATTCCAATTCGCCTGAAACAGTCTGTATCCGGCCGGGGCGCTTGCCTAGAATCCACTCACAGCCAGCCGATGCGGCGAGTCGCAGCGAGCCGGCGGAGCACGACAGGGTATGCACCGTCGTTGCGCATCGACGTCAAATAATTCCGGAGGTTGTCACCATGAAGTCGCTTCTCAAGGCTGTTGCCGTCACCGTTGCTCTGGCCGCCCCGCTGGCCGCTTTCGCCCAGGCCGATCAAGGTCTGACCCGCGAGCAAGTGCGCGAGCAACTCGTTGAATTCCAGCAAACGAGCCGCAATCAGGCTGCAGTCGCCACCCAGACGGCCGCGCCGGTCGCCCAGACCGATGGCTCGTTCGGCGGTGTGAGCAACTCGACGTCGGTTGCGGGCGCTCGCTATGTGTCGGAAGCGGCTCGCACCGGTCCGCGATCGGTGTACTTCGGCGGTCAGTAAGCCTGTCGGCAGCACGCAGATAAAAACGGCCCGCGAATTCGATTCGCGGGCCGTTTCGCATCCGGGCTCTGCGTTTTGCAGCCGCTACATGGCTTCCGCCTCTGGCACGTCGAGCACGAGATCCGTGCGCGCGACGGCCACGCAGGTCAGCACATAGCCCTCGGCTTTTTCCTCGCGGCTCAATCCGGGCCACTCGATCGTGAAGCTCACTTCGCCGCTCACCACGCGGCACAGGCAGGCGCGGCAGGTGCCGTTGCGGCACATGCGCGGCAGACGGATGCCCTCGAACGCCGCCGCTTCGAGCAAGGTCAGTTCGGGCGGCGCTTCGAAGCTGCGCCCGAGCGGTTCCACGCGGACGACGGGCACATGTGGCGGGCCGTCCTGCTCGCTTTCGTGGCTCATATCGCTCATGAAAGCGACACCCCGAGCAGCCGCCCCGCACCCGCCGTGAACGCAGCCGCGGCGAGCCCGATCACGATCTGCCGGAACGCCGAGAAGGTTGCACTGCGCCCGTTGAAGAGCGACGTGAACACGCCGACAAGGGCGAGCCCGCACGCGCTCAGCGCCACCGACTGCGCGATGGCCGTGACGCCGTGCGCCCACAGGAACGGGGCGGTCGGAAACGCCGCGCCGAGCGAGAAGAGGCAAAACGAGACGACGGCGGCCGACCACGGATTGCCGCCCAACTCTTTAGGGTCGATGCCAAGCTCCTCGCGCGCCAGCGTATTGAGCGCCTCGTCCTTGTTGCGCATGATCTGGGCGGCCACGCGGCGCGCTTCATCGGGATCGACGCCCTTCGCCTGATAGATCAGCGCGAGCTCGTGGCGCTCGGCGTCGGGCGTGTGCTCGAGTTCGTCGGCTTCCTTCGCGAGCTGCGTGCGCGCGAGCTCCCGCGCGTTGGTCACCGAGAGCCATTCGCCGAGCGCCATGGAGCAGGCGCCAGCCACGAGGCCCGCAAGCCCCGTGAGCAAAATTGTGCGATTGACGCTACCCGCGCCCGCCACGCCCATGATCAGGCAGAAGTTCGAGACGAGCCCGTCGTTCGCCCCCAGCACCGCTGCGCGCAGGTCGTTGCCCGACGTCGCGCTCTTGTGCCACGATTCGGCGGCGCCGATCGCTTCGCCGTGGCCGTGGCCGTGTTCGGGCTCGCGCTTCTTCGCGACGATCGCCTGCACGATGGCGGCGTGCTGCTGCTCCTGGGCGGAGAGCTTCTCGGCGCCGGGTTCGCGCGCGTAGCGGTCGCGGTCGGCGTATTCGGCGGCGGCGACGGTGGGCAGCACGAGCGAAGGGCCGAACGAGCGTGTGAGCGTTTGCAGCAAGCGAGTTTTCGCGCTGCGCCGATGCGGCGGGGGCGTGACGCCGTTGGCAGCGAGCTTCTCGCGCCAGACGCTCGCATGCTCGCGCTCGGAGGCGGCGAGTTCGGCGAAGATGCGGCGGCGCTCGTCGTCTTTCTCGACCGCGGATAGCGTGTCGTAAACAGCGGCGCTGTCGAGCTCGTCGGCGAGATTGCGCCGGAAGCGGTTGATTTCCTGAGCGGAGGCCATGGGCGCAGTGCGGGAAGCGATCCGCCAAGCTTACCCTGGCGTCGCTGTGGGCAGAAGCCGCGCCTCGCCTCCTGCTTCGCTCCTGCCTGTCCGGTGCGCTCAGCGGCGCTGACGCAGATGCCGATAGACCGTGTTGCGTGCGAGACCGAGTTCGCGAGCCGCCGCCGAAACATTGCCGCTGTGGCGCGCGAGGGTCTCTTCGATGAGCCGCGACTGCCAGACGGAGAGGCGCGCGGGCTCGTGTTCCGTGTCGCTTGTCTGGTATTCAGCCGTGGCATCGGCGGACGGCTCCGCGCAGTCGCTCGCGGGGTCGCAATCGTGCATGAGGTCTTCGGGCAGATGCTCCATGTCGATGGCGTCTTCGCCTTCGGCCATGATCGCCGCCGTGCGCAGGGCGCTCGCGAGCTGACGCAGATTGCCCGGCCAGCGGCAGCGCGCGAAGCACGCCCGAACGGCCGGCGTGAGACGCGCGGGCGCGCCCGGCGCCTCGCGCCGCACGATCTCGAGCATACGGGCGACGAGCGCGTCGAGGTCGGTGCGCTCGGCCAGCGCCGGCAGCGTGACGACGAGGCCGTTGATGCGGTAGTAGAGATCCTCGCGGAACGTGCCTTCGGCGATCATCGCGCGCAGGTCGCGGTGCGTCGCGCAGACGATGCGCAAATCCACCGGCACGGCGCGCGTACCGCCGAGCGGCACGACGGCGCGCTCCTGCAGCACGCGCATGAGCCGCACCTGTTGCGCAAGCGGCATGTCGCCAATCTCGTCGAGAAACAGCGTGCCGCCATGCGCCTGCGCGATCTTGCCGGCGCTGCCGCGGCGCTTCGCGCCCGTGAAGGCGCCGTCCTCGTAGCCGAACAGCTCCGCTTCGATCAGCGTGTCGGGCAGTGCGGCGCAGTTGAGCGCGACGAACGGACCGTCGCGGCGCGGCGAATCGCGATGCAGCGCCCGTGCGAGCCATTCCTTGCCGGTGCCGGTGCGGCCGAGCACGAGCACGGGAATGTCGCGGCCGCGCACGCGCGCCACGCGCTGCAGGGCGGCGGCGAGCCGCGCGTCGCCGGTGTCGAGTTCGGCGAGCGTGGGCTGCGGCGTGGTGCCGGCGGCGTTGGGCGCTTTCGCCTGGGCGGGCGCAGGCGCGTATGGCGAGCGGGACGTCTCGGGTAAGGCACTGCTGTGCGCGAACGTAGCGAAGCTCGACGTAGCGACGCCCGACGTAGCGACGCCCGACGTGGCCGCGCCGGGCGTGGCGCGCGCGATCACGCGCACGCCGCTTGGCAGTGTGAGCGTGAGCGGCTCGCGGGTCGCGCGCATGAGCTGCTGCATGAACGCCGCGAACGGCTGGCCGAAGAGCGCCGCGAACTCGCGCTGCTGCAACTCGGCGAGCGGCGCGCCGAACTGGAACAGGGCGCTGCGGTTTGCACAGAGGAGCGTGCCGTCGGCCGAGAATGCCGCCAAACCTTCGTAGAGCGTACCAATGAATTCCGCTCGCGCATGAAACTGGAGCCGGATGGCATCGGCGAATTCGGTGTTGAACAGATGGTTCTCGATCATCTGCGCCGACATGCGCACGAGCGCGAGCGTGTGCTTGTGAAAACCGCGCGACTCGCCGCTCACGTCGAGCGCGCCGAGCGTGCGACCGTACGGATCCGCGATCGGCGCGCACGAACAGGTGAGAATGTGATTGGCGCGCAAAAAATGCTCGCCCGCATGCACCGTGGTTGGCTGGCCTTCCACGAGCGCCGTGCCGATGGCATTCGTGCCGCGATGCTGCTCGGCCCAGGAAACGCCCGGGCGCAGCGCGACGCGCTGCGCTTTCTCGACGAAGTCGCTGTCGGCGAAGCTGTGGAGGATCACCCCGTTGCGATCGGTGAGCAGCACCATGCTCTGCGTATCGACGATCTGCGCATGCAAGGCGTCCATGACGGGGCGCGCCTGATGATAGAGCGTGCGGTTCGTGTCGATCAGCTCGCGCAGGTCGGTGCCGGCCAGCGCGTCGAACTCGGGCGCCTCGGTGGCGCGCAGCCCGAGTGCGCGCGAGCGCGCGTGAGCCTGCGCGATGGCGTCCGCGCGGGCCGCGTCGTGCGGCGTGACGGGGCGTCGGGTCACTCGTGTCTCCAGTCGTTTTGGGCGCTACGCTGCGGCGCAGCATGGCAAGTGCGCGAGCGGCGCCTCTGGGGCAGTTCATGGTACAGGATACGCGGCGGCTGCCTATTCGGGTTGAAGCCGGGTTGAAGCCGGGTTGAAGCCCGGTTCAAGCCGCGATGGTGCCTCAACTGCGCCTTGAGTTTACCGGCGCGGGTGCCATGATGAAGGTGAGGGCGCATTCGCGTCGCGCCCCCGCTGAGTAGCGGAGTTCGTCATGGTGCACGGCGAATTGAGGATCGTGGTGGCGGTGCTCGCCACGTTCGTTGCGCTCTTTGGCCTCGGGTATGCGATTGACGGATTGATCTTCGACGAGAACGACGTCGTGCTCTCCGGAATGGTGACCGTGGCCCTTGGAATCGTCGCGTTCGTGGTGATGCTCACCCTGCACCCGAAGGACCTCGAAGATCTCGATCAGCCCCGGCATCGCGAAACCTGACGCGCCCGGGTGGCGCGCATGGTGCGATGCCGCAACCGGCGCAGCGCGTTGGCGCAGGGCCGGGGAGGAGAGTGTTTGTGCGCGCAACGGCGCACGCGCATGCTGCACCTGCGAAAAAGGGATCGGACGAAGACGCCGCTGGCTATTTCAGGTGTGTGACAACGTCGACTTTGCGGGCGGCAGGAAGTCGTCTAAAGTGAATCAAATCAACCTGCGCGAACGTGTCGTTCGCCAGGGTTGGTGTTGATCCGCGCGAGCCGGATCGGGGTGTTCCCAGGCACCAGGTTGGGGCAGCCCGAGGACGGTTGAACGCGGCCTTTTCACCCTCCACCAAAGGCGACCACCATGCAGATCATGTTTCCGAATGAGGTGCCCGAGTACTCGGGCCCAGACCTGACCTTGGCGTTTCCGGCGATGATCGATGGCGAGCGGGTGGAGTGTCTGATCACGGCGGCGGCGCTGGAAGACCACTTCGGGGCGGCTTCGCCGCGCGCCGAAGACATGCTGAGCGCGTTCGACCATCATCGCGACCGCATCGAGGCTTGCGCGCGCCGTTTGCTCTCCGAAACACGTGCGCAGTGTCTCGTGCTGCGCAGCGGCTACGTGCGTTTCGTGCAGGCCCACGCCAGCGCGTAGTCAACACAAAGGCGCCCGCAAGACGCGGGCGCGTTCGGTTCAACTGAATTTTTTTGCCGCGCCCGTTGGGGCGCGGCTTTGGTTTACGCATGTACTGCCCTGTCGCTAGATCATGCGGCGCAGCGTGTTATCGCGGAATACGACGTGATGCGCGATCGCCGCGAGCGCGTGCAGCCCGATCACCCAATAGAACAGGTTGCCGATCAGCACGTGCGCGTCTTTGAGGAACTGGCGCGCGGCGGGGTCCGGGCCGACGAGCGTGATCTGCAGATCGAGGCCCGCGAGCGTGACCGGATGGCCACCGGCGTTGATCATCAAAATGCCGAGGACCGGCTGCACGAAGATGAACAGGTAGAGCGCGAGATGCACGAGGCGCGAGAGAAACGACAGCAGCGCGTTCGAGTCGATCTCCGCGGGCGCGCCGCGCCAAAGACGCCACGCGAGGCGCAGCACGGCAAGCGCGAGCACGAGCGAGCCCGCCCAGAAATGCACGTTGCTCCAGAACACGCGGCTGTCCGTGCCCTTGGGGCCGCGCATCTCGATCGCCAGATAGGCGAGCGCGATGAGCAGGAAGATGACCCAGTGAAAGAAGATGGTGGGCTTCGTGTAGCGTTCGGTTGCGGCGGAGTAAGTTGCCACGTGGCGGCTCCTGATGCGCGGGGAATCTGACGATAGTTCCCTATGATAAGGAGGACGCGCCGTGCGGGGCAGCCATGCGGCTGGGAAGTTTGATTCTGAGGGGGGCGGCGGCGAATCAAAACAAAAAGGGTGGCGCGAAGCCACCCTTTTGCTTTTACGCGTTGCCGAGATAGAAGAACCGGAACAGGAACACGGCGGCGATGATCCATACGATCAGTTTCACATCGCGTACACGGCCCGTGAGGAGCTTCAGGCCCGCATACGAGATGAAGCCGAACGCCACGCCGTTGGCGATCGAGTAGGTGAACGGCATGGCAAGCGCCGTGAGGGCGGCAGGCACGACTTCGGTGGCGTCGTCCCAGGGCAGATCGGCGAGTTCGCGCAGCATCAGGCACGAGACGTAGAGCAGCGCCGGCGCCGTGGCGTAGCCCGGCACGACGCCCGCGAGCGGCGCGACGAACAGGCACGCGAGGAACAGCACGGCCACGGTGAGCGCGGTCATGCCGGTGCGGCCGCCCGCCTGCACGCCCGAGGCGCTTTCGATATACGCCGTGGTCGACGAGGTGCCGAGAATGGAGCCCGCGAGAATCGCGGTGCTATCCGCGAGCAGCGCGCGGTTCAGGCGGTGCATCTTGCCGTGCACGAGCAGGCCGGCACGGTTGGCCACGCCCATCAGTGTGCCGGTCGCATCGAACAGCTCGACGAGGAAGAACACGAGCACCACGTTGAGCACGCCAGTGGAGAGCGCCGCCTTGATGTCGAGCTGCGCGAAAGTCGGCATGATCGACGGCGGCGGCGAGAAGACGCCGTGGAACTGGTTGCCGCCGAAGAAGAACGAGAGAATCGTGACACCCACGATGCCGATCAGGATCGCACCGCGCACCTTCAGCACGTCGAGCGTGACAATGGCGAAGAAGCCGATGATCGCGAGGATCGTGTGCGGATCGTGCAGGTTGCCGAGTTCGACGAGCGTGGCCGGGCTGCCGACCACCACGCCCGAGGTCTTCAGCGAGATGATCGCGAGGAAGAGACCGATACCCGCCGTGATCGACACGCGGATCGAATGTGGAATGCCATTGACGATGGCTTCGCGCACGCGCAGCAGCGTGACGATGAAGAACAGGCACCCGGAGATGAACACCGCGCCGAGCGCGGCCTGCCACGTGAAGCCCATCCCCTTTACGACCGTATAGGCGAAATACGCGTTCAGGCCCATGCCGGGCGCGAGCGCGATGGGGTAGTTCGCGTAGAGGCCCATGACGAGCGAGGCGAGCGCCGCGACGAGGCAGGTGGCGACGAATACGCTTTCCTTCGGCATGCCGGCGTCGCCGAGAATGGCCGGATTCACGAAGATGATGTAAGCCATCGTGAGGAAAGTCGTGATACCGGCGAGCAGTTCGGTGCGCAGGTTGGTGCCTGCTTCTTCGAAACCGAAATAGCGTTTGATGGCGTCCATGAAGATCGGGCCCTTGAGAGTCGAGCGGGTTGTTCGCTGCTTGTTGGTGTGGTGTCTTGCGTGTAGCCGGCGCGGCTGGTCCTTGATGTGCCCATGCACGCGCGCGCATGCCGCAGCGTGCGGCTACGGGCGCGATTGTAAACAATTGTTCGTCGAGCGCAGAAAAGCCGTCGTCGTGAGCGTGGAACGGTTACAACAGCGCGCGTTGCGGTAGCAAGCGTGAGAGGGCGCGGCGAGTGCGCCCGTGGCGGGAGGCAATGGGCACGACCGCTTGCAGGCGCCTGGCGTTGCTTCGCCCGGTGCCGGGTTACTGCGGCCGTGCTGCAATCAAGCGATTACTGCTGCATTTGACCGGCGGGAGCGCCATATCCGGCGCGCGCCGCACGCCGCTGCGCGACGATCGCGCCCGCGCGTTGCGCGTTTTCCGGGTAGTCGATCCAGTCGAGCGGGTCGTAGCCCGCCTGCCGCCATTCGATCAGATCCGCACGGACCTGCGCTCGAGTCAGCGGTTGTGAGGGATCGTACGGTTGGGCCACCGCCGCAGCCGACGCGAAGCAGCACGCTGCGGCGAGGACGCCGAGCGCTACACGCGGAAGGGAGTTCATGGCAAGGCCTTTCATATTAGGGATATCCCTAAAAGTATAGGCGCTATCTCATTAAGTCAAAGGGGATCGGGGGCTTCCTGGGTTACCCGCGACGCTTCGAAAAGTCGTTGCGAGCGTTTGCCGTGCGGTAGTCCGTCGGGCGTTGGCCGGTCCATTTGCGGAACGCGCGATGAAACGCGCTCGGCTCCGCGAACCCGACCGCGGCGGCGACATCGGCGACTGAGCGGCCCGGCTCCTGCAGCGCCGCGATCGCCAGGTCGCGGCGCAATTCGTCCTTGATCGACTGGCAGCTGTGGCCTTCCTGGCCCAGCCGCCGGCGCAGCGTGGCGGGCGCCACGTTCAGGCGCCGTGCGATGGCGTCGGCATCGGGCCACGCGGTGACGGGCAGGGCGCGCAGCGCGCGACGCACGCGAGCGGCGAACGAGCCCGGATTACGGTACTTCACGACGAAGTTGCCGGGCGCGTTGCGCAGAAACGCCCGCGCCGAGCCGGCAGTCTGGATCACGGGCAGTTCGAGAAAGCCGGGCGCGAATTCGAACCAGGTGGACGGCTGATCGAACGCCATGTCGTCGCAGAGCATGAGCTGGTAGTCGTGCGCGGCGTCCGGCTGCGCGCAGCGAAAGCGCGCCGCGAGAAGCGGAATGCGCCGCCCCACGAGCCAGCACACGAGCCCGTAGACGAGGATGAACCAGGTGGCGTATGCGAACAGGGTGGGCGTGGGTTTGCCCGCGCGATGCGAGAGCGTGACGCGCACGCGGGCGGCGTCGATGTCGATCTCGCCAGACAGATCGTCGAGCACGAGCCGCATGAAGTGCACGGCGCGCTGCAGCGCCTGGCGGCCCGTGCTGGCGCCGAGCGCCGAGTGCGTCATGGCGATGAAGCTGCCGCTTTTCATCGCGTGCGAATCCTGGCCAAAGAATTCGTCGTCGAGGGCGCGCGCGATGCCTGACCACAACTGGCCGTATTGCGCCGCGCTCACGCGCGCCGCGGGCGCGAGCAGCACGGCCGGCGCGATGCCGGCGGCATCGGTGAGCGGTGCGGTTTCGAGGCCGGCCGCGCGCGCCAGCGCGAGCGTCTCGTTCACGAGGCTCATCGAGATCGTGCCTTTTTCGCTCAGTGTTTGCGTTCTCGCCGGTTGCACAGAGCCGCTTCCCAAAGGGTTATCACAGCCGTTATGGTAAATCCGATCAGCGACTTTGAGCGTGGCGGGCATCGAATACGGTCGCCCGCGTGCCTACACTTTTCACAAGTCTTGCAGCCGGGGCCGCATCGCGCCACAGTGGAAGGTAAGCGCAAGAGATACAGGAAGGGGACACACATGGACGAGTTCTACACCGACGACCAGCGCATGATTCGCGACGCCGCCCGCGACTTCGCAAGCGGGCAGCTGGCGCCGAATGCGGCGCAATGGGACCGCGACGGCAGGCTGCCGGACGAGGTGGTCAAGCAGTTGGGCGAACTGGGCTTTCTCGGCATGATCGTGCCGCAGGAGCAGGGCGGCTCGTACACCGACTACGTGGCCTACGCGCTCGCCATGGAGGAGATCGCGGCCGGCTGCGCCTCGTGCGCGACGCTCGTGAGCGTGCACAACTCGGTGGGCTGCGGGCCGATCCTGCAGTTCGGCACCGACGCGCAAAAGGACCGCTGGCTCGGCAAGCTCGCGAGCGGCGAGCTGATCGGCGCGTTTTGCCTGACCGAGCCGCAGGCGGGCTCCGAGGCGAACAACCTGCGCACGCGCGCCGAACTGCGCGACGGCAAGTGGGTGCTCAACGGCAACAAGCAGTTCGTGACCAACGGCTCGCGCGCGAATATTGCCATCGTGTTCGCCGTGACCGATCCCGACGCTGGCAAGCGCGGCATTTCCGCGTTCATCGTCCCGACCGATACGCCGGGCTTTAACGTCGGGCCGCACGAGAAGAAGATGGGCATCCGTGCTTCGGACACTTGCCCGATCTCGCTGGTGGACTGCGCGATTCCCGAAGCGAATCTGCTCGGCCAGCGCGGCGAAGGGTTGAAGATCGCGCTCGCGAATCTCGAAGGCGGACGCATTGGCATTGCCGCGCAGGCGCTGGGCATCGCGCGCGCGGCCTTCGATGCGGCGCGTGCCTATGCCCATGAACGCGTGCAGTTCGGCGAGCCCATCATCAAGCATCAGAGCGTGGCTAACATGCTGGCGGACATGCATACGCGCATCAACGCCGCGCGGCTTCTGGTGCATCACGCGGCGCGGCTGCGCACGCTTGGCAAGCCGTGCCTTTCCGAGGCTTCGCAGGCCAAGCTCTATGCTTCCGAAATGGCCGAGGAAGTGTGCTCCCACGCGATTCAGATTCATGGCGGCTACGGCTTCCTGAATGACTATCCGGTGGAGCGCCACTACCGCGATGCACGCATCACGCAGATTTATGAAGGCACCAGCGAAGTGCAACGGATGGTGATTGCACGGCAGCTTTGATAAGTCATGAGGATGGCGAAGCAATAATAAGCGAGCGCGTATGCGCCATAGCTATGCATGGGACCGGAGTAAGTGCTAAAGCACTAACTCCGGCTCGACAGGAGACGACGATGACCGGGTTCACCCCTTCCGCGCAGGCCTTCATCGACGCACGCGAGCTGCTGCTGCGTCACCGTACCGACTACGCACGCGCGTACGATGAATTCGCGTGGCCGAAGCTCGACACGTTCAACTGGGCGATCGACTACTTCGACGTGATGGCGCGCGGCAACGACAACCCGGCGCTCTGGATCGTCGACGACCTCGCGGACGGCGGCACGCGCTATTCGTTCGCGCAGATGTCGGAGCGCTCGTCGCGCATGGCGAATTTTCTGCGCGAGCAGGGGGTTGCACGTGGCGACCGCTTGCTGTTGATGCTGCCCAATCGCGTCGAACTCTGGGACGTGATGCTGGCGGCGATGAAGCTGGGCGCCATCGTGCTGCCCGCGACGACGCAGCTCTCGCCCGACGACGTGCGCGAACGCGTGGAAACGGGCGGTGCGCGCTACGTCGTCGTGGATGCCGCCGAACTCGGCAAATTCGATGCGCTCGACGCGGGCGTGAAGCGCATAGCGGTAGGCGCAGCGCCCAACGCGTGCGAAGGCTGGATCGACCTGTCGCGCGCGTACGAAGCGAGCCCCGCGTTCGAACCCGACGGCCCCACGCGCGCCGCCGACCCGCTCCTGCTTTATTTCACCTCGGGCACGACCTCGAAGCCCAAGCTCGTCGAACACACGCACGAGAGCTACCCCGTAGGCCACCTCTCGACGATGTACTGGATCGGCCTCATGCCCGGCGACGTCCACTGGAACATCAGTTCGCCGGGCTGGGCCAAGCACGCGTGGAGCTGCTTCTTCGCGCCGTGGAACGCGCAGGCCTGCGTGTTCGTCTACAACTACGCGCGCTTCGTACCGAAAGACACGCTCGCCGCACTCGTGCAATGCGGCGTGACCACGCTGTGCGCGCCGCCCACGGTGTGGCGCATGCTCGTGCAGGAGCCGCTCGCAACGTATGCGGTGAAGCTGCGCGAGATCGTCGGCGCGGGCGAGCCGCTCAATCCCGAGATCATCGAGCGCGTGCGTCACGCGTGGGGCATTACGATCCGCGACGGTTACGGCCAGACCGAAACCACCTGCCAGATCGGCAACTCGCCGGGCCAGCCCGTGGTGGCGGGTTCGATGGGACGGCCGTTGCCGGGCTATCGCGTGGAACTCGTCGATGCCGACGATCATCCCGCGAGCGAGGGCGAAATCGCGCTACCGGTTGGGCGAGATTCGGCACACCGTCCGCTCGGCCTGATGACGGGCTACGCGAACAATGCGAAGGCGAGCGAATACGCCACGCGCAACGGCTACTACCACACGTCCGATGTCGCCTTGCGTCGCGACGACGGCTCTTACGTCTACGTGGGCCGCGCCGACGACGTGTTCAAGTCGTCCGACTACCGTCTGAGCCCGTTCGAGCTGGAAAGCGTGCTGATCGAGCACGAGGCGATCGCCGAGGCGGCGGTCGTGCCGAGCCCGGACGAGCTGCGCCTCTCGGTGCCGAAGGCCTTCGTCATCGTGCGTCAGGGCTTTGAGGCGGGCCCCGAACTCGCACGCGAGGTGTTCCGCTTCTCGCGCGAAAAGCTCGCGCCGTACAAGCGCATTCGCCGCCTGCAGTTCAGCGACTTGCCCAAGACCATCTCGGGCAAGATCCGCCGCGTAGAGCTGCGCCGACGCGAAATGGAGCGCAGCGCCGAACCCGCGCGCCAGCCCGACGAGTATTGGGAAGAGGATTTTCCCGAGCTTCGCTGATATCCACACGGAGTCCGAAATGATCGAATTCGAGTACGCGCATGAAGGCGCGGTGGCCCTGCTCACGCTGTCGCGGCCGCCGGCGAACGCCTTTACGACCGATGGTTTGCGTCAGCTCCAGCAGGTCGTCGAAGCGTTCGACCGCGAGCCGCAGGTGCGCGCGGTCGTCATCACCGGCAGCGGGCCGAAATTTTTCAGCGCGGGCGCCGACCTCAATGCCTTCGCCAGTGGCGATCGCGAGGTCGCGCGCACGGCGGCGAGCGCGTTCGGCGCGGCATTCGAGGCGCTGCAGAAGGCGCGGCCCGTGGTCATCGCGGCGATCAACGGCTATGCGATGGGCGGCGGCCTGGAGTGTGCGCTCGCGTGCGATATCCGCATTGCCGAAGAGCATGCGCAACTCGCGCTGCCCGAGCCTGCCGTGGGGCTGCTGCCCTCCGGCTGCGGCACGCAGACCTTGCCATGGCTCGTGGGCGAAGGCTGGGCCAAGCGCATCATCCTCACGGGCGAACGCGTGGACGCGCAAACGGCGCTGCGCATCGGTCTCGTGGAGGAAGTCGTCGCAACCGGAGGCGCGCGCGAGGCCGCGCTCGCCATGGCCGCGCGTGTTGCGAGCTTGAGCCCGCAAGCGGTCACCTTCAGCAAGTCGTTGATCCATCAGGCGCGCAATGGCGTGCCGCGCGGCGCCGCGCTCGCCGTCGAACGCGAGCGCTTCGTCGATCTGTTCGATTCGCCCAACCAGCGCGAAGGCGTCAACGCGTTTCTGGAAAAACGCAAACCGCGCTGGCATATTGAAACGGAGAGCTAGGCAATGAATGCATCACCCGCTTCCACCCAGGCCGTAACGGAAGCCGAACAGGACGTGCTGTTTCGCGTAGTCAATCGTGTGGCGATCGTCACGCTCAACCGGCCGGCTGCGCTCAACGCGCTTTCGCACGCCATGGTGCGCGAGTTGGCCGTGCTGCTGGAACGCGTGCGCACGGACGACGACATCGTCGCACTCGTGCTGGAAGGTGCGGGCCCGAAAGGCTTTTGCGCGGGCGGCGACGTGCGCGCGATTTATCCGCTCGCACGCGAGAAAGCGCGCGAAGGCGCGAACGGCTGGCAGCAATTCTTCGTCGACGAATATCGTCTCGACTACGCGCTGCACACGTTTTCCAAGCCGCTCGTCGCGCTGCTCGACGGCGTGACGATGGGGGGCGGCATGGGTCTCGGCCAGGCGGCGGCGCTGCGCGTGGCGACTTCGCGCACGAAGATCGCGATGCCGGAAACGCGCATCGGGCTCCTGCCCGATGTGGGCGCGACGCACTTCCTCGCGAAGATGCCGGTGGAAATGGCGCTTTACGTGGGCCTGGCCGGGGCAATGCTCAGCGGCGCGGACGCGCTGCATTGCGGCCTTGCGGATGCCTGCGTGCCGGGCGAATGGCTCGATGGCTACGAGGCGCGTCTGCTGGCGGCGCGATGGTCAGGCGATGTGCATGCTTCGCTGCGCGAAGTATTCGTCGCGCCGTGTCACGAGGCTGACGATGGCGCGCTCGCTTCGTTCACGCCGCTCATCGCGCGGCACTTCGACCGCCGCCTGCGTGTCGAGCAGATCGTCGCAGCGCTGCGCGCCGACCTCGAACGCGAACACGCGCAAGCCGAACGAGCGTGGCTCGAAGCCACACTCGAAGCGCTCACACACTATTCGCCCACGATGCTCGAAGTCACGCGCGAAGCGCTATTGCGAGGCCGCCAGATGACGCTCGCCGAGTGTTTTCGCATGGAGCTTGGCATCGTTGGCCGTGCGATCGAGGAGGGCGACTTCTGCGAAGGCGTGCGCGCGCATCTCGTCGACAAGGATCGCAAGCCGCGCTGGGCGCCCGCCACGCTCGTCGAAGTGCGGACCGAACGCGTGCAGCATTTTCTTGCGTCGCCGTGGCGCGGCGAGGCGCATCCACTGGCGGACCTCGGCGTTTAGCGGTTCAGTCGGAGGATTCGCGCGCCGACGGCTCGCGCAGTGCGGCGGTGAGGCCCGTGCGTTTCGCGAGCCAGCTCGCGAACGCGGCGCCGATCTCGCGCGGCGCGACTTCGCGCCCGAGCGGCGAACCCATCGCGACGGTCACGATCTGCAGCAGCGCGTGCACGGTCGGCGCGAAAATGGGCGTGCGCTTGCCGCCCGGCTTAATCGCCGCGCTGATGCTCACGAGCGGGCGCGCGTAACGATAGAGCGCCCACCATCCGCCTCCGCCGATCAGCCCGCACGCCACGAGCACCGCCACGCGCCGCCAGGGCGCGGTATCCGTCACGCCCTGCAAAAAGCTCTCACTACCGATGATGTGCCCCGCGCCGTAGCCGTAGGCGACGGGCTGGCGCCCATTCTAGCGAAGGCATGAGGGCGGCGCGTCCAGCACGTTCAGCGCGCCCCGCACAAGCAAAAACGCCCGCCGCGCATCAAGCGGCGGGCGTTCGAATCGATGCCGCGCTTACAGGTAGCTGCAAACGTAGTCGAGCGTCTCGATCACGTCGATGTCGAAACGGCTCTTGCCCGGCACCGAGAACGACTCGCCGGCGCTGTAGGTCTTCCACTCGTCGGTGCCTTCGAGGCGGATGCGGCACTGGCCGGCCTGCACTTCCATCAGCTCGGCGGCGTCGGTGCCGAAGTTCAGCGTGCCCGGCAGGATCACGCCGAGCGTCTTGCGCGAGCCGTCGGCGAACAGCACGGTGTGCGACACGCACTTGCCGTCGAAGTAGACGTTGGCGCGTTTGATTACGGAAACCTGGTCGAATTGTGCTGCTGCCGTCATGGCGGTCTTCCTCTGTCTTCGTGAATGGAACCGGGCGCGCGGACGACACATCGTCCTGGGCGAGGCCGCCATGATACCGGCAGTCGGGCGCGGCGGCCCCATGGCATCGCTATACGAATTGCGAATTGAACGTTTACAAAAAAATGACGAGTTATTACAATTGATATCACAAATGAGAATCATGCGCATTTGCAATTACGACAATTCGCCGACCAACACGCTTACTCATGTCCGTCCATTTCCCGACGCGGATGCGCGCCATCGCCTCCGTCGCTGCGCTCTATTGCTCCGGTTTCTTCGCATCGCCTTTGGTTCACGCGCAGACCGCTCCCGCCGCCGATAGCCCCGCCGCGAGCGCAGCGGCGGCTACGCCGGCATCGTCCACCGCGGCCGCGGAAAGCACGCTGCCCGCCGTAAAGGTCGTTTCGGCGCCTTCCGACATGCAGACCAAAACGCTCGAGTCGTACAAGTTCACCGCGCCGCTCATCGACACGCCGCGCTCCATCACGGTGATTCCGGAGCAAGTGCTCAAGGAGAAGAACGTCACGACGTTTCAGGACGCGCTGCGCACGGTGCCCGGCATCACGTTCCTGGGCGGCGACGCGGCGGCGAATCCGTCTGCGGACCGGCCCGTGATTCGCGGCTTCGAGTCGCGCAACTCGATCTTCGTGGACGGCATGCGCGACTCGGGCGTGCAGAACCGCGAAACCTTCGACGTGCAGAACATCAGCGTCATCAAGGGTCCGGACTCGGTGTATGCCGGGCGCGGGTCGGTCGGCGGCAGCATTGACATCACGACGAAAACGCCGCAGGCCGACAACTTCATCAACGGCAGCGTGGGCCTTGGTACCGATAGCTACAGGCGCGCCACCATCGACTGGAACCAGACGCTCAACGACACCACCGCGTTCCGCCTGAACGCCATGGGCCACGACGCCGACCAGGCGGGTCGCACCGACGTGTACAGCAAACGCTGGGGCGTGGCGCCCTCGATCGCGTTCGGCCTGAACACGCCGACCACGGTCACGGTGAGCTACTACCACCTGAACACCTACGACATGCCCGACTTCAGCGTGCCGTTCCGCTCGACGGGCGGCACGCCGGTGTCGTCCAACCGCGGCCAGTTCTACGGCCTGAACACGCGCGACTACCGCTACGGCCAGACCGACACGGGCGAAGTGAAGGTGGAGCACCGCATCAACGACGCGTGGAAGATCAAGAACACGACGATGTTCGGCCGCTCGACACTCGACTACGTGGCGACCAATCCGCAGTTGACGAGCGCGACCTCGAACATCCTCAGCCTGCAGGCCAAGAGCGGCAAGTACGCGACCAACAGCGTCGCGAACCAGACCGAGGCGAACGGCAAGTTCGACCTGTACGGCATGCGCCATACGTTCACGGCAGGCGTGGAATTCAGCCACGAGCAGGACCTGTACGAGGGCTATCTCGTGAGCGATTCGGCGGGCAACAACATCCGCTCGGGCGGCCCGTGCCCGGTTGCGTACAACTGCGCGTCGATCAACAACTGGAACCCGAACAATCCGTGGACGGGCAGCATCGTCCTCAATGGCGACAAGGGCTTCCCGGGGCCTGCCACGCATACGCAGACGAATATCGCGTCGGCGTACCTGTTCGACAGCGTGCAGCTTTCCGAGCGCTGGATCTTCAACGCGGGCTTGCGCTTCGACCGCTATGACGTGAGCGCGCAGCAGGCGGGCGTGGCCGATCTGTCGAACACGTCGAATCTCTTCAGCTACCAGTTCGGCCTCGTGTTCAAGCCCGTGCCGACCTTGAGCCTCTATGCGTCGTACGGCACTTCGGCGAATCCGCCGGGCTCGAATTCGGGTCTTGGCGGCGGCACGGACCAGATCACGGCCACGAACAAGGACCTCGCGCCCGAGCGCTCGCGCAATATCGAAGTGGGCGCGAAGTGGGACGTGCTCGATCAGCGCCTCTCGCTCACCACGGCGTTGTTCCAGACCGACAAAACCAACGCGCGCGTGAGCGACGGCCTGGGCGGCACGATCAATGCGGGCTCGCAGCGCGTGCGCGGCTTCGAATTTGGTTTCGCGGGCAACGTGACGAACAAGTGGTCGGTGTTCGGCGGCTATTCGTACCTCGATGCGATCACGACCGATGCGGGCCCTGCCAGCCCCGCGCTCTCCGGCTTGCCGATGGTGATGGTGCCCAAGCACAACTTCACGCTGTGGACGAGCTACGACGTGCTTCCGAAGCTCACAGTGGGTGCGGGCGCAACGGTTTCGAGCCTGACGTATGCGTCGGTTTCAGCGACGTCGCGCAAGTGGACGCCGGGCTATGCGCGCTTCGACGCTGCGGCGACGTGGCGTGTGTCGAAGAAGATCGATCTGCAGCTCAACGTGAACAACATCTTCGACAAGGAGTACTACCAGAGCGCGTACCCGATCTACGCAACCTGGGCGCCGGGCCGCTCGGCGGTCGTGACGGTGAACTTCTATCAGTGATCGCGAACGCCGCTCGCGGCGAGGCATGAAAAAAGGGGCGCTCGCCAGGAAGCGCCCCTTTTTCGTGGCCTGCAAGAATCAGCGCAGGCTCACTCCGGTTTCACTGCCACCGACGCCTCGGAAGTCAGCATCATGAACGTGAAGCTCTCCTGGAGATACAGCTTCACGCTCTTGTCGTCATGCGACGAATACCCGATCGACACATCCTGCCCGAGGTGGAATGCGAAATCGCCGCCACGCGTGCTCAGGATCGCGCCGCCCTCGATGGCCGGCGCCCAGATGATCTCGCCGTTCACGAGGCGGCGAATGTGCTCGAGAATCGGATAGCCCATGTCGCTCGCTTCGCTCACCGCCGTGTACGCATCGGAGCCGAGCAGCACCGCATACGGGCCGTCCACGCCCTGCAGGCGCAGTTGTTCAAGCGCCTTGGCGATGATCGTCGGATAGTCGGCGATATCGGCCGGCATCGGCAGGATCGGGTTCGACGAGCCTTCGCGAATGCCCGTGATCTGCGCGGCCGTGTAGCCGTCAAAAATCGCGCGGTCTTCCGCGAACGCGAGGTGCGTGGCCGCGTCCTTAGCCGGCTGCCAGTCGGAGTCTTCGGCGCCGCGCTCCACGTCGTCGATGGCGTCGCGCGAGAGTTCGAACGGCACGCGCAATTCCACGATCGCCTTCACTTCGCGCTGGCGCGCACGGATGCCTTCGAACGGCGCTTCGATGCCGTTCTGGTGCCCGGTGCCGACTGCCGCGAGCGCCGGGCCGCCGGGGCCCTCGACGTCCACGACGCGGCGCCCCGCCAGCGAGCGCTTGAAGGTGCGCGCAACTTCTTCTTCGATTTGCGACCACGCGGCCGTGGAAATGGGCGCCAGCTCGCGATGGAGGTTATTCATACCGGGGTGCTCCTTTGAGGGATCCGATGGCGAGCGAGCCGTCCGCGCTGGGCGCGGCGGCAGGCTCGGTTTCTGTTTCCGATGCATGGTCGGCGCTCACCTCGATGGTGGGCGCGGCGCCCGGGTCGACTTCGGCGAGCGCTTCGAGCAGCGTCTGCGACGGCACGAAGAAGAGGCCCCCCGTGACGGCGCGGCTGAAGTCGAGCAGCCGGTCGTAGTTGCCGGGCGGCAGGCCGACGAACATGTTTTCGAGCATCTGTTCGATCGGCTCGGGCGAGCGCGCGTAGCCGATGAAGTAGGTGCCGAATTCGGCCGAGCCGGGCCGGCCGAACGGCATGTTGTCGCGCAGGATCTTGATCTCGTTGCCCGCGTCGTCTTCGAGCGTGGTGAGCGAGCTGTGCGACCAGCTCGGCTTCACGGCTTCGTCCAGTTCGATGTCCTGGAGCTTGGTGCGGCCGATGATGTGCTCCTGGGCCTCCACGGCAAGCGCGTTCCAGCCTTTCATGTCGTGCATGTACTTCTGCACGAGCACGTAGCTGCCGCCGCAGAATTCGGGATCTTCGCTTTCGCCGATCACCGTGAAATGGACGGCTTCGTTGCCCGTCGGATTCTCGGTGCCATCGACGAAGCCGATCATCGCGCGCATGTCGAAGTTGCGAAAGCCGTGCACTTCGTCCACGGTCGTGACCGCGCCTTCCAGGCGCGTCATGAGCTGGGTGGCCAGCTCGAAACACAGGTCGGTTTCGTCGGCGCGAATGTGCAGCAGGATGTCGCCGGGCGTTGCGATGGCCTTGCGCTCGCCCGTGCCGAATTCGCGGAACGGGTGCAGGCCGGCTGGGCGCGGTTCGCCGAACAGCTTGTCCCATGCGTCGGACGAAAAGCCGACCACGCACGACAGATTGCCGGCGGGCACGCGCTTGCCGACCGCGCGCACGAGGTTGGCGACGTCGGCGCACCAGCCGCGCACGGTGGCGCGGCTCGCGGCGTCGTCGTTGACGGTCGCGACGATGAAGAAGGCGTTGCGCGTGACGGCGCTGGAGACGGACTGCGGTTCCTGCGTGAGAGAGGCCGGCGTCATGATGTGGGGTATCGCTCGTGAGTCCTGAGTCGGGTTTGGGTTCTGCTGTGCCCGCATAGTTTAGCCAAACTCGGGGAAAACGGCCGTTTGCAGGCGAGAGGGGTGCCGTGCGAGGATACTCACCATGATATCGACGTGCCCTGACGGGCAGGCCGGAGTAAGCGCTGAAGCGCTAACTCCGGATCGACAGCTTTGCATGGGACCGGAGTAAGCGCTGAAGCGCTAACTCCGGATCGACAGGAGACACACCATGTGGGACCACACCGAGCATGAAGGCTTCGAGATCTGGGTGCTGCCGATTCCGGCGTTCGGGCCGCGCGCGCCCGAGCCGCTGTTCCATTACAGCGGCTACATCTGCCGCCACGGCGCGGACGCCCATGTCGAAGGGCGCAGCGTGCGCTTTCACGACATGATGCGCAACTACACGGGCCCCGACGCCGCGCTCGACGCCGCCTACGCGGACGCGCGCAAGCGCATCGACCGCTTCCATACCACGGGAAGCTGGGGCGAGAGCACGGCCTGAGCCTTCAATTACCCTTTCAGCGGCCGCCCTGCACGATCAGCTTCACGGGCCGCCCTTCGCAGCCCACGTCGCCCGGCAGCGCGAGCGTGCGCCAGCCCGCCGGCTGGCCGGGGGCGCTGAGGTCGGAAGCGTCGTCGGGATAGGTCGTGACCACGTTGAACGGCCATGACCCGCGCCGCAGCCGCTCGTGGACGAGCGAGCCGACCCAGATCGGCGTGGGCTCGCCGTCGCCCGCGTGGCCATCGCCATTGCCGTTTCCATTGCGCCGCGGCGCGAGCGCGTAGCCCGAAGGCCAGAAGCGCAGCACGTCGCGGCGGCTGCCCGGCTCGCCCGCGTCGCCCGGCTTCCCGGCGAGGCGCGCGCGGGCGAACACGAGCGGCGAGGGCAGGCCGTTATTCAGCTTCGGCAACAGCGGCAGCGACATCACGTCCACGTTCGGTGCGACAAGCGATAGCACGCTCCTCACCGAAATCTGCGGACCTTCGGCCCAGCCCGCGTCGCGCAGCGCCGCGCGCAGGTCGTCGGCGTTCGCGGCCCACTGGATCGTCATCGGCTCGCGGCGCGCGCCTTTCATGTCGAAGCGATAGCAGGCAAACGTCCTCCACAGCGAATCGCTCCACTGCATTTGCGAGAGGACGACAGGCGCCGTCGCGGCGGTCGTGGGCGGCGCGGGCATGCGCCCGGCCGGCACCGTCTGCAGCAGAACGGCGCCGACCAGCACGATCAGCACGATGGGCGGCACGTATGCGCGTTGCGGCGGCCGCTTGGGGTAGCGCCAGAGCGAGGTGAGCACCACGATCGCCACCCAGATCGCGGCGAAGGCCACGCCGCCGATGGCGTCCGAGAACAGGAAGCGGTCGAAGTAGAGCCCCGCGAACGCCACGGCGACGATGATCCCGTTGCCGAGCGCGGCGACGAGCGCGGCCTCCAGCATGCTCGCGCGCCGCACGAGCAGGAACATCACGAAGCCGTAGACGATCACCATCGACGATACGCGGTCGCTCGGGAACACATAGGCCTCGACGGCCTGGCCGCCGCCCGGCGTCGTATGGTGGATCGCGAAGCGCAGGATGAGGATGAGCAACTGCGAAACGGCCGCCGCGATCATCCAGTAAGCGATTGTGCGCCAACGCCGCTCCAGCACCATCCATATGCCAACCGTCGCGACGAGCGCCGCGAGCGTCCAGGTGCTGCCGAGCGTTTCGACGCGCGCGAGGGCCGCGTCGGCCCAGGTGGTGCGGATCGATTGCAGGAACTGGCGCACGGACTGGTCGATCTGCACGAGCGGCGCGCCGCGCAGCACGTTGCCGAGCACATAGGAAAATACGGCCGCGCAGACCGGCACGAGGCCCGTGATCACGATGACGGGGCCAAGCGCGGGCTGCGCCGGGTCGAGCAGACGGGCGATGCGCTTCGAGGCGAGCCCGGGATGCTGCGCCGCCCACTGTGCCGCGCTGCGCCGCGACGCACCCGCCCAGTTGTCGATGTGCAGCAGCAGCATGCGTACGAAGCGCCAGATGAGCCAGACCGCGAGCGCGACGATGCCGATGACGACCACCAGCCGGAACGACACCGCGCCCGCGAGCTGGAGCGAGGCGCCGAACACGACGCCCGGCACGATATGCGCGGGCGCCCAGACGAGCGCGGAAATCACGTTCATCATGAAGAAGCGCATGGGCTTCATGCCGGCCATGCCCGCGACGATCGGCACGACGGCGCGCAGCGGCGCGATGAAGCGCGCGAGGATCACGCTGCGCGTGCCGTGGCTCACGAAGTAGGCGTGCGCGCGCTCGAGAATGGCGGGGTGGCGGCTGAACGGCCACATCTGGGCCAGCGAGCCGCGGTAGCGATGGCCGATCCAGAAACTCACGCCGTCGCCGGCCACAGCGCCCGCAATGGCGCAGACGAAGAGCCAGCCGAGGTTGATCGTGCCGGTGGCGGCGAACGCGCCGGCAATGAACATCGCCGTGCTGCCGGGAATGAACGTGCCGATGAACGCGAGCGATTCGAGGAAAGCGGCGACCACCACAAAGGCGAGCGTCCACGTCGCGTGCGCGGCGAGCAGGTGCAGCAGATGATCGTAGGCGTGCTCCATGAGCGGGGCGGGTTCGTTTGCTGGGGCTCGCGGGACGGGCGCGAGATTGGGCGGGTGGCCGTCCGCACCGGCCGTCCGCACCGGCCGTCCGCGACTAGCCGCAAGCGGCGTGCGGGACCATCAGGCGCAATATAACCGGGCGCGCGCAACTACGTGCGACGCGCGGCCGGGCGGGGCGCAGAGAGAGGGCGAAGGCGGGGCCCGCGTCGCGCGGCGGCGACGCGGCGGGGTGGCGGCGGATTGGCGGCGTCTTGGCCGATTGCCCCAGCGAGTCCGGGTACGACCTGGACCAGATTCAGATAACGCCTTTCTCCTTCAACCCGGCCAGCTGTTCCGCCGAATAACCGAGCATCGACTGCAGGACCTCCTGCGTACCTTCGCCCAGTTGCGGAGGCGCGTGCCGCACGGGCAGGCGTTCGCCGTCGAAGCGCCACGGCGGCGCGAGCACCGGCGTCGTGCCGCTTTCGGTATGCGGATGCGGCTGCTGCGTGACGAGCCCGCCACGCGTTGCGCGCGGCGAAAGCAGCGCCTCGCGCAAGCCCGCCACTTCGCCGCACGGAATGCCCGCGCGCGCGAGCCTTTCGAGCAGCAGTTTGCGCGGGCGGCTGCCCAGTTCACGCGTGAGTTCGGGCACGAGCGTTTCGCGGTTCTGCCCGCGCAGGATGTTGGTCTTGTAGCGGGCGTCGTCGGCGAGGTCGGCGCGCTCGATCACCTCGCGGCAAAAGCGCTCGAACTGCGCGTTGTTGCCCACGGTGATGACGAGCGGGCCGTCGGCCGCATCGAACACGCCATACGGCACGATCGACGGGTGCGCATTGCCGTAACGCGGCGGGTCCTCGCCGATCAGCAGCGCTTCGAGGCCGTAGTAAGCGGTAATCATGAGGCCGCAGTCGAACAGCGCCATCTCGACGTGGCGCCCGCGACCCGTGCGCTCGCGCTCGTAGAGCGCGGCGAGCATCGCCTGTGCGGAATACATGCCCGTGAAAAGATCCACGGCCGCCACGCCGAATTTGAGCGGCGGCTGGTGCGCTTCGCCGTTCATCGCCATGAGGCCCGTTTCACCCTGCACGACGAGGTCGTAGCCAGGGCGTTTCGCTTCCGGTCCCTTGCGGTCATAGCCCGAAATCGAGCAATAGATGAGACGCGCGTTCTCCGCGCTCAGCTGTTCATAGCCGAGCCCGAGCTTTTCCGCACCGCCGAACTTGAAGTTCTGAACGACGATGTCGCTGGTTTTCGCCAGCTCGCGCACGATCTGCTGGCCTTCGGGCGTTTGCAGATCGAGCGTGATCGAACGCTTGTTGCGATTCACGCTGTTGAAATAGGCAGTCTCGGTTTTGCCGACGCGCACGCCCCAGTCGCGCGTGTCGTCGCCGCGGTCGGGATGCTCGATCTTGATGACTTCCGCGCCGAGGTCGCCCAGCACCATCGCGCTCCACGGTCCGGCCAGCACACGCGAAAGATCGAGCACGCGCACGCCCGATAGCGGCAAGCTGCTTTTGTCCGTCTGCATCAAGAGGTACTCCTGGTTCGTTGTCGGGGCAACGCAGTCGCCCCTTCATGGCTCACGCCGCCTCACGCCCCAATGCGATGTAGCGCGCGAGATGATGATCCTCGTCGCCAAGCTGATGATCGATCATCACGAGCCGCTTTGCATAGTGCGCGAGCGGCAATTCCCACGTCATGCCAATGCCGCCGTGCAGCTGGATCGCTTCTTCGGCCACGCGCGCGCCGATGCGCCCGATCGAGTACTTGGCGGCCGAAAGCGCACGTTCGCGCGGCCCGCGCGGCGCGTCGATCGCCGCTGCCGCGTTGATGACCGCCGAGCGCGCCTGCTCGATTTCGAGCAGCACGTCCGCCATGCGATGCTGCAGCGCCTGGAAGCTACCGATGGGCATGCCGAACTGCTTGCGCGTGCGCAGGTATTCGAGCGTGAAGTCGCGTGCGATATCCATCGCGCCCACGGCCTCCGATGCGAGCGCGACGATGCCGTATCCGCGTGCATGTTCGAGCGTCGCGAAGCCGCTGCCTGGCCCGCCGACGAGCGCATCGGCGTTCACCTTCACGTTGTCGAGCGCCACTTCCGCTGCGCGGCCGCCATCGATCTTGCGGTAGCCACGCAGGCTCACGCCCGCTGCATCGCGCGGCACGAGGAAGAGGGAGATGCCTGCTTCGGCGAATTCATCGCCGGAGGTACGCGCCGAAACGAGCAGCACGTCGGCATGTTCGGCGTGCTGTACGACGCCCTTCGCGCCTTGCAGCACCCAGCCATCGCCGCTTTTCTCTGCGCGCGTCGCCACGCGTGCGTCCTCGTAGTGCGAACCCGGCTCGTCGTGCGCGAGCGCGGCGATTTGCGAGCCGTCGATGAACGAGGCAATGCGCGCGCGCTGCGCCTCGCTGCCCGCACGGGCGAGCGCGCGGCCAACGATCAGCGTATCGAGGAACGGCTCGACCACGAGTCCGCGCCCGAGCGCTTCGAACACCACGGCGACATCGAAGCCCGCGCCGCCAAAGCCGCCTTCGGCCTCGTCGAACAGCGCGCCGATTACGCCGAGTTCGGCGAAGCGCTGCCACATGTCTGCGCTAAAGCCTTCGTTGGAGCGCGCGATTGTATCGCGCGTATTGAAACCGTATTGCTCTGTGATGAAACGATTGAGCGTATCCGCAAGCATGCGGCGGTCTTCAGTGTGCTGGAAGTCCATGGCGTGCCTCTCAAAGATCTCAAAGACCGAGAATCATCTTGGAGATGATGTTCTTCTGAATTTCGTTGGAGCCGCCGAAAATCGACAGCTTGCGGTTGTTGAAGTATTGCGCGGCGGCGCTGGCGGCCTCAATGGGCCCGATTGCCTCGCCCGCATACCCCTCTTCGAGCGCTTCCTCGACGCACGGCGCCGCATACGGCCCCATCGCGCGGCGTAGCAGCGAGGAGATCTCCTGGCGGATCTCGGTGCCGCGAATCTTGAGCATCGAGCTTTCCGCACCGGGCACGCCGCCGCCCGCCACCGCAGCGATCACGCGCAGGTTCGTCGTCTTCATGTTCTCCAGATCGATCTCGACCTTTGCGAGGCGCGCCGCAAATTGCGGATCTTCGGCGAGCGGCTTGCCGTTGCGCGTGATTTTCTGCGCGGCGCGCTTCAGGCGCGCGAGCGCCGCCACCGAAAAGCCCACGCCCGCGATATTCGTGCGCTCGTACGTGAGCAGATATTTCGCGTAGGTCCAGCCCCGGTTTTCTTCGCCAACCAGGTTCGCCACCGGCACGCGCACGTCGGTGAAGAACACTTCGTTCACCTCATGTTCGCCCTCAAGCGTGACGATGGGGCGAACCTCGATGCCCGGCGTGTTCATGTCGATCAGCAGGAAGCTGATGCCCTCCTGCTTGCGCACGTCGGTGGCAGTGCGCACGAGGCAGAAAATCATGTTCGCGTAGTGGCCGAGCGTGGTCCACGTTTTCTGGCCGTTCACCACGTAGTGGTCGCCATCACGAACAGCCGTGGTGCGCAGCGAGGCGAGGTCCGAGCCCGCGCCCGGTTCCGAGTAGCCTTGGCACCACCAGTCCGAGCCGTCGAGAATGCGCGGCAGCCAGTAGCGCTTCTGCGCCTCGCTGCCGTACTTGATGAGCACAGGTCCGAGCATGTTCACGCCGAACGGCACGATGCGCGGCGCGCCTGCAATCGCGCATTCGTTCTCGAAGATGAACTTCTGCACGGCGCTCCAGCCGGGGCCGCCGTATTCCTGCGGCCAGTGATTCGCGAGCCAGCCTTTTTCGTGGAGGATGGCGTGCCATTGCGCCATGTCGTCGCGCGTGAGGTGCCGGCCGTTGCTCACCTTGCTGGCAAGGCGCTGCGGCAGGCGGTCGTTCAGGAACGCGAGCACGTCGCTGCGAAACGCCTCTTCTTCGGCGGTGAATTTGAGGTCCATGTGTGAAAAGCTCCTTCAGGGCACATTCAGGCCGATTGATTGAGGCTGGCGAAATTCTCGCCGCGCTCGACCAGTTCGACGAGCAGCGGCGAAGGACGCCAGAACAGCGGATCTTCCTTCGCATACTCGCGGATATCGGCGAGCACGTTGGCGAGGCCCACGGTATCGGCGTACTTCATCGGGCCGCCGCGATAGCGCGGGAAGCCGTAGCCGTAGAGCAGCGTGACATCTACATCGAGCGGACGCAGGGCGATCTTTTCCTGCACGACGTTCGCGCCTTCGTTGATCATCGCGGCCATGTAGCGGCGCATGATGGCTTCGTCGCTGAAGGGGCGCGGCTCGATGCCGGCGCGCTCGCGCTCGGAGCGGATGATGGACTCGACTTCGGGGTCGGGCGTGCCCGTGCGTGCGCCTTCCGGGTACAGATAGAAGCCGCGGCCCGTCTTCTGGCCGAACCAGCCGCGCTCGCAGATGCGGTCGGCGATCTGCACGTAGCGCGCCTTCGGGTCGCGCGTGGCGGCGCGCCGCTTGCGCGTGGCCCAGCCGATGTCGCCGCCCGCAAGATCGACTACCTGGTACGGGCCCATCGGAAAGCCGAAGTCACGCACGGCCTTGTCGATCTGGTACGGCGAAGCGCCGTCTTCCATCAGATGATCCGCAGCGGTGCGGAACACCGCGAGAATGCGGTTGCCGATGAAGCCGTCGCACACTCCCGCGCGCACCGGCACCTTGCGCAGCTTCTTCGCCAGCTCGAATGCGGTGGCGACCACATCGGCGCTCACCTGCTTCGGCACCACGATTTCGAGCAGCTTCATGATGTTGGCGGGCGAGAAGAAGTGCAGACCCACCACGTCCTGCGGGCGTTTGATGCAGGCGGCAATGGCGTCGATGTCGAGATACGAGGTGTTGGTCGCGAGCACGGCGCCGGGCTTGCACACGCGGTCGAGTTCGGCGAACACGGCCTGCTTCACGGCCATGTCCTCGAACACGGCTTCGATGACGAGATCGGTGTTCGCGAGCGCGTCGTACGACGTGCTGCCGTTGAAGCGCGCGAGGATCTGCGCTTTCGCTTCGGGCTTCATGCGGCCCTTGGCGATGAGGCCGTCGTAGACCTTTTCCACATGGGCGCGGCCGCGTGCGAGCGAGGCGTCGTCGCGCTCGATCATCGTCACCGGCAGGCCTGCGTCGAGCACCGCCACGGCAATGCCCGCGCCCATCGTGCCGCCGCCGATCACGCCGACGGTTTCGATCGCGCGCGGCTTCGCGCTCTTCGTTTCAGGGGCCTTCTGCACCTCGCGCTCGGCGAAGAATGCGTGCACGAGACCCGCGCGCTGCGGGCTTTCGAGGCATTCGAGGAACTGCTTGCGCTCGAAGCGCAAGCCCTCGTCGAATGAAAGATCGAGCGCGGCCTGCACGCAATCGACGATCTTCAGCGCCGAGAAGAGGCCACGCGACTTCTTCGCGGTCTCGGCGCGCGCGGCGTCGATCGCGGCTTGCGCCTGGGCACGATCGGCGAGCGCCTGGGCGTCGCGTGTGCGTCGCACCGGCGTGTGGCCCGCGAGCAGTTCCTGCGCGTAGGCGAGGCCTTCGGCGAGGATGTCGTCGCTCGCGCCCACCCGGTCGACGAGACCCAGCTTGTGCGCTTCCTGCGCGCTCGCGTGACGGCCGCTCAGCATCAGCGAGAGCGCCGCTTCGACGCCGATCAGTCGCGGCGTGCGTTGCGTGCCGCCTGCGCCGGGCAGCAGGCCCAGCTGCACTTCGGGCAGGCCGAGCTTCGCGCCCGCCACAGCGAGCCGGTAGTGGGCCGCGAGTGCCACTTCGAGGCCGCCGCCGAGCGCCGCGCCGTGAAGGGCGGCGATCACCGGCTTGTGGCAGGCCTCGATGCGGTTGCAGACGTCGGGCAGCGCGGGCGGCTGCGGCGGCTTGCCGAACTCGCGGATGTCCGCGCCGGCAATGAAATTGCGCCCCGCGCCGACGATGAGCACGGCCTGCACGGCGTCGTTCGCCTCGGCATGCTCGATGGCGGCGGCGAGGCCGCGGCGCACGTCCACGCCCAGCGCGTTGACGGGCGGATTGTCCACGGTGACGAGCAGCACCTTGCCGCGCAGTTCATGAGTGACGGGGGAGGCGTTCACGGATTCGGATGCCATGGCGATGCTGTCTCCATAATGAGGGCCGGACTGGCGGGGCCAGACGGCAAAGTTTCACGTTCGCGTCGATTCTCGGCGCGCCAGGAGTAATTGACAATCCCATCACTTGTTGACAGACTGTCAAAGTATTTTTGACAATGGATGTGCCATGGACGTGAATGCGCTGACCCTGCTCGTCGAGATCCTCGACGCGGGCAACCTCAGCGAGGCGGCGCGCCGGCTCAAGATGAGCCGCGCGAACGTCAGCTACCACCTCAACCATCTGGAGAAGTCGATCGGCCTGCAGCTCGTGCGCCGCACCACGCGCCGTGTCGAGCCGACCGAAATCGGCCTGAAGCTCTACGAGCACGGCCGCGCGATCCAGAACGCGTTGCTCGCCGCGCGCGAATCGGTCTCGACGCTCGGCCAGAGCCTGCAGGGGCGCGTGCGGCTTTCGGTGCCGAGCGGCTACGGGCAGCTCGTGATGTCGGACTGGCTCATCCAGTTCAAGCGCATGTACCCCGGCATCGTGCTCGACGTGATGTTCGAAAATCGCGTGGAAGACCTGCTGCGCGACGAAGTCGATATTGCCGTGCGCGTGATGCACGAGCCGCCGCAGAATCTCGTGGCGCGCGATATGGGGCCGGTGAAGTACATCGCGTGTGCGTGCACGCAGTGGGCTGACAAGCACGGCATGCCGCAAACGCTGGAAGATCTGGCGCGCGCGCCTGTCATCACGGCAACGGTGGTGGGGCGGCAATTGCGCCTTGCGGGTTATCTGGACGAGGACCGCCACGAGGTGTTGCTCGAACCCTCGATCATTTCGGAAAACTTTCTATTTTTGCGCCAGTCGATTCTCGCGGGGCTCGGCGTGGGCATCGTGCCCGACTACGTGATGCACGACGACATTCGTCAGGGCGCTGCCGTCACGTCGCTCGACGCGTGGCGCTTGAGTATTTTCGGCACGCATATGTACATGCTCTATATGCCGAACCGCCACCACACGCGGGCGGCGTCCACCTTCATCGATTACGTGCTGGGCGAGGCCCGCAAGACCGGGCGCGGCGCCGCCGCGTGAGAGCCGCATGTAACGCGCCGTTACCCGCCCGAAGCTCCGCGCCGGTATTCAAGAGTCCTGTGCGGCATTGTCCGGGTTCGCGCGTTGCGCACGCTCGCTGCTTGCACCAACGCCGGCGGCGTCCGGGCGTCCGCGGGTGACGGACGAAACGGCCACGCGTTGCTGAATCCCGGCCTTCGTGAGCATATGCGCGCTGATGGGGGCGGTGAGAAACAGGAACGCCGGAATCAGCACTTCGTGCAGGCTCGCGAAATTGTTGTGCGCGCTGAAGTACACGACCGAAGCGAGCACGACGCCGCCGACGCCGAGCGTGGTCGATTTGGTCGGTCCGTGCAGGCGCATGTAGAAGTCGGGCAGGCGCGCGAGGCCGATCGCGCCGATCAGCGTGAACGCGCTGCCGAGCAGGAGCAGCACGCAGACAATCGCTTCGATGACGGTTTGCATGGCGAAGCCCTAGTTCAGTTCGATGATGTCGCCGCGCTGCAGGTACTTCGTGAACGCGACGGTCGCCACGAACCCCATGACCGCGATGAGCAGCGCGATTTCGAAGAAGACCGTCGAGCGCAGCATGATGCCGTAGACGACGATCAGCGCGATCGCGTTGACGTTGAGCGTGTCGAGTGCAACGAGCCGATCGGGCAGCGATGGCCCGCGCACGAGGCGCACGAGCGTGAGCAGGAACGCGAGCCCGAGGATCGCGAACGACACCGGAATGACGATGGCTAGCATGCGAAGATCTCCATGAGCGGGGCTTCGTAACGGGACTTGATCAAGGCGACGAGCGCGGTTTCGTCTTCGAGATCGAGCACGTGCACGACGAGGCGCCTGCGGTCGTCGGAGAGCTCGGCGCACAGCGTGCCGGGGCTCAGCGAGACGATGCTGATGAGCGCCGAAAGCGCGATTTCGTGGGTGCTGTCGAGCGGCACGTCGATGAAGGCGGGGCGCAGGCGCTTCGTCGGGCCGAGCACGAGCAGCGCGACTTCGAGATTCGCCACGAGGATGTCGTAGAGCACATGCCCCAGCAGCCGCACGAGCAGCCACGGTTTGCCGAAGCGCACAGGCGCGAGCCACAGCCCTTCGCCCACGCGGTAAGCGATGGCGGTGCCGAGCACGAGTCCAAGGAGCAGGTTGCCCGGCGACGCGTCGTTCATCAGCAATACCCAGCATACGAGCAGCACGACGGTGAGCCAGGGGTGCGGAAAGAGCCTCTTGAGCATGTCAGCTTCCTCCGCTCTGTGACGTTTGCGGTGCCTGCGCGGGCAGGATCGCGTGAACGTAGGCTTCGCGGTCGAGCAACTGTGCGGCGGTGGCGTCGAGGTACTGCTTGAGCGGGCCAGCGAACACCGTTGCCGCCACCACGCCCGCGAGCAGCAGCGCACACGCGGCGAGCTTGGCGCGGCTGCCGCGCGGCGCGGCGGCGGGTGCGCCGTCGTAGACGCGTGCAGCGGGCATCGCCCACAGCAGGCGTGTGCCTGTGCGGCTGAGCGCGACGATCGACAGCAGGCCCGCAACCAGCACCGCGGGCCAGAGCACGACGGCCTGCGCAAGCGGCGTGGCGGCGAGCACCATGGCCTTGCCCAGAAAGCCCGAGAGCGGCGGCAGGCCGACTGCGCCAACCGCCGCCGCGAGATAGAGGACGCCGGCGAGGTTCGAGGGCCTGGGCGCGGGCGTTTTTTCAGGGTCCGCTGCCGTGGGCGGCGTTGCGATTGGCTCGCCGTCCGCGTCGGGCGTGATGGCCGGTGCGGTGGCGTCGTCGAGCGATTCGAGCGAGGCGGGCTCGCGTGTTTCGGCTGCAGCGGGCACGACCGCAAGTTCGCTTGCTTCGGACTCCAGTGTATCGGCGAGCATGAACAGCGCGCCCGTGCATAGCGTCGTGCTGATGAGGTAGTACAGCAGCGCGCTCCACGCGAGCACGGTTTGCAGCGTGACGGCCGCAATCAGCAGGCCGACCGAGACCAGCACGAGAAATCCGGTCGTGGTCTTGAGGCTCGATACCGCGAGCGCGCCGAGCGCGCCGTAGACGATCGTCGCAATGGCGAGCCACCACGCCCATTGATGCAGGAACGCGTCGAGCACGCCCCCCGCCGCGCCGAACACGAGCGCGTCGCAGCGAAGCATCGCATAGATGCCCACCTTGGTCATGATCGCGAACAGCGCGGCTACGGGCCCGATCGCGCTTCGATACGCCTGTGGCAACCAGAACGACATGGGGAACACGGCGGCCTTGAGGCCAAATACGAGCATGAGCGTCGCGCCGGCGAACTGCGCGAGGGGCAGCGACGCGGCGTCCAGATGTGCGAGCCGCTCGCCCATGTCGGCCATGTTGAGTGTGCCCGTGAGGCCGTATAGCACGCCCAGCGCGATCAGGAAGAACGACGAGCCCACGAGGTTCAACAGCATGTAGTGCAGGCCGTTGCGCACGCGGCGGCGGCCGCCTCCATGCAGCAGCAGCGCGTAAGAGGCGATCAGCAGCAGTTCGAAGAAGACGAACAGATTGAAGAGATCGCCGGCGAGAAACGCGCCGTTCAGGCCCATCAGCTCGAACTGCACGAGTGCGCGATAGTAGCGTCCGCGCCGGACGTCGGCGCTCGTGGTGCCGAGCAGGCAGCAGCACGCGAGCAGCGCGGTCAGCAGGAGCATGAGCGCGCCAAGCCGGTCGATCTGCAACACGATGCCGAACGGCGAGGGCCACGCGCCGAGGGCATAGCTGGCAACCTGTCCTTGCGCCGCGAATTCGGCGAGCGCCACCGCGATGGGCAGCAGCGCGAGCGTGGCAACTACGTTGATCGCACGCTGCAGGCGTTTCGCGCGCAGCGGCAGCGCAACGATCGCGCCGGCCGCGAACAGCGGAATCAGGATGGGGAGGATGAGAGCGTGGTTCATTCGCCGCGCATCTCCAGGCCGCTGCGCTGCGGGTTGTCGCCGTCCAGATGATCGGTGCCGTCGATCGCGAGCGCGCGAAGCGCGAGCACGACCGTGAAGGCCGTCATGGCGAAGCCGATCACGATCGCGGTGAGCACGAGCGCCTGCGGCACCGGGTCCGCATACTGCGCGCCTGGCGCGATCACAGGCGGCTTGCCGGTGGAGAGCCGGCCCATGCCGAGCAGGAACAGGTTGATCGCATACGAGAACAGCGTAATGCCGAGGATCACCGCCAGCACGCGCGCGCACAGCAGCAGGTAGAGGCCGCTCGCACAGAGTACGCCGAGCGTAATGGCGAAGGCGGCTTCCATCAGCTTTTCTCCACGGATTGCATGTCTTTGTCGCGCACGCCAAGGTGCGAGACGATCGTGAGCGTCGTGCCGACCACGGCGCCCAGCACGCCGAGGTCGAACAGCATGGCCGTGCTCAGTTCGATTTCGCCGATCAGTGGCACATGCAGATGGCCGAACGCGCTGGTGAGGAAGGGGTGGCCAAGCACGATCGCACCCACGCCCGTTGCGGCCGCAACGAGAATGCCGAGGCCCGCGAGCGCGCGGTAGTTGATGCGGATGCGCGACTCGGTCCACAGCACGCCGCTCGCCATGTATTGCAGCAGGAGCGCAATGGAGATCACGAGCGAGGCGATAAAGCCGCCGCCCGGCAGATTGTGGCCGCGCAGAAAGATGAACGCGGCGACGAGCAGGGTGAGCGGCAGCATGAGGCGCGCGAGAATGGCGAGCAGCAGCGGATGCGACTGCGACGACCACGGCAGGCCGCCCGGGCCCGTGTCGGGCGATTTCAGGCGCAGGCCGCGCAGCAGCGCCTTCACGGCGAGCCCCGCCACCACCAGCACGCTGATCTCGACCATCGTGTCGAAGCCGCGGAAATCCACGAGGATCACGTTCACGACGTTGTGGCCGCCGCTGCCCGGCAGCGCGTTCGCGAGAAAGTACTGGCCGACGCCACCGTTGGGTGCGCGCGTCATCACCGCATACGCCACGCCGCCGATCAGCGCGCCGCCCGCGAGTGCGAGCACCGCGTTGCGGGCGCGCGCGGCGGGAGGCTGTTGCGCGCGCTGCACGACAGGCAGAAAGTAGATGGCGAGCACGAGCAGCAGCACCGTGACCACTTCCACGGAGATCTGCGTGAGCGCGAGGTCGGGTGCGGAAAAACGCACGAACGCCAGTGTGACGAGCAGCCCGCAGGTGCTCAGCATCACGAGCGCATAGAGCGTATTGGCGCGCACGAGCACGACGCCCACTGCCATCAGCGCCATCAGCACGAGGCCGACGAGCGTCATCGCATCGAGCGGCGCCGAGCGGTACGCGCCGTCCAGCGAAGCCAGCGCGAGCAGCGCCGTGCCGGGCACGATCAGCATCGCCGCGATCATCCACGCGAGATACGCCGGCAGCGAGCGCGTTTCGAACAGATTGACCACGACGCCCGCGGCTTTTTCGAGCTGCTGCACGAAGCGGTCGAAACCTTCGCTCGCGTTCATTTCGGAAAGTACCGAACGATGATGGCGGAACGCGTCGCGGCGATAGAAGAACAGCAGCGCGCCGCCCACGAACGACACGCAGCTCATCACGAGCGGCAGATTGATGCCGTGCCACAAGCTCAGGCTGTACGTGGGCACGACGCCGCCCAGCGCGAACCACGCCGCGGACTCGAGCATCTTGCCAATGGTTTGCTCCGGCACGAGGCCCACGAGCAGACAAATGATGACGAGAATCTCGACGGGCAGCTTCATGAAACGCGGCGGTTCGTGCGGCGGATAGTGCGGAAGGTCGTGCGGCGTTTCGCCGTCGAAGAACACGCCCCACACGAAGCGCAGCGAGTACGCGACCGAGAGCCCCGCCGCGATGACGGCGAGCGCGGGAATGATCCAGCTGAAGTCGCCGAGCAGACCTTGTGCAAGCGTTTCGCCGAAGAACATCTCCTTCGAGAGGAAGCCGTTGAGCAGCGGCACCCCTGCCATGGCGAGCGATGCCACGGCGGCCAGCGCGGCGGTATGCGGCATGAAGCGGCGCAGGCCACGCAGGCGGCCCAGGTCGCGCGTGCCCGTTTCATGGTCGATGATGCCCGCCGCCATGAAGAGCGAGGCCTTGAATACCGCGTGATTGAAGGTGTGAAAGAGCGCGGCGACGGTGGAGAGCTGCGTGTCGAGGCCGAACAGCAGCACGATGAGCCCGAGATGGCTGATGGTGGAATACGCGAGCAGCCCCTTGAGATCACGCTGCACGAGGGCCATGGCCGCGCCGCCCGTGAGCGTGACCAGGCCGATCAGGCTCGTCACGTAGAAGAACCAGTCTGTGCCTTCGAGCACGGGGTAAAAGCGTGCGATAAGGAAGATGCCCGCCTTCACCATGGTCGCCGAATGCAGGTACGCGGAAACGGGCGTGGGCGCCGACATCGCATGCGGCAGCCAGAAGTGGAACGGGAACTGCGCCGACTTCGTGCAGGCCGCGAAAAGCACGAGCAGGAGAATCGCGGGATACAGCGGATTGCGCTGCACCTGGCCTGCATGCGCGAGCACGACGTCGAGGTCGTAGCTGCCGCAGACGTGGCCCAGCAGCAGCACGGCGGCCAGCAGCGCGAGGCCGCCCGCGCCCGTGATGGTGAGCGCCATGCGCGCGCCGCGCCGCGCTTCGGGGCGCGAAGGCCAGAAGCCGATCAGCAGGAACGACACGATGCTCGTGAGTTCCCAGAAGATCACGAGCAGCAGCAGGTTGTCCGACAGCACCACGCCGAGCATCGCGCCCATGAAGAGCAGCAGCAGCGCGTAAAGGCGCGGCAGCGACTCGCTGCCCGCGAGGTAGTAGCGCGCGTAGATAAAGACGAGCAGGCCGATCGCGAGCACGAGCAGCGCGAACATGAACGAAAGACCGTCCAGACGCAGCGCGAACGAGAGGCCGAACTGCGGGATCCAGTCGGCTTGCCAGTGCAGCACACCATGGGTGGCCATGCCCACGCGTTCGCTGCCCAGCAGGCCCAGGCCGAAGAGTGCGGCCGCGAATGCGACCCACGTGCCGGAGGCGGGTGCGTGACGTCCCGCGAACGCGACGAGCGCCGCGGCGACGAACGGTATTACGACGAGCCACCCCATTGCCATTCGACACTCCCCGTGAATCCGGCAGGGCGCCGAGCCGCCGCGCCGCAGTTCACGATCATAGCCGCAAACGGGGACGGAGTTCATTCATGTGGCATCAAGGCGGCCACGGGGTGTCATACGAAAGAAACGTGCGTCAGGTTCTTTGGCTTGGGGGCTCGTCGACGATCTTCACATCGACCAGACGAAGGTTTCGCGAGCGCGTGTCGTTTTGCCAATCCTTTCCACACGCACGCGCGGCCCGTTCATGCTCGTTTCGCGTTGTGACCGCGACTACGCCCTCACTGCGGAATCATCCCGGTCAGCACATAAGCCTGAATCAGCGTCACCACGCCCACGACAGCCGCGAAGAACAGGCTATGGCGCACGGTGAAGCGGAACAGCGACGATTCCTTGCCGACGAGGCCGGTTGCCGCGCAGGCCACCGCGATCGACTGCGGCGAAATCATCTTGCCGCTCACGCCGCCCGAAGTGTTGGCCGCGACGAGCAGCGTGTCTGACACGTTGATCTGGTGCGCCGTGGTGTGCTGCAGCGAGCAGAACAGCGCGTTCGACGACGTATCGGAGCCCGTGAGGAACACGCCGAGCCAGCCGAGGAACGGCGAGAAGAACGGGAAGGCGGCGCCGGTGCCCGCAAGCGCGAGGGCGAGCGTGGACGACATGCCCGAGTAGTTCGCGACGAACGCGAAGGCGAGCACGAGACCGATGGAAAGCACGGGGCGGCGCAGTTCGCCGAGCGTTTCGAAGAACGCGGCCACAGCGGCGCGCGGCTTCATGCGCAGCAGGATCGCGGAGAGGATTGCGGTGATCATGATCGCGGTGCCCACGGCCGAGAGCCAGTCGAGCTTGAACACGGCTTCGTACGGCTTGGGCGACGCGACGATCGGCGCCGTGCGAACCACGAGCTGATCGAGGCCCGGTACATGCAGGCTCAGAATCGTGCCGGCGAGCGGCCCCTTCGCTGCGAAGAGCGCCTTGAACGGCTTGACGCTCCACATGGTCACGATGGCCGTGAGCAGAATGAACGGCGACCACGCGCGCACGGTCTGCGCGATGCTGTACGGCGAAGCCTTGCGGCTCGAAGCCGCCGCACGCGAACCGCCACCGCCGAAGCCGCCCAGCGCCGCGGCACCGCCGCTCACCTTCACGCTCGTGCCTTGCGTCGCCCGGCGCGGCTGCCACACATTGAGGAACGCGGTGAGCGCGACGAGGCTCACGAGCGCCGAGGTGATGTCCGGCAACTCGGGCCCGATGTGGTTCGACGTAAAGTACTGCGTCACGGCGAAGCTGCCGCCGGCCACGAGCGCGGCGGGCCACGTTTCCTTCACGCCGCGCTTGCCGTCCATGATGAAGACGAGCCAGAACGGCACGAAGAGCGAGAGCAGCGGCAGCTGGCGGCCCGCCATCGCGCCGATCAGGAACGGATCGATGCCCGTCACCTGGCCCGCGACGATGATGGGAATGCCCATCGCGCCGAATGCAACCGGAGCGGTATTGGCGATCAGGCAGAGACCCGCGGCATAGAGCGGCTCGAAACCGAGGCCGACGAGCAGCGCAGAGGTGATCGCCACCGGCGCGCCGAAGCCCGCCGCGCCTTCGAGGAACGCGCCGAACGAGAAGCCGATCAGCAGCAGCTGCAGGCGCTGGTCATCGGTGATCGAGAGCACCGAGGCGCGGATGATCTCGAACTGTCCCGTCTTCACGACGATCTTGTAGAGGAACACCGCGGTGACGATGATCCACGCGATCGGCCAGATGCCGTAGGCAAATCCGAAGCCCGCGGCAACGAGCGCCTGGCGCACGGGCATGCCGTACTCGAAGATCGCCACGGCGAGCGCGAGCAGCAGGGTGATCGCCGCGGCGACATGGCCCTTCATGCGCAGGCCGGCGAGCGCGACGAAGAAGAACAGAATGGGAATAGCGGCCACGAGCGCGGACAGCCAAAGACTGCCGAGCGGTGTGTAGATCTGGTACCAGGGTTGCACTACGGTCTCCTCCGATGATGCGGGTAGAAAATTTATGTGAGGCCGCCAGTCTTGCTTTGTGCGTTATTTCGCAGGCCTGACGACAGGGCCGCTATTGCGGCTGGTCGCGTTCGCGCAGCAGGTCGTGCAGGCTGCGCGGCGCGGGCTTGAGCGGCGTGCGATGCTGGGTCCAGCCCATTTGCTGCGAGGGCGCGAGCCCGCGCAGACGCGTCATGGCCCAGCGCAGCGCGCGGTAGGCACGCGGGTGCGCGAACGCGCCGCTCCAGAAGCGCCAGATGAACTGCTCGCCCCTGCTGTGATTCGCGCCCTGGCCGCGCAACGGATGCGCGACGCTTTCCTCGGGGTCGCGGTTCGCCTCGGTGCGCAGGCGCACGAGTAGTTGCGGAATCGGAATGCGCACCGGGCAGACTTCGCCGCACGCGCCGCACAGGCTCGAAGCGGTGGGCAACTCGGCGGTCGCGTCGAGCCCGAGCAGATGCGGCGAAATGATCTTGCCGATCGGTCCCGGGTAGGTCGTGCCGTACGCGTGGCCGCCGATGCGCGTGTACACGGGGCAGTGGTTCATGCACGCGCCGCAGCGGATGCATTGCAGCGTGGCGCGCAATTGCTCGTCGGCGTAGGCCTGGCTGCGGCCGTTGTCGAGCAGGACGAGATGCACCTCGCGCGGGCCGTCTTTCTCGCCTGCGCGGCGCGGGCTGCTGATCAGGTTGAAATACGTCGTGATGGGCTGGCCCGTGGCCGAGCGCGTGAGCAGGCTCGAAAGCGGCACGATGTGCTCGAGCTTCGCCACCACCTTTTCCAAGCCCATGATCGCGATATGCACGTCGGGCACCGTGGTGGAAAGGCGCCCGTTGCCTTCGTTTTCCACGAGCCAGAGCGTGCCCGTATCGGCGGCGGCGAAGTTCACGCCGGAGAGGCCGATCTGCGCATCCACGAAGGCGCGGCGCAGCGCCCGGCGGCCCGTTTGAATGAGCGTGTCCACGTCCTCCGTGAAGGGCGTATCGGGGATGTGCGCTTCGAACAGGTGCCCGATGTCGCCCTTCGTCTTGTGGATCGCGGGCATCACGATGTGCGAGGGCTTTTCGCCCGCGAGCTGCACGATGTACTCGCCCATATCCGATTCGATGCAGTCGACGCCGCGCTCCGCGAGGTAATGGTTGAGCTCGATTTCCTCGCTCGCCATCGACTTGCCCTTGATCACGCGCGTGGCCGCGTGACGCTGCGCGATGGCGTGGACGATGCGGTTCGCCTCAATGGCGGTCTCGGCCCAATGCACCTGAATGCCGTTCGCGCGCAGCTTCGTTTCCAGTTGTTCGAGCAGTTCGGGCAGGCGCGCGAGCGCATGCTGGCGCACCGCTTCGCCGAGATCGCGCAGGGCTTCGAGTTCGTCCGCCTCGGGGAACTGCGCGGCGCGCTTGCCTTGCAGGAAGTCCATCGCGCCGCGAAAGCTCTTGCGCAGTTGCGGGTCGTCGAGCGCCGTGCGTGCGCGCTGGCGGAATTGTTCGGTCGGGACGAAATGAAGCGTGTTTTCCTGCGAGGTCTGCGTGGTCGTGCTCATTCGGCGGCTCCGTGCTGCACACCCGTTTCGCGATCCTCATCGGTCACGACGACGACCCACAGGGCGCGGGGACCATGCGCGCCATAGGCGGTGGTCTGCTGGATATCCGAGGTCTTCGACGGACCCGAGATCATCACGAGATTGGTGGGCATGCCGTCACGCCAGCGCTCCGCGGCCACGGCGGCGTGCAGGTCGGCGTGCAGCGTGTTCGCGTGAATCAGCGCGACGTGCAGCGGCGGCACGAGCGAGACCGTGCGCGGCGCGTTCGCGTCGGGCACGACCACGAGCGTGCCTGTCGCCGCGAGACCCGAGCGTGCGACGGTGAAGCCCGCGTCGATGGTGTCGAAGAGTTCGGCCTTCCACTGCTCGATCGGCTGCGCGTAACTGCGCGCCTGCACGGCAGCCGGTAGCGCTGCCTCGAGCGCCAGGCCTTCGGCGCAGGCGGTGTCGAGCAGCAGGCTGCGCACGCCCGCCGCTGCGAGGCGCGCAGCGAGATGGACGGCCCACGTTGCGGCGCTCGCGCAGATCACCTCGGCGTGCGCGGCTTCGAGCATGCGCTGGAACTGCGCGATGCGTTCGTTCAGCGCTAGCGGGGCAAGTGCCCGGCGCCCGGTGAAATGCGCGTCGATGCGGGCGTCGAGCGCTTCGAGCGTCGTCGCGGGTGCGGCGGGGGCATGGCCGCGCAGGCGTTGCAGCATGCGCGCACGCGCGCTCATCGTATCGACGTTCATGCGGCCTCCCCGCCGGTGCGGCGCCAGAGGAACGAGGCGAGGTGCTCCACGGCGAGCGGCGCGCCCTTGTGCGCCGCCGCGTGGCCGATGTTGAGCAGGCACCCGCAGTCGGCGGAAACGAGTCGCTCGCAGCCCGTGGCGCAGGCGGAGGCGATCTTGTCGGCGACCATCGCGCCGGAGATGTCCGGATGCTTGAGCGAGAACGTGCCGCCGAAGCCGCAGCATTCCGATTCGCGTTCGTGCTCGATGCGCGTGACGCCCGGCAGCGCATCGACGGCTTCGATGCCGTGCACGCGCGTGCCCATCTCGCGCCGCGCGCCGCAGGAGGTATGCAGCACGACGCGCTCTTCGGGCTGGCGGACGGCACCCTGCGCGCCATATGCGTGGAAATCGACGTTCAGCACGCGTACGAGGAATTCCGTGAGTTCGTACACGCGCGCCGAGAGTCCCTCGGCGCGCGCGGCGTTGGCGGCGTCGCCATCGAACAGCGCGGGCCAGTGGTGGCGCATCATGCCCGCGCACGAACCCGACGGCACGATCACGGGCCAGGGCTTTTCGAAGAATCCGAGTTGCGCGAGCGCGACCTCGCGCGCCTGGCGCGGGTTGCCGCTGCTGTAGGCAGGCTGGCCGCAGCAGCTCTGGCTGCGCGGGAAATGGACCGTGAGGCCTTCGCGTTCGAGCAGCTTCACTGCGTCGAGGCCGGCTTGAGGCGCGAACAGGTCGACGAGGCAGGTGGCGAACAGATAGACGTCGGTGGGGCGCTCGGTGGGGTATTGCCGTGGCTTCATGTCTCGCTCGGTGTCTTTGCGCGCTTTCGTGCCCCTTCCCCGCGGGCCCGGGGCCGGGCAGGTTGAGGACGAGCGCTGGTTTGGGCGCATAATTCCCGCTTCCGGCGAGCGGTTCAAACTGGTTGGACCACCTGCTGCAAGTTAGAACGAGGCTCAGGTATGACAATGAGGGACAGGGCGGGCTCGCGCGGGCGCGTGGAGACCGTGATGCGTCAGATGGAGACGTCGCTGCTCGACGGCACCTGGCGCGCGGGAGCGAAGCTGCCTTCCGAGCGCGTGCTCGCGCTGGAATACGACGTGGCGCGCAACACGGTGCGCGAGGCGATCCAGCGCCTGGCCGCGCGCGGCCTCGTGCAAAGCCGCCCGGGCGCGGGCGTGTTCGTCACCGACCAGCTGCGCACGGGGTTTGCGTCGCCCTGGGGGCAACTCGTGGCCGATCATCCGGCCTTGCGCGAAGACATCCTCGAGTTTCGCCGCGTGCTGGAGGGCGCGACTGCGTATTTCGCGGCCCTGCGCGCGAGCGACGAGGATCTCGCGCGCATTCGCGCGCTGATGCAGGAGCTGGAGCGCACGCGCGAAGTGGACGACAAGGCCGCCGAAGCCGACACCGACGCGAAGCTGCACGAGGTGATCGCGCAGGCCTCGCACAACGCGATGTTCCTGCATCTGCACACGAGCGTGCTGGGCGTGCTGCGCGAGCACATCACGATCAACGGCACGGGGCTGCGCGTGCAGAACGAAGACGCGCCGGACCAGTTGCTGCTGCAGCACCGCACGCTGTGTGACGCGATCGTCGCGCGGCGTCCCGAGGAGGCACGCACGGCGATGCAGACGCACATCGACTTCGTGCGCACCCGAGTGGGAGATGAGATCGGCTGGCCCGAAAGTGGTCCAACCAGTGACGAAGCGCAGCGCGCCGCGCCAGCGGCTGCGCAGGCGGGCAAGCCGGCGCGCAAAACCGCGCGCAAGGCGTTGGGCGGCAAAGAGAAAACGCCAGCCGCCCGCGCTGGCCGCGCGAACGCTGCTAAAGTCGGCTGATCGGGCCGACGGGCCTCATTCCGGGCCGCAGGCAGAACATAGCCGCATCAGCAGGAGGAACAAATATATGAACGAACGCGCCGCGCAAATCGTAGCGTTGAGCGCCGTGACGCTGACCGTCAGCGACATCGCGCGGTCGATGCCCTTTTACGAGGCGCTCGGCTTCGTGCAGAGAGCCGGGCCGGCGGTGCCGGGTTTTGCGTCGTTCGAACTGGGCGGCGCGGCCGGCGCCTGCTATCTGAACCTGCTGGAGGGGCCGCACGGCGCGGTGAACGGCTGGGGCCGCGTGATTCTCTACGTCGCCGACGTGGACGCCTTTTACGCCCACGCGCTGGCGGCCGGCGCCAGGCCAGAATTCGCGCCGCGCGACGCGCCGTGGGGCGAGCGCTATTTCCATCTCGTCGATCCGGACGGCCACGAGCTGAGCTTCGCCAGGCCGCTCACTTGAGCCGCCGCAATGCATTTGAAATATTCGTGACACTCGCTGCGCCGATAGTGGCGCGAGTTGACAGCATATCGACCAAGGAGAGAGTCGCCATGAATGAACTGGACCGCACGATGGACGCCGAACAAGGCGATGAGCAACAGCAGGAAGCCGAACTGCATCGCCGCCGGCGTCTGAACGAAGAGCTCATCGACGCCTACGACGAAGAGCTCGAAATGGAGGTCGACGACCGGCTGCAGGAGAGCGGTCTGCAGATCAGCGACGAGGCGCGTGCGCTGCGCCGCGTCTATTTCCGCGAGCTGATCCGTCTGCAGGGCGAGCTCGTGAAGATGCAGGACTGGATCGTGAGCACGGGGCACCGGCTCGTCGTGATCTTCGAGGGACGCGACGCGGCAGGCAAGGGCGGTGTCATCAAGCGCATCACGCAGCGCTTGAACCCGCGCATGTGCCGCGTGGCCGCGCTGCCCGCGCCAAACAACCGCGAGCGCACACAGTGGTATTTCCAGCGTTACGTGCAGCATTTGCCGGCGGGCGGCGAAATGGTGCTGTTCGATCGCAGCTGGTACAACCGCGCGGGCGTGGAGCGCGTGATGAACTTCTGCACCGACGACGAATACGATGAGTTCTTCCGCTCGGTGCCCGAGTTCGAAAAGATGCTCGTGAGGAGCGGCATCCAGATCGTCAAGTACTGGTTCTCGATCACCGACGACGAGCAGGAAGTGCGCTTCCAGAGCCGCATCGACGATCCGCTCAAGCAGTGGAAGCTCTCGCCGATGGACCTCGAAAGCCGCCGCCGCTGGGAGGCCTACACACACGTGAAGGAAGTGATGCTGCAGCGCTCGCACATTGCCGAGGCGCCGTGGTGGGTCGTGCAGGGCGTAGACAAGAAGCGCGCGCGCCTGAACTGCATTCACCACTTGCTGAGCCAGGTGCCGTATCACGAGATCGAGCACCCGCAGGTCACGCTGCCGGCGCGCGTGCATCATCCGGATTACATTCGCCAGCCGGTGCCGGAGGATATGTTCATTCCGGATATGTATTGAGGGGTTGGCCCGTTCGCAGCATTCAATTAAAAACCGCGCTCCCCTCACAGGGAGCGCGGCTTTCTTTCTGGCCGTTCGTGCTCAGAACACGTGCTTGAACACCCAATAAAGCGCGCCCGCCAGCACGATCGAAGCGGGCAGCGTGAGCACCCACGCCATCACGAGGCTGCGCACCGTATTCCATTGCAGGCCCGAGCCGTTCGCGGCCATCGTGCCCGCCACGCCCGAGGAGAGCACATGCGTGGTCGAGACCGGCAGACCGTACACGTCCGCCGCGCCGATCGTCACCATCGCCACAACCTCCGCGCAGCCGCCCTGGCCGTAGGTCAGGTGCTGTTTGCCGATGCGCTCGCCCACCGTCACCACGATGCGCTTCCAGCCCACCATCGTGCCGAGTCCCAGCGCGATCGCCACGGCGACCTTCACCCACGTCGGGATGAATTTCGTCGCGTGGTCGATCTGGCTGCGGAAGTTGTTGATGGACTTCAGGTCGTCGGCCGAGAAGGGCACCGCCTTCTGCTTGTCGAGCAGGCGGATCGCCTCGGAAACCACGTACATGTTGTTGCGCACGTTATCGACGACCGACTGTGGCACTGCCGCGAGCGAGCCGTAGCCGTGCACCTGTTCGGCCACCTGGTTCGACAGCGCGGCGAGCGCGGGCACCGTCGTGCTCGAAATCGTGCGGCGGCCGATGAAGCGTTCCACGTCGGCGCGCGGATCGGCGGGCGCGGCCACGCCGTTCGTGTAGCGCTCGAGCGCGCGCGTGGCGTCGTGCGCGACGGCGACGAAGGTCTGCGTCTGTTCGGCCGTCACGGCGCGGTTCAGCGCATAGGCCGTGGGCACCGTGCCGATCAGGATCAGCATGATGAGGCCCATGCCCTTCTGGCCGTCGTTGGAGCCGTGCGCGAACGATACGCCCGTGCAGGTGAGGATGAGCAGCGAGCGGATCCAGAACGGCGGCGGTTCCTTGCCCTTCGGCTCCGAGTAGAGCGCGGGCACGCGCACGACGGCCTTGAGGATGAGCAGCAGCAGGCCGGCCAGCAAAAAGCCGACGATCGGCGAAAAGAGCAGCGACTTGCCCACGCCGAGCGCCTGGCTCCAGTCCACGCCGCTCGTGCCGTTCGCGCCGTGCATGAGCTGGTTCATGAGGCCAACGCCAATGATCGAGCCGATCAGCGTATGTGAGCTGGACGAAGGCAGGCCGAAATACCACGTGCCCAGATTCCAGATGATCGCGGCGATGAGCAGGGCGAACACCATGGCGAAGCCCGCGCTGCTGCCCACCTGCAGGATCAGTTCCACAGGCAGCAGTTGCAGGATGCCGAAGGCCACCGCGCCGGTGGAGGTGAGCACGCCGAGGAAATTCCACGCGCCCGACCACATCACGGCGATATTGGGCGAAAGCGAGTGCGTATAGATGACGGTCGCGACCGCATTCGCGGTATCGTGGAAGCCGTTCACGAACTCGAAGCCGAGCGCGATCATGAGCGCGATGCCGAGCAGGATCCAGGGCATCGCCGAGCTTTCGCGCACCGCCGAGAGGTCGTCGGCGAGATGCATCCCCACGTACACCGCGCCTGCGGCGATGACGATAAGGAAGGCGAGCAGGCTGGCGTTGCGCCCGCGTGCGGGGGCGGCGCCCGGTTGCGGTGACAGGGAAAATTCTGGCATGGCAGGCGGGCTCCTGGGGGAGGGAGTGGGCAAAGGTTTCGCCTTCGATCGTGACCCGCCCAGGTGTCCGTTTGATGACGGATTCGTGCCAGCCATGCCCGATGCATGCCCGACGGACCGGCGCTCCATCGAATGAATCGCGCCGTCAGCAAGAGGATTGCGCAGATGCCAAAACGGGTTCTTTCGCTGCGTCTTCTGGTGCACCGCTGGGCCCACGCGCGGGCGAAGGCGGCGACGCGCCTGATCGGCAACTATCCCTTCTTCGCGGGTCTTTCCGGCACGCTCGTCGCGACGGTGATGGCGATCCTCACCTACGCGGCGCTCTACGAGGGCCGCGCCGAGGAGCTGCGCCACGCGCAGGAGAACTCGCGCAACCTCGTGCAGCTCATCAGCAACGACATTGCCCGCAACGTCGAGATTTACGACCTGTCGCTGCAGGCCGTGGTCCAGGCGGCGCAGCAGCCGCAGACCTGGAGCATGCCCGAAGCGCTGCGCCAGCGCGTGCTGTTCGACCGGGCGACTGCGGCGTCGAGGCTCGGCGGGGCCTACGTGATCGACGCCACGGGCCATGTCAAAGCCTCGCGCAGCAACGCCTTCGACGCCTCACCCGCCGGTATTTCGTTCGCCGACCGCGATTACTTCATCGCGCAGCAGCGCGACCCCCATGTGGGCCTGTTCTTTTCGAAGCCGTTCCATTCCCGCCTGCGCGGCGGGGCGCTCACGATCGGGCTCACGCGCCGCATCAACGCGCCCGACGGCTCGTTTGCGGGCGTCGCGCTGCTCGGGGTGCGCCTCGACTATCTCGATCAGCTGCTCGAGCGCATCGACCTGGGCCCGGGCGGCCACCTCTTCATCCTGATGCGCGACGGCACGTTGCTCGCGAGCAAGCCGCCCTCGACGCGCGGCGCCGGCTCGAGCTACGCGGACCTGCCCAATTTCGCGTTCTTTTCGCGTCGCGACGCCGGCACCTATACGTCGCACTCGGCCATCGACGGGGTCGAGCGCATCTACACCTTTGCGCACGTGGGCAACTCGCCGTTCATCGTCGTCGTCGCGCCCGCCGTGGAGGATGTGCTCGCCGGCTGGCGGCGGCGCAGCTATATCGCGCTGGTGATGACCACGGTGTTTGGCGGCGCATGGGTCGTGGTGTCCTGGATGCTCGCATTCGCGCTGCGCGACAAGGTGGTGGCCGAGGGCAAGCTCCTGCGCCTCGCCGTCACCGACCCGCTCACGGGGCTTGCGAACCGCCGCGCGCTCGACAGCCGTCTCGCGGAGGAATGGCATCACGCGGTGCGCGAACGCACGCCGCTTGCCGTGCTGTTTTTCGATATCGACCACTTCAAGCTCTTCAACGACACCTACGGGCACGCCGCCGGCGACGAGGTGCTGGTGTTCGTGGCCGGGCGCATCGCTTCAGGATCGCGGCGCGCAACCGATCTCGCCGCGCGCTTTGGCGGTGAAGAGTTCGCGGTGGTGCTGCCGGGCACGGCGCTCGACGCCGCGACGCGCATGGCGGAGAAGATCCGCAAACGCATCGAGTCGGACAAACTCACGCTGAGTGGTACGCACCATGGGTGCGTGACGGTGAGCGCGGGGTGTGCGAGCTGCAATCCGCCGGAGGGCGGCAGCGGGGCGAAGCTGCTGGCCGCTGCCGACCACCTGCTCTACGAGGCCAAGGAAGCGGGCCGCAATCAGGTCCGGTCGCAGCAATGGACGGGCGAGGGGGCGCAGCCGCTGGTGGACTCCGAGGCCGGAACCCGAGGCCGCGATGCGCCCGCAACGCGAGGCTGAGGCGCGCCGGCTTTCGTGCGGCGCGCGACGCCCTCCATCCCGTTCAGCGCGCGGATTTCGACAGCCGGTGGCCGAGGCCGAGGTTCGAGACGATCTGCCAGGTATAGACGCGCGAATAGTGCACGCCGAACTGGCGGCCGATCAACTCGCGCACGCGGCTATTGGTCCACGCATCGCTCGCGAAGCCGTGCTCTCGAGCGGAGCCGTGCAGGGCGCTCGCGATCCAGCCTAGCGCGGCTTGATCGAGCACCGAAGGACGGCCGCCCACGCTCATCTGCTGGAGCGCGGCGAGTCCGCCGTCCTCGACGATGGACTTGTAGCGCCTCACCGTCTGGGCGGAAAGGTGGAGTGAGTCGGCGACGCTATTCACGGTCGCGCCTTCCATCAACATCTGGCCGGCGGCCATTCTTCTCGCGACGCTCGGCAGGTTCTCGGTTCGGGTAAGCATGTGTTCACTCGTCGACGAAAGATTCCGGACACGCGGCAATGCGGATGTGCCGCTCCTGTAACCCTTCCTGCAAGCGGGTCTTGTCGCTTGCCATGGACCCGGCGCCGGTGCGGTGACGCGGGAGCATGACGGACGGCGAAATCGACGCCCGGTGAAGGGCGCTTGTTGCGAAACGCCTCGGTGTTCCGCAGCGGATATTAATAATTGTTTTTGTAGGGAATGTGTATAGCTAGCGGAAAAATAGTCTGCTTGACTTGTGGATAATCCTGAACTAATGGGAAAAACAACCGACTCGCCTTGGTCAACAATGGACGCCGCCATTTCGTGCCGATCCCGCAATGGGAAGTTTGCTCCCATTGCAGCCAGTTAACCTGACTTAATTGCTCAAAGATTGGAAAGCAACACTCCGCATTGTTTTGTATGACTAATTCGGTATTCAGCATATATTGAGTTGAACCGCTCTTATCCAATATGAATTAAATAGCGGCGGTCGCACCTTTAGATGTTTGTTAGCGTGTTCGGCCGCTGTCTGGTAAAAAATGGCATGCCTCGGCATGTGTGGCGACGGCGATGGAGCAATTTCAGGGAGTGATTTGATTTTTTTGTGCAGAATGTTTTCGCAAACATTTCGAATCGATTCCAATGCGGATTGGATTCGAATGAACGAATGCAGAATGCCGGATTCGCCGCGCAGCGTATCGCGTATCGAAACGGGTCCCTGAATCCTGCCGGGCCGCCAAATGCGTCTGCGCTTTTCGTCACACGATGCGCGGCATGGGCGGCGGCCCGCTTTCTGGCCGCTGCGGATGAATCAAGAACTCGATGAAAAGGTAAGTCGTTTGTTGCGCCGCGCTGCGAGCCGGCGCTCACTCGTGCCGTACGGTGCGTTTCATGCCCTGTTCGCGGGCGAGGTGCCGTTGCGGGTGCGTTACGAAAAGCTCGAGGCGGCGGCGGCCGCGTTGTGCGAGCCGCGCGAGGCCGACTATGCCTCGCTGCTCTCGACCGATTCGGGCCTGCCCGGCCCGGACTTCTATACGCGCTTCAAGCGCCTGCATACCGAGCGCTACTACGAAACGCTCGGCGCGGACCGGCATCGCATGCTGCGGCTTGCCGAAAAGCGTCAGCTCGCCAACGAGGAACGCGAGCGTGTGTATGCCCATTACCTGCGCTGTGCGGCCGAAGAAGCCTGCATGAACAGCGCTTGACCCGTGAGAGCGGCGCCATGCCGCTCTCTTGCCATTCACGATCCACACAAGGAGGCTACATGTCCACGCGCTATCGTTCTTCCGCGCCGCTGCTCGGCGCCATACTCGTGCTTGCCCTCGGCGCGTCGCCGCAGGTGCCGCTGTTTGCGCAGACGGCGTCCGATGCCGCGCCTGACAGTGCGCCCAACGCCGCGCTGCAGATCGGCGAGGTGCAGACCACGGCGACGGTCGTGAGCATCGACGCCGCCACCAATTCGGTCACGCTGCGCGGCGCGCGACGCAACCTGGTGACGGTCGCCGTCGATCCGGCAGTCGGCGACGTGAGCAAGCTCAAGCCCGGCGATCATGTGAACATCCTCTACAAGGAGGCGTTGCTGCTGCGCGCCGAAAAGATGGCCACGAGGGGCATACGCTCGCGCGTCGATACGGTCGCGACCACGCCCGCTTCCGGTGGCATGACGGCGACGGCGCGCAGCGTGCAGGTGATCGCGACGGTAGAGAAGATCGACCGCAAGAGCCGCAAGGTCGCGTTGCGCGGACCGAACCGCACGGTCGTGGTGGTGGCGCCGCCGGACGTGCCGCTCGAATCGATCAAGGTGGGCGACAGCATTCGCGCCGACTATGTGGGCGCGACCGCCGTGCATGTCACGCGCGACGGCCAGAACTTGCAGTGAGGCAGTGACGCCAGGGCGGCGTGGCTAGTCGGCGCGATTGCGGTCGCGCACGAGGATCGACACGTAGATCGCCGTGCAGACGATGATGACTGCCACGCCGGCAATCACCTTCTGGTGGTCGAAGTTGATGAGGCCGACCACCGCGATGGCGATGCCGGCGGCCGAGCCGAGCGTGCCCATTGCGGCCACGAAAATGCGCAGCTTGCTCCAGACGCGATGGCGCCGCTCGGGACCTGCGCCTTCGATAAATCGATGCAGTCGATCAAACATGGCGGCTCTTCCGGGTTGGGTAGAAGTCGGTCATACGGGCTCGAATGAATGAGCGGCCTGGACCAGATTAAGTATAGCCAGCCCATTATTACGCGTTCTTTCATTTGCCTGCGCGCTATCGCGCCGGAATTCCCGATCGTTTTTTGCGCGCGTTTAAGTTTGTCTTAATTTTCGCTCGCCATGATGGAGCGGTCGGGTCGATTCGATAGTTCGATTCGCGGTTGTTCTTCACGTCCCCTGTTGGCCGCCGATTCGTTCGGCGGCCTTTTTTTTGTCTGTCGTCGACGTTTGCTAGCGTCGAGCCCTGCGTATTCACGCGTCATTTGTGGTTCGTCGCGAGGGCGCCCGCGCTGTTTGCGCCGCCAAAGAGCTGTGTCAGATATTGCTGGTTGTTGTTCATGATCGACATGAGGTTATTGAGCGCGGTGAACTGGCGGTTGAATTTCGCGGTGAGCTGGGTTGCGCGCACATCGAGCATCGACGACTGCTTTTTGATGTCGTCGAGCTCCTTGTTGATGGCCGTGCTGCGCCGCTCGATGATGCCGCTCGACTGCACGTAGGGCGTAACGGCGCTGTTGAGTTTCGCAGTCATGCCGCCGCTGCCGAACAGCGCCGCAATCGCACTGTTGCCCGGCTGCAGCGCCTTCTTGAACGTCTCGTCGTCGATCTGAAGCTTGCCGCTCTTGTCGAGCTTGATGCCGATCTCGCCCAGCGAATGGGTCACGCCGTCGCTGCCCTTCACGCCCGCCGAAACGACCGCTGGCAGACTCGCCGCGAGGGTGCGCGCGATCGAGTCGCCGAGCAGGGCGCCCGCTTGCGCGCTCGTCGAACCGGTCGCGGCCGTGTAGGAGGTCAGCCCGTTCAGTCCATCCACATAGCTGTTGTACGCCTTCACGAAGTCGCGGATGGAGGTGCCCGTCGCTTCGGTGTCGGGGGCGATGGTGAGCGTTTGCTTCGTGTCCACCGAGGCGCTTGCGAGCCTGATCGTGATGTCGCTCACCACGCCTTCGACCGTGTTGCTTGCGCTCGTGACGCGCGTGCCGTCTATGCGCAGCCCGGCGTCGCCGGCTGCCTCGACTTCGCGCATCTGCGAGGAAGCGAGGCGCGCATCGAGGCCCGGGCCCGCTTGCACGTCGATCGCGTTGGCCGCGCCGGTCTTGTTCGCGGTCAGCACGAGGTGCTGACCGTCGGCGCCGTTGACGATCGAAGCCGTGACGCCGGGGTTGTCCTTCGCCCGGTTGATCGCCGCGACGACGTCGGTGAGCTTGTTGCTGCCTGCGGCGATCGTCAGATGCATGGACTTGCCGCCCATCGAGATGTCGAGGCTGCCTTCGCCGAGCGTCTCGCCGGTGTCGAAGCTGTCCGTGGAGAGCTTGTGCGCCGTCGCCAGGCGATCGACTTCGACCGTGAAGCTGCTCGCCACGGCGTTTTTGCCGGCCACCGCGCTCAAGCCCTTGTCCTTCTCGCTCGTCGTGGCGGTGAAGCGTTGCAGCGCGGCGCCGTCCTTGAACGGCTCGAGTGCGGTCTGGAGCGCAGCGAGCGCCGACTTCAGCGTGCCGAGCGCCGATAGCGTCGTGTTGCTGGCGGTCTGCTTCGCGCTGAGGATGGCGCTTGGTCCCGCGATCTTTGCGTTGACGAGCGCCTTGACGAGCTGATTGACGTCGAGCGAGGAGTTGGTCGCGCCGCTGATGATCGACTGGGCGGCGTCGCTCAGCGCGCTGTTCGCGCTGGCGGTCGTGGTGTTCGTGATCGTGCTTGCCATGAAAGAAGTCCGTTCGTCCTGGTGCGTCGAGTCGACGGAACGCGCGAGTGCGCGGCCATGCTTTCATTACGACAAGCTTTCATGAAACTTGATGAAAGAAATGAAAAGATTTTGAAAAGTGCGCGACTTGCACTGCCCGGGCAGCCGGCCGCCCGCTTCAGACGTGCTCGGGGAAGCCCGAGCGGCCCTGCGTGAGGTCGGTCAGCGTGTTGCGCGCGGCGTCCACGGCGGTGGCGGGCAACTGGATCGTGAGGCGGACCGTCATGGCGTACTGGCTTTCCACGAGCGTGAACTGCTGCTGGTCGATCCAGTGGCGCACGCGGGTTTCGTCGGGATAGCCGAGTTCGACGGTGAGGCGCGCCTGCGCGATGCGCTCGACGCGTTCGGCCCCATGCAAGGCGCTGGCAATGGCGTCGGTATAGGCGCGCACGAGGCCGCCCGCGCCGAGTTTCACGCCGCCGTAGTAGCGCACCACGGCTGCGAGCACGCCATCGAGGTCATGATGGCGCAGCACTTCGAGGATCGGGCGCCCGGCGGTGCCGGAGGGTTCGCCGTCGTCGGACATGCCGGACTGGCCGCCCGCGAGCAGCGCCCAGCAAACGTGCGTGGCGGTGGGATGTTCGTCGCGCAGACGGCGGATTTCAGCCATGGCCGCTTCGCGGTCGGCTACAGGAATGGCGTGCGCGATGAAGCGGCTCTTGCGGATCTCGAGTTCCGCGGTGACGGGATGGGCGAGCGTGAAAGTTGGCACAAGCGGGTGGGCACTGCAGGCGAAATCACCATGTTAACCGATGCGCACAGGCCGGCTTTCGACGTCCGTCCCCAAATTTTGCCAGTTTATGTAATGGTGCTTTGCGCGAGACGCTAGTGACGCCCCGGCCTTCAGCCCGGATAATGCACGGCATGACGGATCTAGCTCTGGCTGGAGCGAAGCCGAACTCCTCATTCGGTGATCCGTCATAGTTCTTTCTCTCGCGGCGCCGCTGCACCGTTGCGGCAGACGCGATGCTCCAAAGCACAGAAGCCAAAAAAATCCCCGGTCGGACGGGTGTCACGACCAGGGGTCACAAGGCTCGCCTGTTCTCAAGAGGCAATCCCACCTTACGTCCGCAAAATTGCGTCCGCAATCGGAAAAAAAACCTGGTGCGCCTGGCGCTCGAAGGGCGCTAGTGTTCTCATTCGCGCGCAAAAAAAATCCCGGCCATCTCTGGCCGGGCAATGAGAATACACCGTGCGCTCCGGGGAACGAAACGCCCATCAACGTTACCCGCGGGCCGTATGGCCGGCAACACTTCCTCATTACCTGCAATTACTGACGTCTGCCTTTCTGGCCGCGCCCGGCGCGCGGCGCGGCAGGCCGGATCCGCCGTGTGGCGGGCATCGCGGTAGAATTGATTCGCAGGTCGAACGATATCCGTGCGCTCGCACGCACATGGCGAAGTAAGGCCCCGAAATGCGCCGAGGCCGGTCTCCCCTGGGGAAGACCGGCCTCGGTGTGCCGCTTCAGGCGCCTCCGGAGAAGACGGCGCCTGGATCACGCGTACGTCATGCGGATCAGTAACGCGGCGGGGGCGGCGGACGACGGTCGTCGTCGCGGTAGTGCTGGGGACCCGGATCGTGGGGGTGATGGTGCATCCACTCGTCGTGTTCCCAATAACGGTGGCCGTCGTAGTAACGGTTTTCGTGCCAGCCGATCGAGACGTGCGCGTCCACCGGCATGATGTGCGGTTGACCGTATTGCGGCGCCGATTCGGCACGCAGCCCATACGGGCCGGATTGAGCGAAGGCGCTCGATGCGCCCATCAGTGCGCCGCCGGCGATCAGTGCTGCGGCGATGGCGCGGGCGGGGGTCTTCCAGCTCTTCGTATTCATGAGTTACCTCTTCTTTGGTTGCGTCGTCTGTCACGTGGCACCGGAATGCCTTTGTGTTGCGACCACGGTTCAAAGCTTATCGGCCCGAAGCGGAGGAATACGTGACCACTTGTAAGCTTTCGTTTCATACGATTCTTCATGCGAGAAAGGCCGGTTTGACAGTCGGCCCTTGATGCAAAAAGGATTAAGCGTCACGCCTGACAATCGGGAACAAGCCATAGGGGGTCGTGTTGTCAACTGACGTTACATTCGGGCGGCGCTGCCCGCCCGAATGCGTCACTTGTACCGGCCAGCAGGTCCCGCTGTCGTTCTTACCGGGGTGTTTTCCGCGCGGGTTGTGCGCCAGCGACGTCGATTGCGCTTTGCGAACCTAGTTGCGCGCGCAACTCATATTTCTGGATCTTGCCCGTGGCCGTGCGCGGCAGTTCGCCGAATCGCACGGCGCGCGGCACCTTGAAGTGCGCGAGAAAGAGCCGGCAGTGCGCGATGATTTCCTCGGCCGTGGCGCTCGCGCCGGGCCGCAGTTCGACGAACGCGCAAGGCACTTCGCCCCACTTCGGGTCGGGCATCGCCACGACGGCGGCGAGCGCGACGGCCGGATGGCGATACAGCGTGTCTTCCACCTCGATGCTCGAAATGTTCTCGCCGCCCGAGATGATGATGTCCTTGCTGCGGTCGGTAATGCGCACGTAGCCGTCGGGCGTCATCACGCCGAGGTCGCCCGTGTGGAACCAGCCGCCGCGGAACGCTTCTTCCGTCGCGCGCTCGTTCTTCAAATAGCCCTTCATGCAGATGTTGCCGCGGAACATGATCTCGCCGAGCGTTTCGCCGTCGGCGGGCACGGGTTTCATCGTCTGCGCATTGCGCACGCTCACGCCGCTTTGCAGGTGATAGCGCACGCCCTGACGTGCGGTGAGGCGCGCCTGCTCCTCGTCGGGCAGCGTCTGCCAGCGCGCCTGCACCGCGCACACGGCAGCGGGGCCGTACACCTCGGTCAGGCCATAGACATGCGTGAGTTCGATGCCGATCGCCTTCATCTTCGCGATCACGGCCGGCGCGGGCGGCGCGCCGGCCACCATCGTGTGCACCGTGTGAGTGATGCCTTCGCGATAGGCTGCGGGAGCGTCGGCGAGCGCGCCCTGCACGATGGGCGCGCCGCAATAGTGCGTGACGCGCTCGCTGCGAATGAGGTCGAACACGAGCTTCGCGTCGAACTTGCGCAGGCACACGTTCACGCCCGCGCGCGCGGCGACGGTCCACGCAAAGCACCAGCCGTTGCAGTGAAAGAGCGGCAGCGTCCAGAGATACGCGGCGTGCTTGGGCATGTCCCATTCGAGGATGTTGCTCACCGCGTTGAGGTACGCGCCGCGATGGTGATAGACCACGCCCTTGGGGTCGCCCGTCGTGCCCGAGGTGTAGTTCAGCGCAATGGCGTCCCATTCGTCGCGCGGCGGCTCCCAGGCGAACTCGGGATCGCCTTGTTCGAGGAACGCCTCGTAGTCGGTTGCACGCGGGAAGCACTCGGGGTCGGCGGCCGCGATGTCGGCCACGCTGATGATCCTGAGGTTGGGGAATTCGAGCGCCGCGCGCTGCGCGAGCGCCGCGAATTCGGTATCGACGATCAACGCCTTCGCTTCGCCATGGCGCAGCATGAACAGCATGGTTGCGACATCGAGTCGCGTGTTGAGCGTGTTGAGCACCGCGCCGAGCATGGGCACGCCGAAGTGCGCCTCGACCATCGCGGGGATGTTGGGCAGCAGCGCCGCCACCGTGTCGCCGCGGCCGATGCCCGCCTGCGCGAGGGCGCTCGCGAGCCGCCGCGTGCGCGCATAGGTTTCGCGCCAGTTGCGGCGTATGTCGCCGTGGACGACGGCCACGCGGTCGCCATAGACTTCGGCGGCGCGGGCGATGAAATCGATCGGCGTGAGCGGCACATAGTTGGCTTCGCGTTGCGCGAGCCCTTCTTCGTAGGGGTGCAACATGGCGGTGTCTCCGAACGGTTATTGGTTTGTCGATATGATTCGCGCTACCGTAGCAGGGCCGCGCTCGCCAGTCTGTCGCCGGCGCGACAGAGCGGGCCGCGACGCACGGTCCGCCCGGCAAGATCGACCCAAAGATTGACCTAACCCAGGAAAGCGCGATGTCGCAATCCATTATGCCCCCGGACGGGACCCCGCCCGCCCGCGAATCATGGCGCGAAGGCGAGCGCATCGACGCCGCCGACGCCGCGCGTCTGGCCGCGCTGTTCGAGCGCTGCGCGTGGTTCCGCGCGCTTGCGCCCGAGCATCGCGAGTGGGTGCTCGCGTCCTCGCATGCGCAGGGCTATGCCGCGGGCGCGATCGTCGCCGCGCGCGAAGCGCCCTCGGACTGGTGGCTCGGCGTGAGTTCCGGCCTCGTGAAGCTGGCGATCTTCAATGCTTCGGGGCGCGGCTGCACCTTTTCGGGCGTGCCCCACGGCGGCTGGTTCGGCGAGGGGAGCGTGATCAAGCGCGAACCGCGCAAGTACGACGTGATCGCGCTGCAGCCGTCGCTCGTCATGGCCGTCGCCACCGAGACGTTCCACCGGCTCATGGACTGCAGCCTGCCGTTCAACGGCTTCGTGATCCATCAGCTCAACAACCGCATGGGGGAGTTCATCGCGTTGATCCAGAACAGCCGCTTGCTCGACGTGGATGCGCGCGTCGCGCAGTCGCTCGCGCAGATGTTCAATCCCGATCTCTACCCCGAGACGGGTCGTGCGCTCGACATCTCGCAGGAGGAGATCGGCATGCTGGCGGGCGCGTCGCGTCAACGGATCAATCAGGCCCTGCAGACGCTCGAGCGCCAGGGGCTCGTCGCGCTCTCGTATAACCGCGTGGACGTGCTCGATCTCGACGGGCTGCGCGCGTTTGGCCGCGACCAGATCTGAGGATCGCAGAACTCCTTATCAATCTTGCGAGGAATAGAAGACTCTCTCCCTCGCGAGCCGGTTTTTACGCGTGGCCGCGCTGCGTAGACTTTGCTCATCGAATTCATACGGAGAGCATGGTGAAAAACGCAATGCTGCGCGCGGCGCTGGTGTCGATGATGGCGATCGTTCCGGCGGTCTCGTTTGCCCAATTCGCCGGCACACACAACGGCCCGGTGACGCGCGCCCAGGTGCTTCAGGAATTGGTCGATCTGGAGTCGGTGGGCTACAACCCGGCTTCGGCGAACGACGCCACGTATCCGGAAGATGTGCAGAGCGCCATGCGCCGGCTCGCCGAAAAGCGCGCCAACGAAGCGCGCCTGGCGCAGGAGCAGGTCGCGCAATCGGGCTACGGCGCACCGCCCGCGCCCAATGCAGAAGCGGGCGCGCCCGCCGCCGTGTCCGGCAGCGAGCCGCCGCCCGCGTATCGCCATCATTGATGGCGGTGCTAACCGCGCCCTGAGCCGACCTTGGTGCCGCTGGCACCCTTGGCGCTCTCGGGCCCGGCCGCGACATCGGGCGGCACGCCGAGCAACTGGAGCGTGCCGGCCGTCACGCCCGAGAACACCGGCCCCGCGACCGTGCCGCCATAGAACGCCTTGCCCGCCGGATCGTCGATCATGACCGCGACGATCACGCGCGGCGCGCTCATCGGCGCCATGCCGACGAAGAGCGCCCGATAGCGGTTCTTCGCGTAGCCCGCGCCGACCTGCTTGCGCGCGGTGCCGGTCTTGCCGCCCACCCGATAGCCTTCCACATTGGCGGCGCGCCCGGTGCCGCCGTCGCTCGTCGCCATTTCCAGCATCTTGCGCATCGCGGTAGCCGTGGCCGGCGTCGTGACCGCGCGCGCCGCCGACGCGGAAGCGCCGCCCGCGCCGCCTGACGCATCGCGCAGGAGGGCCGCCGGATGCAGCGTGCCGTCGCCGGCGTAGGCCGTGTAGATCTGCGCCATCTGCAAAAGCGAAGTGGACAGGCCGTAGCCGTATGCCATTGTCGCCTGCTCGATGGGACGCCAGCGCGCCCACGGCCGCACGCGGCCAGGCGCTGCGCCCGGGAAGGTGACGCCGGGCCTCTGCCCGAGCCCGTACTCCTGATACTTGTCCCAGATCGTTTGCGCGGGCAGATTCAGCGCGAGCTTGGCGAGTGCGATGTTGCTCGACTTCTGGATCGCCTCCGCCACGGTCATGCGGCCGTGATTCGAGGTGTCGTGAATCGTCGCGGGGCCGATGCGGTATGTGCCCGGCGCGGTGTCGATGATCGTGTTCGCGTTGACCTTGTGCAGGTCCATCGCCAGCGAAACGACCACGGGCTTGATGGTCGAGCCGGGCTCGAACGTGTCGACCACGGCGCGGTTGCGCAACTGCTTGCCCGTGAGCCGCGTGCGGTCGTTCGGGTCGAACGACGGCCAGTTCGCGAGCGCGAGGATTTCGCCATTCTGGGCGTCGAGCACGACGACGCTGCCCGCTTCCGCATGATTCTTCGCCACGGCGGCCCTGAGTTGCGTATACGCGAGCTGCTGCACGCGGCGGTCGATGGTGAGCTGCACGGTGTCGCCGTTGCGCGGCTGCACGCGCTCGCTCGGCTCGGAAATGACGCGCCCGAGCCGGTCGCGGATCACCTCGCGCTGGCCCGGCGTGCCGCGCAGGCGCGCGTTCGCGGCAAGCTCGACGCCTTCCTGGCCGGCGTCTTCGATGTCGGTGAAGCCCACCACGTGCGCGGCCGATTCGCCTTCGGGGTAATAGCGCTTCGAGTCGGCGATCAGGGTGAGGCCGCCCGCGCCCATCTCGTCGATGTGCGCGGCGGCTTCGGCGTCCACCTGGCGCTTGAGCAGCACGAAGGAGCGGTCGCCGGCGACGCGCCGCTCGAGTTCCGCGAGCGGCATGTCGAGCAGGCGCGCAAGCGGCGCGTGCGCGGCGGCGTCGAGGAGCCGCGGATTCACCCAGACTTCGAAGCTCGCGAGGCTCACGGCCAGCAGTGCGCCGTTGCGGTCGACGATGCGCCCGCGCACTGCGTCGAGTTCCAGCGTGCGCTGGTAGCGCTTTTGGCCCTGCTTGACGTAAAAGCCGTGATTGGCGACCTGAATCCAGAACGCGCGCCCGGCCAGCGCCGCAAAGGCCGCGAACGTAATGAACACGATGAGCTTCGAACGCCACGCGGGCAGGCGCGGCGCAAGCATCGGGTGACGGGTCGCGGCTGCGTGCGGGTCGCGCGGCGGTTTCCTGGAACGGATCATCAGTAAGGCAGGATGGCGGGGGCAGAGTCACATTGTAAACATGATGTAATTTAATTGAAATGATGGGTGCGCACAGCCGCAAGGCAATTGTGCGCGCGTGGCACGCCGTCATGCGGCGCGAGCGGTGCAGGGGAGCGGGAGAGGCGCCAAGCGAAGCGGGCCGCGAACGCGGCCCGGCGGGAAGATAAGCAAACCGGCGGAGAGCCGGTATGGCGACAACGTTACGCGTGCGCGGGCAAGCGGAAGCTCGCGATCGACTCGCGCAGCCCGCTCACCTGATCCTTGAGCGAGTGGGCGGCGGCAGCGGCCTGTTCCACGAGCGCCGCGTTCTGCTGCGTCACCTGATCCATCTCGCCCACGGCGCGATTGACCTGTTCGATGCCGGCGCTCTGCTCGCGCGAAGCGTTGCTGATCTCTTCGAGGATCTCGTGCACGCGTCGCACCGACTGCACGATCTCGGTCATCGTCGAGCCTGCGTTGGTCACGAGGTGCTGGCCTTCGGTCACGGTGCCGGTCGACTTTTCGATCAGCGCCTTGATTTCCTTCGCAGCGGTGGCGGAGCGCTGCGCGAGGCTGCGCACTTCGGCGGCTACCACTGCGAAGCCGCGGCCCTGTTCGCCCGCGCGTGCCGCTTCCACGGCCGCGTTCAAGGCGAGGATATTGGTCTGGAATGCAATGCCGTCGATCACGCCGATGATGTCGCCGATCTGCTGCGAGCTCGTCGTGATGTCGCCCATGGTGCGCACGACGTCGTCGACTACGGCGCTGCCGCGCGTCGCGACGTCGGCGGCCTGGCTCGCGAGCGATGCCGCATGCTGGGCGCTATCCGCGTTCTGGCGCACGTTGGCCGTCATCTGATCCATGCTCGACGCGGTCTGCACCAGCGCCGCCGCCTGTTCCTCGGTGCGCTGCGAGAGATCCGTGTTGCCGGCCGCAATCTCGTTCGCGCCCACGTTGATGTTTTCCGCGCCGCTGCGCACGCGCGAGACGGTTTGCACGAGCGCCGTCTGCATCGTGGCGAGCGCACGCATCAGGCTGGTCTCGTTCGTGCCCTGCACCTGCAGGCGCAAGGTGAGGTCCCCCTCGGCGATGCGGTTGGCCGCGTCCACCGCGCCTTCCAGTTCGCCGCCGATACTGCTGCGCACGCTGCGCACCACGAGCACCATCACGGCGGTGGCGGCGCCGCCCAGCAGGAAGGTCACGCCGAGCCAGCGCAGCAGGCTGTCGTAGAACTCGGCGCGCACGTCGTCCATGTACATGCCCGTTACGATCACCCAGTCCCACGGCACGAAGCGGTGGCCGAAGCTCAGCTTGGGAACGGGTTCGCTGTGGCCCGGCTTGGCCCAGAGGTAGTCGAGGAAGCCGCCGTTCGGGCCGCTCGCGGCATTCACGAGACCGGTGAACACGTGAGTGCCCGCGGGGTCGGTGAAGTCGCTCAGGTTCTTGCCGTCGAGCTCGGGCTTGATCGGATGCATCAGCATGACCGACTGCGAGTTGTTGATGCTCAGATAGCCGTCGGTGCTGTAGCGGATCGAGCCGATCACGGTGAGCGCCTGCTTCTGGGCGTCGGCTTCGGGCATGACGTTGCGTTGCGAGAGGCCGTAGTAGTAGTTGGCGATGCTCATCGCTTCGTCGACGAGCGTGGTGAGCTGCGCGCGCCGCTCGCGGATCATCGACTCGCGGCTTTGCCAGGCGCCAAAGGCGACGATCAACAGCAGGCCGATCCAGAGGATCGCGATCATCGAGCGGAGCTTCTTGTTGAGGGTCATGGTCTGCATGGTCGGTCGGGTATTTCACAGGGCAGGATCGGTTCGACTGGCGATACGTTGCCGCCAGAGTGTGTTTACGGCCCACGCAAACGTGCGCGAGACCCAGGGGGAACCCTGCTTAGGCAGATTTTCTTCATACAAAACAGAGATCTTTGATCTGGATCATATGACGCGACGCTGAAACACCTGCGAACGCGCCGACAAAAGCCACAAATTTCACTGTAACTCCATGATTTGCCACTCTCTGCGGTGATCGACTGCGGATAGGAATCATTTCCGTTATAGTCGCGACTTTGCCCCCGGCCGGCCGGACTTCGAGGCCCGCGATGACGCCGGGATGAAGGACCTTTCCCAACGATGCGACGCACACGGCGCAGTTCCCGCTGCCGCCCTCATGACGTCCACTGGAGCAACAAGAATGAACGCACGCGAACCCGCCCTGGTCCCCGCCGCTATTGCCACATCGCGCAGCGCGCGGCTGCGCCAGATGCTGACCAGCAACGAACTCGAATTCCTGATGGAAGCGCACAACGGCCTTTCCGCACGCATTGCGCGCGAAGCGGGCTTCAAGGCGATCTGGGGCTCGGGCCTCTCGATCTCCGCGCAGTTCGGCGTGCGCGACAACAACGAGGCGAGCTGGACCCAGGTGGTCGACAACCTCGAATTCATGGCCGACGCGAGCGACCTGCCCATCCTGCTCGACGGCGACACCGGCTACGGCAACTTCAACAACGTGCGCCGTCTCGTGCGCAAGCTGGAGCAGCGCGGCATTGCGGGCGTGTGCATCGAAGACAAGCAGTTCCCGAAGACCAACAGCTTCATCAAGGGCGAGGCGCAGCCGCTCGCCGACATCGACGAGTTCTGCGGCAAGATCAAGGCCGGCAAGGACTCGCAGACTGACGAGCACTTCTCGATCGTCGCGCGCGTCGAGGCGCTGATCGCGGGCTGGGGCATGGACGAAGCGCTAAAGCGCGCCGAGGCGTACCGCCTGGCCGGCGCGGATGCGATCCTCATCCACAGCAAGCTCTCGAAGCCTGACGAGATACTCACGTTCGCGCGCGAGTGGGCGGGCCGCGGCCCGCTCGTGATCGTGCCGACCAAGTACTACAGCACCCCGACCGACGTGTTCCGCAAGGCGGGCATCAGCACGGTGATCTGGGCGAACCACCAGATCCGCGCGGCCGTTTCGGCCATGCAGTCTGTCACCAAAACGATTTACGACACGCAAACGCTCGTCGACGTCGAAGACCGCATTGCTACGGTTAACGAAATTTTCCGTCTGCAGGACGCCGACGAATACTCGCAAGCCGAGGACCGCTACCTTTCGGCTACGTCGCGCGGCGCAGGCTCGGCGATCGTGCTGGCCGCGAGCCGCGGCTCGGGTCTCGACGTCTACACCGAAGACAAGCCCAAGGTGATGCTGCCGGTTGCGGGCAAGCCGCTCCTGCGCTGGCTCGTCGATGCGTTCAAGAAGCAGTCGGTCAACGACATCACAGTGGTGGGCGGCTACAAGGCCGAAGCCATCGACACGGCGGGCATCAAGCTCGTGCGCAACGAGCGCTTCGCGCAGACGAACGAGCTCGCTTCGCTCGCGTGCGCGGTTCGCGCGCTCGAAAACGACACGGTGATCTCGTACGGCGACCTGGTGTTCCGCAGCTACATCCTGCGCGATCTCGTGGAAAGCGAAGCGGACTTCAGCGTGGTGGTGGATTCGTCGCCCGAGTCGGAGAACAGCAGCACGCGCGACTTCGCATGGTGCTCGGCCGCCGACGAGCGCGATCTGTTCGGCAACAAGGTGTCCCTCGACCGTGTGGCGAGCGATCCGGCCGCGAACGGCGCGGCCCCGCATGGCCGCTGGATTGGCCTCGTGAACGTGCGCGGCGCGGGGCGCGCGAAGCTCGCGAAGAAGCTCGCACAACTGCAAACGCGCGCCGACTTCGACACGCTCGACATGCCGGCGCTGCTCAACGCGCTGATCGCAGATGGCGAGAAAATCGAAGTGCAATACGTGCACGGCCACTGGCGCGGCGTGAACGACCTCGAAGACTTCCGCCGGGCAGGAGATTTCGCTCAGGGCGTCTATACGCACGCGCAAACGCCGCTGGGCGCGGAGGGCCAGGCATGATCGAAGCCGCACAGTTTGTCGAAGCGGCGCGCTCGCGCGGCTTCGAGTGGTATGCCGGCGTGCCGTGCTCGTACCTCACGCCCTTCATCAACTACGTGCTGCAGGACGACTCGCTGCACTACGTGAGCGCGGCCAACGAAGGCGACGCGGTCGCGGTCATCGCGGGCGTGGCGCTCGCGGGCAAGCGCGGCGTCACGATGATGCAGAATTCGGGCCTCGGCAACGCCGTGAGCCCGCTCACGTCGCTTACGTGGACGTTCCGCCTGCCGCAACTGCTGATCGTGACGTGGCGCGGCCAGCCAGGCGTGGCCGACGAGCCGCAGCACGCGCTGATGGGCCCGGTCACGCCGCAGATGCTGGAAACGATGGAAATTCCGTGGGAGACGTTCCCCACGGAAGCCGATCAGATTGCGGCGGCGCTCGATCGGGCCGTCAAGCACATGGACGAAACGGGCCGCCCGTACGCGCTCGTCATGCAGAAGGGCAGCGTGGCGCCATACGAACTCACGGGCGGCGGCGCGATGCCGGCAAAGCACGCGCTGAGCGTCGCGCAGGCCAAATGGAGCGGACGGACTCCTGATCAACTGCCCTCGCGCCAGCAGGCGCTCGAGCGCGTGATCGCCGCGACGCCTGCCGAGTCGACGGTGGTCGTCGCCTCGACGGGTTTCTGCGGCCGCGAACTCTACGCGCTCGACGACCGCTCGAACCAGCTCTACATGGTGGGCTCGATGGGCTGCGTCACGCCGTTCGCGCTCGGCATCGCGCTTGCGCGGCCCGACCTGAACGTGGTCGCGCTCGATGGCGACGGCGCGGCGCTCATGCGCATGGGCGTGTTCGCCACGCTCGGCGCCTATGGCCCCGCGAACCTCACACACGTGCTGCTCGACAACGGCGCGCACGATTCGACGGGTGGCCAGGCCACCGTGTCGGGGCAGGTGTCGTTCGCCAACGTGGCCGCCGCGTGCGGTTACGCCGACGCCGTGGAAGGCGACGATCTCGCCATGCTCGACAGCGTGCTCGCCGCCGCGCGCGAACGCGCGATGAGCGCTTCGGGTGTCGAAGGTACGCGCTTCGTACGCCTGACGATTCGCCGCGGCACGCCCGACGGCCTGCCGCGCCCTACGATCACGCCGCCCGATGTCAAGACGCGCCTCATGCGCCACATCGGCGCCGCTGTCGACACGTCAGCTAAATAAGGAACTACCGATGCTGCTGCTCAATCCCGGCCCGGTCACGCTCACCGAACGCGTGCGCCAGAGCCTCCTCCAGGAAGACCTGTGCCATCGCGAAAGCGAGTTCTTCGACGTGCAGGAAGAGGCGCGCACGCGCCTCGTGGGCGTCTACGATCTCGACCCCGCGCAATGGCAGGCCGTGCTCATGACGGGCTCCGGCACGGCTGCGGTCGAAAGCATGATCTCGACGCTCGTACCTGCGAACGGCAAGCTGCTGATCGTCGAGAACGGCGTGTATGGCGAGCGCATCACCGCGATCGCGAAGCAGTACGGCATCGCGCATGAGGTCGTCAAGCACGACTGGATGCAGGCGCCGGACCTCGCGCGCATCACGGCCGCGCTCGACGCCGACAAGTTGGTCACGCACGTCGCGATCATTCATCACGAAACGACCACGGGCCGCCTGAACGATCTGCGCGCACTGGGCGAGGCGTGTCGCGAGCGCGGCGTGCAGATGCTCGTGGACGGCGTGAGCAGCTTCGGTTCCGAAGCGATCGATTTCGGCGACGCGAGCATTGCGGCGGTGGCGGCGACGGCGAACAAGTGCCTGCACGGCGTGCCGGGCGCGGCCTTCGTGGTGGTGCGCCGCGCCACGCTCGCGCAAGCGCATAGCCGCGCGTACTATCTCGACCTCAAGCGTCTTGCCACGCTGCAGGATCAGCGCAATACGCCGTTCACGCCTTCCGTGCATGCGTATTACGCGCTCGTCGAGGCGCTGCGCGAACTCGCCGACGAAGGCGGCTGGCAGGCGCGTCACGCGCGCTATGCAGCGCTTTCCGGGCAGGTGCGCGCGGGGCTCGCCGCGCGCGGCATGGAGTGCGTGCTGCCGAAGGACGAATCGTCAGTGGTGCTGCGCGCTTTCCGCTTGCCCGCGGGCGTCGATTATCCGTTGCTGCATGACGGGCTCAAGGCGCGCGGCTTCGTGATCTATGCGGGGCAGGGCGGCTTGTCGGCGGAACTGTTCCGCATTTCGACGATGGGCGACATTCACGCCGCCGATGTCGAGCGCTTGCTGGCGGCGTTCGATGAAGTGACGCGTTAAGAGCGTATTTCGAATATTGCGAAAGCGATTGGCGGGCGGCTTCGGCCGCCCGTTTGCTTTTGCGGCCGGGCTTCAATATCCCGTGACCACCGCAAGCGCCAGTGTCGCCGATGAGAGCACGAGCAGCACGAAAAAGAGCGGCAGAATGAAGCGTATCCACTCGCCAAAGCCCACGCGCGCCGTGGCGAGATACGCGAGCAGCATGCCAGAGGTGGGCGTGACCATGTTCGTGAGGCCGCCGCCCAGCACGAATGCGAGCACCGAGGTCTGGCCGCTCACGCCAGAAAGCTGTGCGATAGGCCCGATGATCGGCATGCTCACCGCGGCTTTGCCCGACACCGAGGGAATGAACACGTCGAGCAGCATCTGCACGGCCATAAGTCCGTTGGCGACCCAGACGCTCGAGCGTCCGTGCGCGAGGCGCGTGAAGTAGTCGATCAGCGTGTCGAGCACGAAGCTGTTCTGGAGGATCAACTCGACGGATGCCGCAAGCCCGATCAGGAGACCCGCGAGCACCATGCCCTTCATGCCGTCGACGAAGGCCTCGGACGCGCTGCGCGAATCGAGCCGCCCCACGAGCGCTGTCACGATGCTGATCGCCACGTAGAACGCGGAAAGCTCGACGTTGCCCCACTTCAGTTCCCGCGTGCCGAACACGAGTGCGGCAGCCGCAACGGCGAGGATGACGAGCGTCGCCTTGTGGCGGCGCGAGAGCGGCGTGGGCGCATGCAGCGCCTCGACGGCGGCCTCGCGCCGGTAGCCGCTGCGACGCACATAGAGCAGCAGATACGCGACGCCGATCGTCAGAAACACCACGAACACGCCAAGCCGCAACGCCAGCCCGCTGAAGAGCGGCACGCCGACGATAGGCTGCGCCACCGCGAGCGAAAGCGGATTCGTGACCGAGGCGATGTAGCCTATCTTCGCCGCAATCGCGACGAGCGCCACCGCGAACAGATTCGAGAGGCCGAGCCGTTTCGCGAGCAGCATCACCATCGGAATGATGACCAGGTACTCCGAAATAAATCCGAGCAGCGTGCTGCCAAGCCCGATCAGGATCATGAGCAGCGGCGCGAGCACGTAGACGTTGCCGGCGGTAAGCTGGAGCAGGCGGTCGATGCCGGCGTCCACTACGCCCGTGCGCTTCATGACGCCGAACATGCCGCCCACGAACATCACCATGACGATGAGCGGCGCGTTCTTGATGAGCCCGTTCGGTATGGCGACGAACACCGAGACGAGGCTCGCGGGCGCCGCATGGTCGGGCGTGCTCTTCGTCACTGCCGGCGCGACGAGCGTGGCGAGATCGCCGCTTTTCGGCACCACATGGTAGGTGCCTGGAATCACGAGCTTGTCGTGGCGCTCGAAGCGGCCCGCGTCGACGAACCAGGTCATCGCCAAGGCGGCGGCGAGCACCCAGAGCATCATGACGACAGGGTGCAGCATCTTGCCGTGCGGCCTCGTTTCCTCTTTCGCGCCTTCTGCGGGCGGCGTGTCTTCACGCGGGGAGGAGGGCGGAGCGGTGATCATAAGGAATCCTCCATGCGCGCTCAGGCGGAAAGCGCCGCGGCGCGTGCGCCCGTATAGCCGAGTTCGGCGGAGATCGCCTCGGCGCAGGCCTGAAGGCGTTCGAGGTAGTCGGGAATCTCGGCGCGGCCAATGCGCATTTCCGGCCCCGAAATGGCGACGGCCGCCACCGTCGCGCCCGACATATCGCGCACCGGCGCGGAGATCGCCACTGCGCCGGCCGTCACTTCGCCGAGACTCACGGCGTAGCCCTTGCGCGCGATCGCATCGAGTTCCTCGACGAGTGCGATCAGGTCCGGCGCCTCGGGCATCTTCTTCATGCGCGCGAGATAGTCGGTGCGCACGGCACCGGGTGCGAACGCGAGCAACACCTTGCCCGAAGCGCCGTGATTGATCGAGCGGCGGTTGCCGACCGCGCCGACGGCGCGCATCTGGTGCGTGGTCTCGCAACGCGCGACGCAAACCGTCTCGAGGCCCTCGCGCACGCGCAGCACGATCGTCTCGTTGATGGCCTGGTTGAGCGCGAGCATGTGGCGCGAGGCCGAGCGCACGAGCGTGTTCTGCTGCGTGGCCGCCACGCCGAGCACGAAGGCTTGCGGGCCGAGCGCGTAGGTGGCGGTTTGCGCGTCCTGCACGACATAGCGGTGCAGTTCCAGCGTGCAAAGCATGCGATAGGTGCGCGATTTGTTGATGCCCAGTTGCGTGGACAACTCCGTTACGCCAAGGCCGGGATGCTCGGCCACATAGCTGAGCAGTTTGAGCGCGTTGTCGACGGCATCGACGATGTAGGTCATGGCTAAGCTCACTTTGCGTTGAGTTGCACACGCACCCAGTTGGCGAGGGCGTCGGCGAAGGCGTCGAGGTCGCGCTTGAGCGTGTCGAAACCCGCATGCTTCGCAAACGCGGCTTCGTCCATGTAGAGCGCGCGGTTCAGTTCGATCTGGATGCTGTGGCGGTTGCGTGCCGGATCGCTCACGGCGCGCAGCAGGTCGCCGCCCTGGTACGGCTCGTTGATCTGCACGCGATAGCCGGCGGCCGCAAAGTGGTCGGCGACCCATTGCGTGAACGCCGGATCCGATGTCGTGCCGCGCCGGTCGCTGATGACGAAATCGGGGCGCGCCTCGCCCGAGTCGACGTTCATTTCGTTGCCGCGCGATTTCATGGAGTGACAGTCCACATGCCACAGCGCGCCGTGCTGCGCGTAGGCCGCTTCGGCCGCCTGCGCGAGCGCCGCGCGATAGGGGCGGTAATACGCGTCGATGCGGTGCCGGACTTCATCGACGGAAAGCTTGCGCTCGTAGAGCGGCACGCCGGGCAGCGCGTAGCGGCGGATCAGGCCCATACCCCGCTGCGTGTACGGTTCGGGCGCGAGCGGCTCGGGCCAGGGCTCGGCGAGGAGTTCGGCGTCGATGTCGGTGATGGCGCGGTTCGGGTCGATATAGGCGCGCGGAAATCGTGCGCCGATCAGCACGCCGCCGCGTCCGGGGACGCCGCCCCACAGTTCGTCGACGAACGCGTCCCACGAGCTGAGGATCGCCTCGCGCGGCGCGACGGTGCCGAAGTCGTCCGGCAAGGTGATGCCGCTATGCGGGGAGTCAAACACGATCGGCAGGGGCGCGGCCTGTGCCGCAACGATGAAGCAGGGCGCGTGTTCGTTTGCGTGGGAGGAAGGTGGGTTGGTGTTCGTCATCGCTAGTCAGTTGCCTGTCGCATGTTTTAATGATTAAAACAGCGTTTCAATTTCAATAGACAGCGTAGCGCGCGATAAAAATTGGGCCGATTGGGGTTTCCCCTGGAATGGCTCGGTAAAAATGGCGAATTGAACCAGCGGTAAAGGATTGCAGCGTTTTTTACGGACGCCGCGACGCCCCACTCAGTGTCGCGGGTGTGGGACAGATTCTTGACGAGACGGAAAGCCGGCCCGAATAATAAATAATACGCTGTTTTAAACAATAAAACAAGCGGGCGATAAGACGAGCCGTCGCCAACGGGGAGCGCAAGCGGGCAGCCGTTGCTCTGCGCCGCGCAGCGAGGCCGTTTCATCAGGATTACAAAAGATAGATCGCACCTCGCGGCGCGCATCTGGAGATCAACGTCAATTCACGGCACATCGAATGCCAGAAGGAGAAAAACGCATGTTTCAAGCATCCCGGCGCAGCCTCGCACTCGTCATCGGCGGTCTCGGTCTCGCGGCCTCGCACGCTAACGCGCAGTCGAGCGTCACGCTTTACGGCATCGCCGACGGCGGCTTCACCTACACGAGCAACCAGGGCGGCAAGTCGAACTTTCAGGCGACGGCCGGCAGCGAGCAGGGCTCGCGCTGGGGCCTGCTCGGCAGCGAGGATCTGGGCGGCGGCAATCGCGCGATCTTCCGCCTCGAGAACGGCTTCAACCTGCAGACCGGCACCGCGAGCGCGAACGGCCGCATCTTCGGCCGCCAGGCGTGGGTGGGGCTCGCGAGCGACCGCTGGGGCTCGCTCACGTTCGGCCGCCAGTACAACGCGGCGCAGGACTCGCTCGAACCGCTGCAAATGGCCGTGGAGACTTCGCAGTACGGTACGCACCCGTTCGACACCGACGACCTGAACAACACGTTCCGCACCGACAACTCCGTCAAGTACGTCACGCCCAAATTCCACGGTCTGACGATCAACTCGATGTACGGTTTCAGCAACAACGCAGGCAACTTCGGGACGAACCGTTCATGGAGCGTGGGCGCGAGCTACGCGGGCGGCCCGCTGCAGTTCGGCGCAGCCTATGTGCAGCTCGATCATCCGGCTACGGACACGACCGGCGCGATTCCTTCGGACAACTACTTCACGTTCCTGAAGGGCATTACGCAGCAGCGCATCTGGGGTGCGGGCGGTGTTTACACCTTTGGTAATCTCGGCGTGGGCGCGATGTACACGAACGTCGCGTTCGAACTGACGCCGCAAAGCCAGTACCAGCACTATCAGAACGCGGAAGTCAGCCTGCGCTATGCGATCACGCCGTCCATCCATGCCGCGATCGGCGAAACCTGGACGGGCGTGAATGCGAACGGCCAGAAGGATAGCTGGCACTACTGGCAAACGACCAGCGCGCTGCAGTACTTCCTCTCGAAGCGCACGGACGTCTATCTCGACCTCATCTATCAGCGCGCGACGAATGCCGTGGCGCAGATCGAAGGGACCTCGGGCGCATCGAGCAACGGCAACCAGTTCCTCGCGGTGACGGGCATCCGCCACAAGTTCTGATCGGCTGACCCGGGTGGTCAGTTCGCGGCCCGCTCGCGCGTGCCGATCGTGCTGGCCGCCTTCGCTTGCTTCGCGGGCTTGCGCCGCGCGCGCGCCTTCTTGAGCCAGATGAGCACGCCGGTCACGCTGAGCATCGCGACGACAAGGCCGGTAAAGCTGATGGCGATGCGTCCCGGCAGCCCGGCGATGCGCCCCGAATGCAACGGAAACTGCGCTTGCATGAAGATGTCGCCTGCGCTGCCGTGGCCGGGAATCTGCCTGCCGAGCACCTGGCCCGTGCGCGCGTTGATGATGAGCCAGGCATTGCCGAGGCCCGCGTCGCCGTGATCGTTGCCCGCCTCGAAGTAGCCCACGCCATACACGCCGGAGGTGGGCAGCCCGAAGACTCCGCCGGGCGGCGCCATGATGCCTTCGCGACGGCCCATCCCGGCGGCTTCGGCCACGATGCGTTCGCGCGCAGCCGTTGCTTCGTCAGGCGTGAGCGCAGGGCCCGGCGCGACGATGCGGAACGGGTCCGGCGCGAGGGTCGAGAACACCGACGCCACGGGGCGCACGACCTGCGCGCCGAGGTTCATCGAAATCGATGTCACGGCCACGACGATCAGGAGTCCCCAAAGCCACACGCCGCCCGAACGGTGCAGATCGAACGTGAGCGCATAACCGCCGCGCTTCACGCGAAAGGCAAGCGACTTGCGCCAGCTTTTCAGGCTCGGGAATGCGAGCGCGATCGCGATGAAGCCGTCGAGCAGCCATACCATCCCGACCACGCCCATCGTCCATACGCCGAAGTCGATGCCCATCTTCGTCGGCATGAACAGCGTGTAGTGGAGCTGGTAGAGAAAGGGGATCAGGTTCTGGCGCGCAAGCGAAGCCTTGCCCCACATGCGGCGGCCTTGCTCCTCGCCTGTGACGGGATCGAGCGCGACCTGGTTGAAGTCGAGCGCATAGGGCGCCTGGCTTGCGGGGTTTAGGCGCGGCGCCACCTGCGCGATCCAGGTGTGGCCGGGCTCGACGGAAAGCGGCATGAAGGTCACGACCGCGTGCGGTTCCCCGGCCTCGAGGCGCTTCGCGAGTTCGAGCGCGGGCAGCGGTGTGCCCGGCGTCGCGCTACGGAAGAACGACGGGTTGAGCAACGCATCGAGTTCGTGGTCCCACGCGATCACCGCGCCGGTGAGTCCGGCGAGGAACAGGAAGGCTGCGGTGCCAAGACCGAACCAGCGGTGCAGGCGGACCAGCAGCGGTCTCATGCGAAACCTCGGGACGCCGGCCGGCGCGCGGGGGCGAACGCGATCACAATTGGGCTCACGGCAATCTTGAAAGTTACTGCAAATAGGAATCGTTTGCATTCTACGGATCGACCGTCGAAGGCGCAAGCTTTGCGAAAGGCGGGGATATGGGGTCGGAAGAAGCGCGGAGCGCGCAAGGATGACTGCGGCGCTTGCGAACCGTCGTCGCGGGCGCTGCTACGGCCGTGAGACGCGATGCCCGGCCGTGGAGACCGGGCGCGCCATCACACGGGGTCCTTGTCAGGCGGTCCCTCGGGCTGCTGCGGTTCGTCGTTGTGATGGCCCGGTGCCGGCGGGGCGAGCGGGTCGCGTTCGGGGTCCCGCGTCGGATCGGCGAGTGGATCGGGAAGCGGATTCGTGTGCGAGCAGATCATCGCGAGGTCCTCTTGCGCTAAAGCGTGTGGCCGTGTGGTGCGCGTCAGCTTATAGCGTAGGCGATCGATTGCATGCCTGGCACTCGCAATTGAACAATCGCAGCGCGCGAGTGCGCGCGAATCAGAGCCCGTTGAGGTCGGCCGGCGTGTCGACGTCGCGCAGAATGCCTGGGTCGTCGACTTCGATGCGCGTCAGCGGCTGTGTGCTCAGCAGGGCGCGTGCGCCCGCGTCGCCATCGAGCGCGACGAGCGCCGCGCGATGCGGGTAGCCGAAGCCCACCGGATGCCCGCGCTGCCCACGATAGAACGGCGCAACGAGCGATGCGCCGCCATCCAGCGCACGCGCCACGGCTTCGATCGATTCGACGGCAATGCATGGCATGTCGGCCAGCGCGACGATCCAGCTTTCCGCTTCATGATCGGTTTCCACGCCGGCAGCCAGGCTCGCGCCCATGCCGCGCGCGGCGTCGGGCGCGAACACCACGTCGCAGCCCGCATCGTTGAGCACATGCGCGAGTGTTTCCGCCCCGGGACGCACCACGGCGATCACCTTGGGTACGACGCGCAGCAGCCGTTGCGCGGACTCGCGCGCGACGCACGTACCTTCTGGAAGTGGAGCGAGGAGCTTGTTGCGCAGACCGTTGGGATCGAAGCGCGAACCGGTGCCGGCGGCGAGCAACACGCCGGTGGCGAACGAAGCATAGGCCATGGGTGTGGTACGCCCGCGAAGAGGGTGAGCAGTGATTGTGCGGCGCAAGCGCACGTGAGGCAAGCCCCGTGCGCGGCATTTGCCTGGCTTTCTCCTGCATTTACCGACCGCTCATGCACTATGCGGGTGCAGGACCTGCATGGCAGGCCGCACAGTGCCGATCATGCGAGTGAGTTCATCTGCGGAACGACCTTGTCGAGCGTGATCGGCAAATCGCGCACGCGCACGCCGGTGGCGTGATAAACAGCGTTCGCAATGGCCGCCGGGACGCCGGTAATACCGATCTCGCCGATGCCGCGCACGCCAAGCGGGTTGAAGCGCAGATCCGGTTCGCCGACGAACAGCACGTCCAGTTCGCCGATGTCCGCGTTCACGGGCACGTGGTATTCGGCGAGATTGTTGTTCGCAATGCGCCCCATGCGCGTGTCGAAGAGGCCCTCTTCGTGCAGGGCTGTGCCCACGCCCCACACCATGCCGCCCATCAACTGGCTGCGCGCCGTTTTTTCGTTGAGCACGCGTCCCACGTCGTACGCGCCGACGATGTGCGCCACCTGTACCGTTCCGGTATCGGCATCGACGTGCGCTTCGGCGAACACCGCGCCGAATGAGTGAAACGCATACTGCTGCTTTTCCGCGCCTGGCTTCGTCGCGACCTGCGCCTCGACCGGCTGGCCGCCCGCGCGGGCGATGACGGCGGCGGCCGGATCGCGGCGCGAGCTGTCGCTGCGGCTCACGACCCAGCCGTCCTGCACGGTCACGTCGTCGTCGGCGAGTCCGTAGACGGGTGAGCCGCGATCGGCGCGCGCGAGCGCAATGAGCTTGTCGCGCACGGCTGTGCATGCGGCCTGCACGGCGGGCGAGACACTCGCCGCCGACTGCGAGCCGCCCGAAACCGGTGCGATCGGCAAGGTCGAATCGCCCAGCGCAAAGCGGATGCGATTGGGCGGGAAGCCGAGCGCGTCGGCGGCCACCTGGGTCATCACCGTGTAGGTGCCGGTGCCGATGTCCTGAGTGCCCGACGCGACCATCGCGTTGCCGTCGGGCAGGATGCGCGCCACGGCGGCGGCTTCGCTGCGATTCGCGGGATAGGTCGCGCTCGCCATGCCAAGGCCGATGAGCGTGTTGCCGTTGCGCATGGCGCGCGGCGTGGCGATGCGCCGCGACCAGTTGAAGCGCTGCGCGCCCGCCTCATAACATTGGCGCAGCGCCTTCGAGGACCACGGCTTGCCGTCCTGCGGTTCGCTTTCTGCGTAGTTCTTCAGGCGCAGCGCAACCGGGTCCATTTTCAGTTGCCACGCCAGCTCGTCCATAGCCGATTCGAGCGCGAACGAGCCCGTGGTTTCACCGGGCGCGCGCGTGAAGGTCGGCGTGCCGACATTCAGGGGTACGACACGATGACTCGTGCTGCAATTGGGCACCGCGTACATCATGCGCGTAACGAGGCCGCACATCTCGAGCCAGTCTTCGAACGTGGACGTGTGGGCAAGCGTGTCGTGGCGCAGGCCCGTGAGTGTGCCGTCCGCGCGCGCGGCGAGCGCGAGATGCTGCTCCGTGTGCGGGCGCGAGCCGACCGGCCCGAACATCTGCGGCCGCGCGAGCGCGAGCCTCACCGGGCGTCCCGTCTGCTTCGCGGCCATCGCGCACAGGCTCACATGCGACCACGACGAACCCTTGCAGCCGAAGCCGCCGCCGAGGAACGGCGAAATTACGCGCACGTTGTCCGGCGCGATGCCGAAGACGGCCGCCACCGCGTCGCGCGCGCCGCTCACGCCCTGGGTGGCGTCGTAGAGCGTGAGGTCCGGGCCGTCCCAGTGCGCCATCGTCGCATGCGGTTCCATCGGGTTGTGGAACTGCGTGGGCGTGGTGTAGACGGCCTCGAAGCGCACCGCGCCTTCGTGTAGTCCAGCTTCGACGTTGCCGCGCGTCGATTCGACCGGGCGGCCCATCGGGCTTGGCGGCGCGTGCGCGTCGCCTTTCGCACGGTTGAAGTCGAGCGTGGCCGGTGTCGGCGCGTAGACGATGTTGACGTGGCGCGCGGCATCGGTGGCGTGTTCCAGCGTGTCGGCCACCACGACCGCAACCGGCTCGTTGCTGTAGCGCACGACGTTGTCCTGCAGCAGCGTGAGGTGTCGTCCCGCCGGCGGCTTGAGTGGCGAGCGCCCGCCGTTGGGCAGCCGCATCGCGCTCTGGTACGTCATGACGAGCAGCACGCCGGGCATGGACTGCGCGCGGCTCGTGTCGATCGAGGTGATGGTGCCGCTCGCAATCGTGCTGGTGACGAGCACGGCGTGGGCGAGTCGCGTCTCTGGGAAATCGCTCGCGTAGAGCGCGCCGCCCGTGACCTTGAGCATGCCGTCGATGCGATCCATCGGTTGTCCGGTCAACGTGCTCATGCGAAATCTCCGGTGTTGTTGCCTTGCGTGCCGGCGGCGAGCATCGTGGAGCGGACGATCGCGCGTTGCGCGAGCCCGAGCTTGAACGCATTGCCGCTCAGCGGCTTTGCCTGCGCGAGTTCCGCCGCAGCGGCCTCGCGTAACGTCGACTCGTTGAGCGTCTTGCCCGCGAGATGCTGCTCCGCCACGCTCGCGCGCCAGGGCCGATGCGCCACGCCGCCCAGCGCGATGCGCGCCGTGCGGATGCGGTGTCCGTCGAGTTGCAGCGCGCTCGCGACCGAGACGAGCGCGAAGGCATAGCTCGCGCGGTCGCGGATCTTGAGGTAGTGCGCATGCTCGCTGAACAACGCTGGCGGCAAGTCGACCGAGGTGATCAGTTCACCTGATTGAAGCGTCGTGTCGAGATCGGGCCGGTCGCCGGGCAGGCGATGAAACGACGCGAACGGAATCGTGCGCGCGCCGGCCGGACCGCTCACCTGCACGGTGGCGTCGAGCGACGCGAGGGCGACGCTCATATCGGACGGATTGACAGCCACGCATTGTGCGCTTGCGCCGAGGATCGCATGCATGCGGTTGAAGCCGCCAATCGCCGCACAGCCGCTGCCGGGCGCGCGCTTGTTGCATTGGGTGAACGCAGTGTCATAGAAATACGGGCAGCGCGTGCGTTGCATGAGATTGCCGCCCACGGTCGCCATGTTACGCAGTTGCGGCGAAGCGCCGGCGAGCAGCGCTTGCGAGAGCAACGGGTAACGCGTGCGCACAAGCGTGTGATTGGCCGCGTCGCTGTTGCGCACGAGCGCGCCGATGCGCAGGCCGCCGTTGGGCAGCGTTTGAACCTGGTCGAGCGCCTCGATGCGCGTAATATCGATGAGCGTCACCGGATGCGCGACGCCGCCTTTCATGAGATCGAGCAGATTCGTGCCGCCGCCGATGAACATCGCACCTGGACGCTGCGCGGCGGCAATTGCGCCGTTCACGTCGGCGGCGCGCTGGTACGAGATGGCATCCATTTCTGTGCCTCCGTGCTCAGGCGCTGGCCGTGTGCGCGTCGCGCACGGCGGCCACGATGTTGACATAGGCGCCGCAGCGGCAGATGTTGCCGCTCATGCGCTCGCGTATTTCGGCATCGCTCAGTTGCGCGGGGCGTGTGCGCACGTCGGGCGTGGCGGCGCTCGCTGCGCCTGCCGCGAATTCGCTCAGGCATGCCGTTGCCGAACACAACTGGCCCGGCGTACAGAAGCCGCACTGGAAGGCGTCGTGCTCGATAAAGGCGCGCTGCACGGGACTCAACGTGGCCACGCCCGCGAGCCCTTCGACCGTGGTGATGCGCTGGCCTTCGTGCATCACGGCCAGCGTGAGGCAACTGTTGATGCGCCGTCCTTCGACGAGCACCGTGCAGGCGCCGCACTGGCCGCGATCGCAGCCCTTCTTCGTGCCGGTGAGGCCCGCATAGTCGCGCAGCGCATCGAGCAGCGTGACGCGCGGTTCGATATGCAGCGCGTATGCGCGGCCGTTGATGTCGAGCCGGGCCGGTTGCGCGGGCGCGGGCGGCGGCGCTTCGGTTGGGGCCGTGGCCGGCGGCGCATTCTGTGCATGCAGATGAGGCGTCGCGCTCAACGCGGCAGCGGCGGCCGCCGATTGCAGGAAGCGGCGGCGTGCGACGTCGGCGGGCGCGCGGGAGGGGGAAGCTTGGGAGGCGTCGTCGCAATCGCACGGCGCATCGAGGGGACGTTCGTTGGACATGACGATTTGCGGACTCCAGGATGAAGACGGAACATAATCCGGGACTTCAGGCGCTGGCCGCGCGGGGTTGCGCAGGGCTTCGTCGCGCAGCGGCGCGCTTCTTTCGTGAAGCAATTCCGATGCCGCGGTGGCTCGGCCGGGCACTGCAGAACTGCAAATTGCACTTCTCGAACACGAAAGTAAAGCGCTTACGCGTGAATTTTTCGCTGCCTGGTGCTTGATGGCGCAACGCTGTCGCATGGCTGACGCCAGCCCGGCGCGAAGCTGGCGTCGTGGACAGAAACGCAATGCGGCAAGCGGTAAAAGCGTATTGAAAGATCGTGCGCGGCGCGAGCGCGTTGCTTCGCGCAACGCTATGCGCGGTCTTCCTGAAGGTAACGATGCACGAAGGCGATCGCCATGCTGCCTTCGCCAACGGCAGAGGCTACCCGCTTGACCGGGCTCAGCCGCACGTCGCCGCAGGCAAAGATGCCGGGTACGCTCGACTCGAGCAGGTAAGGATCGCGCCGGTGCGACCAGCGCCCGGCTTTCACGCTATCGTCGCCGGTCAGCACGTAGCCGCGCTTGTCGCAGGCGATCTCCTGCGGCAGCCAGCCCGTTTCCGCGTCCGCGCCAATGAATACGAACAGGCCGCCACATTCGCGGCGGCTCACGCTTGCGCTGGCCGTATTGAGCACGTCGATGGCGTCGAGATGCGTCTCTCCATACACGCCGACCACTTCCGAATTCAGTTCGACGCGGACGTTCTCCTTTCCCACCAACTGCTCGACGAGATAGCGCGACATCTTGTTCTCGAGCGACTCGCCGCGCACGATGAGCGTCACGCCGCGCGCATGATTGGCGAAGTACAGCGCGGCCTGTCCCGAAGAATTGCCGCCGCCGATCAGATACACGTCGAGTCCGTGCGTGCCGCTCGCCTCACTGCGCGCCGCGCCGTAATAGATGCCTTTGCCGATGAAGCGGTCGAAGCCTTCGATCGCAAGACGCCGCCAGGTGACGCCCGTCGCGAGAATGAGCGTGTGCGCGCGCACCACGTCGCCGCCGTCGAGGTGGACTTCGCGCGCGGCGGTATCGACGCGTGCAACCGCGCGCGTGACGAGGATTTCGGCGCCGAGGCGCCTTGCCTGCTGCAACGCGCGGCTCGCCAGTTCGTCGCCGGAAATGCCGCCAGGAAAGCCCAGATAATTTTCGATGCGCGAAGAGGTGCCCGCCTGGCCCCCCGGGGCTTCACGCTCGACCACAATGGTACGGAGTCCTTCCGACGCACCATAGACAGCGGCAGCAAGGCCAGCCGGGCCGCCGCCGATAATCAGCGTGTCGTATTCCGCGAGACGCGGCTGGGTTTGCAGCCCCAGGCGTTCCGCCAGGTCGCGCGTCGCGGGGCGGCTCAGCAGGGTGCCGTCGGCGAGGCGCAAGGCGGGGCAGTGCTGGTCCTCGGGGCAGGGCCCGTTCCAGCGTGTTTTGAGTTCGGGCGCGTCGGGCGTCATCCACTCGCAGCTGATCTGGTTGCGCGCGAGAAATTGGCGGAGGTTCGCGCAAGCCGGGTCCCAGCGCGCGCCAACGAGCGTGACGCGTGTTTTCGGCGGCTCCGCGGAAAGGCCCTGCAATCCGCCTATGCGTTCGCGGGCGAGCGCGCCCATGCGCGTGGCGACGTCTGACGAGGCGGCGGCGAGCGCGTAGTAGTGCTGCGCGTCCACGCGCATGACGCGCGAGGGCACGGCTGCGCGATACGCGCCGGGAAACGGCGAGCTGAGCGCAAGCGGCACCTCACCGAAGATCGTGCCGGGCAAGCGCCATCCAAGCGTGCGCTCGATGCCGTCAAAGAGCTTGACGACCTCCATCTTGCCGGACAGCACGGCATAGAGCGCACGCTCGCCGCCTTCGTGCACGGCGTACTCACCGGGACTCAGGTGCAGGTCCGCGGAGGTGTGGGCGAGGCGTTCGAGTTCGGCTTCGGGAAGCGTGGAGAACAGCGGGATCGCGCGGATTTCGTCTGTGGTCAGCATGGCTTCGCAAGTCGCGGACAAGCAGGAAACGACGATGGGACAGCGGCGCGGGGACCGGGCCTTCGTGTTGCGGCGCGGCCGTTTTTTTGACATCTCATGCAGTATAGGCGGCGCGCATGCGGACAATCGCCGAATTAATCGACTGACGAATTGCGCACGAGTGTCATTCAAGAGGATCGCTAACGATGTCGTCGGTGTCTAGTGCAGCCACGGCCTCGCGCAGCCAGACGAGCGCCGGATCGGCGTGATTGCGCGGATGCCATGCCGCATGCATCGAAAAGCCGCGTGCCTCGAACGGCAGCTCGAACAGGTCCACGCGGTCCTCGTGGCGTGCGATGAGCCGGTAAGGCAGCGTCGCCACGTAGTCCGTGCGCGCGAGCACCTCGGGCACGAGCGTGAAATGCTGAACCGAGTGCGCCACGCGGCGGCGGCGGCCAAGCGCTTCGAGATGCTCATCCATGAAGCCGAAGAAGCTCGCGCCGCTGGTCGAAACGAGCACGTGCTCGAGCGCGCAATAGCTGTCCAGGTCGAACGGGGCCGCGCCGCGCGGGTGGCCTTTGCGCTGCGCCACGACGAAGCGTTCGTCGTAGAGCTTTCTGGCCTTCAGCGTTGGCGGCACCTGCTGCGCGGAGCCGAGCAGTAAATCGATTTCGCCGCGCTCGAAGCGCTCCGCGAGCGACCCGGATTCAATGGCGATGAACGCCAGCTGCAGTCCAGGTCCGGCCAGACGCGGCCACGCGATCATCAGCGGCAGGCCGAGCACGGCCACGCACTGGTCGCTCGCGGCGACCACAAAGCGCCGCATGCCCGTGAGCGGATCGAACGCGGGCTCGCGGCGCACCACCGTTTCGAGCGTCTTGAGCGCCGCATGCAGCGGCTCCATGAGTTCGAGCGCGCGCGCCGTGGGCGTCATGCCGCGGCCATTGGCGGCGGGAATGAGCAGCGGGTCGTCAAAGAGCTGGCGCAGCCGCGCGAGCTGCGCCGAAACGGCCGGCTGCGTGAGATTCAGGCGCGCGGCGGCGCGCGTCACGTTCGACTCGGCGAGCAGGGCGTCGAGCGACACGAGCAGGTTCAGGTCGACGCCAGAGAGATCAATCACAGTGATACGTGGAATGTCGGCAATTGATTTCAAGAATACGTCTTGCTCGCCTAGAGTTCAATCCGTCAGATGCGCACCCTTTCTGCTAGGAGAAGCCATGAAAGCCTGGATGCTCGATCAACCCGGCCAGCCGCTCGCACTGCGCGACGTGCCGCAACCCGAACCGCGCCGCGGCGCGTTGCTGGTGGGCGTGGAGGCCGTGCCGCTCCTGAGCTATACGCGCCAGTACGTGCAGGGCAAGCTGCCCTACGGCTACCCGCAGGGGCCGTTTTCACCGGGGACCAACGGCATCGGCCGGGTGCTCGCCGTCGGCGCAGGCGTGTACGGCTATCGCGTCGGCCAGCGCGTGGCGCTGAGCCCCTACTGGGTTGCCGACGAAGCGCTGCGCGAACCCGCCCAGGCGCTGCTCGGGCTCACGGCGATCAGCCCGGACAGCGCGCCCATGCTCGGCGATTTTCCGCACGGCACGCTGCGCGAGGCGGTCGAGTTTCCGGCCTCGACGGTGTTCCCGCTCGATGGCCTCGATCACGTCCCCTCGGCGCAGCTCGCGGCGCTCGGCAAGCTCGTGGTGCCGTTCGGCGGCCTGCGGCGCGGCCGGCTCGCGGCAGGCGAAACCGTGGTGGTGAACGGCGCGGCCGGCGCATTCGGCTCGGCGGCCGTGCTCGATGCGCTCGCACTCGGCGCGGGCCGTGTGGTGGCGCTCGGGCGGCGCGCGGCGGCGCTGGCGCCGCTCGCGAAGCTCGGCGGCGCACGCGTGGTCACCGTCGCGCTCAGCGGCGAGATGGCGCGCGACGTGGAGGCGATCCGTGCCGCCGCGAACGGCGGCGCCGATCTCGCCTTCGACATGGTGGGCCACGCCAGCGACCCGGGCGCCACGCTCGCCGCGCTGCGCAGCCTGCGCCGCAACGGCCGCATGGTGCTGATGGGCAGCATGGAGGTGGAGTTGCCGATCAAGTATGGCGAGATGCTCATCAACAACTGGGAGCTGATGGGCCACTTCATGTACAGCGGTGCGGACTACCGTGCGCTGATCGCGCTCGTGCAGTCCGGGCAGCTGCCGCTCGAGGCGATCGACGTGCAGCGCCACGCGTTCGATGCGCTGGAGAGCGCGATCGACGCGGCGGAAAAGGCGCAAGGGCTGACCTGCGTGACGGTTTGCACGTCGTAAATCGTTTGAGCACGCCATAAACAAATCGGCCCGCAAGTGCGCTTGACGCTTGCGGGCCGCTGACGTTGCGAGTGCAACGACGCTCAGTCGATGCCGTGGAACACGGCGTCGTCCGGGCCGAGGTACGCGGGCGGACGCCACACGGCGTCGCGCATCGAGTGCTGCACGAGATTTTCCACGCCCAGCAGTACCGCGAAAATCGCCATGCGCACCGGAATGCCGTTGTCGGTCTGGCGGAAGATCGCAAGGCGCGGGTCGTGGTTCAGATCGGTCGAGAGATCGTTGGCGCCCGGGCGGCTGTCGCGCGGCAGCGGGTGCATCACGAGCGTTTCGGCGCTGCAGCACTCGTCCATCAGCGCCTGGTTGATCTGGAATTCGGGCGTGTAGCCTTCGAACGACTCGTCGGCGAAGCGCTCCTTCTGGATGCGCGTGGCGTACACCACGTCCGCGCCGCGCAGACCCGCGCGCAGATCATGCGTCTGCTCGACTACGTGGCCGTTGGTCGAGATCTTGTCGACGATGTATGCCGGCATTTCGAGCTGCGGCGGCGAAATGAGCGTGAACTTGATGCCGCGATAGAGCGCAAGCAGTTTCACGAGCGAGTGCACCGTGCGGCCATACTTGAGGTCGCCCACGAGCGCGATATGCGCGCCGTCGACGATCTTGCCGAGGCGCGAGAACTCACGCTGGATCGTGTAGAGGTCGAGCAGCGCCTGGCTCGGGTGCTCGCCGGGACCGTCGCCGCCATTGATCACGGGGATGTTCACGGCGCGCGCGAATTCGGCCACCGAGCCTTGATCAGGATGCCGAATCACCAACGCATCCACGTAGCCGGCCATCACGCGGCTCGTGTCGTAGATCGATTCGCCCTTGGCCATCGAAGAGAACGTGAAGCCGGTCGTGTCGCACACCGAACCGCCCAGGCGGCAGAACGCGGCGCCAAAGCTCACGCGTGTGCGTGTGCTGGCCTCGAAGAACAGGTTGCCGAGCACCGCGCCTTCGAGGACGCGCGAGATTTTCCGGCGGCGCGCGATGGGCTGCATGATGTCGGCCACGCGGAACAGGGCTTCGACGGATTCGCGCGCGAACTGGTCGACGGAAAGCAGTTGCGGCTTGCCCTCGAACTGCATCTGACTGGCGAGCGAACGCGAATCTACGCTTTGCGTATAGTCTTCGCGCGGCTCGCCGTTGCCGACGATTTCCGAAACGAAGCGCTCGACGATCTCCGGCATGGCGCGCGATTCCTGCGACTCTTCGGGCAGCAGCCATGTGTCGAGCGCACGACGCGACACGCCGATGCGGCTCGCAAATGCGTCGCGGGTCATGTTCAGACGCCGCATGGCGTCACGGAGGAAGGATTGTTGCGGAACGCTCATGCTGGCACCCGTGATTGCTGGTTAATGTACGCGGTGCGTATATTAGTTCGGTGGCGCGAGAAGTCAAGTTCTTTTGTCGGAAGAGCACTCGAGAGACCTTGCCGCGCGAGTGAGCGCGTACCGCGCGCGTAGCACGTCGCCTGCTGGCGCGCGCCCGAACACGTGCGATCTCGTTTACACTGCGCGACATGCTACGTAACCCGCTCCGCCACGATCTGCAGAATGTCACCGCCGCCACGCGCGCGGTGCCGTCGCTCGCGCAGGCCGCAACGGTGTGGGTGAAAGCCAAAGCCAAAAAACAGCCGCTCATCTGACCGGAGTCTGCTGTTCCGTCAGATGTGCGACGGAACAGCCAGCCGAAGGCGCCCTGCCTTCCGCCTCACTCCCGGCTTGCTTCCCTCCTGCGCACCGCTGAACGGGCCTTCCATACGGTCGAGTTCAAGGGAAAGTCATGTCTGAGTTTTCGGGTATCTGGATTCCGCTCATCACGCCGTTCAACGCCGGTGCAGTCGATCATGCTGCGCTCGACGCGCTCGTGCGCCACTACGTCGAGGCCGGCGTGGCCGGCTTCGTCGCGCTCGGCACGACCGGCGAGCCCGCCGCGCTGAGCGACGCGGAAGCGGACGACGTGCTCGCCACCGTACTGGCGTCGGCGGGCGGCCTGCCGGTCGTGGCGGGCGTGAGCGGCAATCATACGGCGGCCGTCTGCGAGCGGATCGCGGCGCTCAACGAGCGGCCCATCGCCGGTGTGCTGGCGGCTGCGCCTTACTACATCCGCCCTGCGCAGGCGGGCGTGATCGGCCACTTCGCGGCGCTCGCCGATGCGAGCCGCAAGCCCCTGATCGTCTACGACATCCCCGCGCGTACGGGCGTGCGAATCGAGTTGCCGAGCCTGCTCGAACTCGCCGCGCACGAGCGCATTGTCGCGGTGAAGGACTGCGGCGGCTCGCTCGACAAGACGCTTGCGCTGATTCTCGACGGCCGTTTGCAGGTGCTCTGCGGCGAGGACATCGACATGTTCGGCGCGATGTGCGCGGGCGCGAGCGGGGCGATTGCGGCGTCGGCGCATTGGCGCCCGGAGCGTTTCGTGGGGATGGCGCGCGCGCTGCGGGAAGGGCGTCTCGCCGATGCGCGCGCGATCTGGCACACGCTCGTGCCGCTCGTGCGCGCGGCGTTCGCGGAGCCGAATCCGGGGCCGGTGAAGGCGGGGCTGGCTGCGTGCGGGCTGATCCGCAATGAACTGCGCGCGCCGATGACGCGTGTGAGCGGTGAACTGGAGGCGTCGCTGGCGCGCCTCGTGGTTTGACGCCGCCCGTGCGGGAAGGAGGCGTGGCGGGATGAGATGCTGGGGGAGGAAGCGCGGCGCGTGCCGCCGCGAGTACGCCGCCCGAAAGCGGCGCCTCTAGCGCGCCGCGCGTGCGTTTGCGGCGCTGGACGCGCGACGGCGGCGCGTGCGAGGGCGTTCGACCGCGGCGGGTTCGCCGTTTAGCAAAATGCGGCGGCCGGGCACGTGCTGCGCGACGAGGCGGGCGATGTCGAGCGCCGTGCTTTCGGCGGGCACGACCTGGCGGCGGGCGCTGTCGTCGAGCGGCGTCGTCCATTCGACGAGCCGGTAGGCGCGGCCCCACGGATGCTGGAGCGGCGTGGAGACCCGGCACGACGCGACTGTCGAAGCCGCGCCATCGCGCAGCAGGGACTGCAGGTGCACCAGCACATCGTCTTCAACCATGACCTCGCTCCTCCTAGGCTTGCCGCACAAAAAAACGCCGCCGATCTTCCGGCGGCTCAACAGGGGTTGACCCTATGGTTGCAGCAAAGAATTAAACCAACCTTAAGAGAGGAAGTTGGGCGATGCGTGCCGGGGTGTGCCCGAGTGGGCCAATGCATGCGACGGTGCGAGCCCTATGCGGGCGCGCACCGCCCAGAAAAACGCGGCGGGGTGGAGCGGCCGGCCTCTGTGTGGCCGGCGCAAAGACAAGCTGACAGGCGGTGACTAGTGCGGCTTCGTTCCATTTTGCCGCAGCGTCGCGCGTGTCTTGCGCGCGGCGAAAAGCGGCAGATAGTCCTGGATGCGCGCTTGCGCTCGATATTCATTGAGCGTGTCGGCGTAGATGCGCGCGACCGTTTCTTCCGGCGTGTTGGTTTCTTCGGCGATGGTATGGACGATCTCGGAAGCGTCGGCGGTCTTCGGCATGACTTGGCTCCGATCAGCGAGGAGGGTTGGTAGGCGGCTTTGTATTCAAGGATATCCGGGCGCGGGATACCAATTGAATCCGCCTATCGAGCAAAATCGCCGCACGCACGTCGAAAGCGTGATCTGTCTGAGCTTTAACGCCCGCTCGCACGCGAGTCCCGTATTTTCAGGACTTCCAGCGAAAAACGGCCACGGCGAGACAGAATGCCTGCGCCGTGGCCGCCTGGTGGCATGCGGCCATGGGCCGCATGCGTTCTTTACGCCGCGCTTTCGAGCGACGGGTAGTCCGTGTAGCCCGTTTCGCCGCGCGCGTAATACGTCGACGGATTCGGCGCGTTGAGCGGCGCGTTCAGTTCGAAACGGCGCGCCAGATCGGGGTTCGCGATGAAAAGCTGACCCCACGCGACCGCGTCGGCTTCGCCTGCGGCGAGCACGGCCTGCGCCGATTCGAGCGAGAACCTTTCGTTGGCGATGAACGGACCGCCGAATTCGGCTTTCAGCTGCGGCCCAAGACGGTTGTCGCCAAGCGATTCGCGCGCGAACAGGAACGCGATTTTGCGCTTGCCGAGCTCGCGCGCTACATAACCGAACGTTGCCGCCGGATTCGAATCGCCCATCGTGTGGGCGTCGCCGCGCGGTGCGATATGCATGCCCACGCGATTCGCGCCCCACACATCGATACACGCGTCGGTGATTTCGAGCAGCAGGCGCGCGCGATTTTCGATCGAGCCGCCATAGGCGTCCGTGCGCTGGTTGGTGCTGTCCTGCAGGAACTGGTCGAGCAGATAGCCGTTCGCGCCGTGAATTTCCACGCCGTCGAAACCGGCCGCCTTCGCGTTGACCGCGCCCTGGCGGAATGCAGCGATCACGCCGGCGATCTCTTCGGTTTCGAGCGCGCGCGGCGTGACGAAGCCGCGCTGCGGACGCACGAGGCTCACGTTGCCTTGCGGCGCGATGGCGCTGGGCGCCACCGGCAGGTCGCCGTTCAGGAACACAGGGTCGGACACACGGCCCACGTGCCACAGCTGCATGAAGATGCGGCCGCCGGCGGCATGCACCGCATCAGTCACGATCTTCCAGCCTTCCACTTGCTCTTGCGACCAGATGCCAGGCGTTTCGGCATAGCCGACGCCTTGCGGCGTCACCGAGGTCGCCTCGCTGATGATGAGGCCGGCCGTGGCGCGCTCGGCGTAGTACTTCGCCATGAGTTCGTTGGGCACGCGCACTTCACCTGCGCGTTGACGCGTGAGCGGGGCCATGATGATGCGGTTCGGCAGCGTGAGGTCGCCGATCTGGATGGGGTCGAAAAGCGTTGCCATGTAGGGTCACCTTGTCTGCGGGCGCGGCCCGCGGGCTGAAAAGCGATACGGGAATCGAAACGGACGATGCAAATCCAGCGGATGTTTCGTCGCCGGGCAATCACAACTGCGCGTTCATATGGGCGATAAACGCCTCGATGACCGGCTCGTTGCGCTTGAAGAACACCCACTGCCCCACGCGTTTGGACGTGACGAGTCCGGCCTTCTGCAACACGGCCAGATGGGCGGACACCGTGGATTGCGAAAGCTCGCAATGCGCGTCGATCTTGCCCGCGCAAACGCCGTTTTCGAGCGGCAGCGCCTGGTCGCCGAAGTGCATCTGCGGCTCGCGCAGGCACGCAAGAATCTCGCGGCGCACGGGATTGGAGAGCGCCTTGCAGATCGCGTCGACGTCCAGATCGGGAGTGGTAGAGGGGTTCTTCATCGAGGCTGCATCGTAACTGTCCGAATCATATATCGGAATTCTACGATATGGGCGATGACACTGATTTCAATAGGGTTGTCGACACATTTCCCTTTTCCTCGCTCGATTTACGCCGTCGCCCGCTGCGCAACCGTGGCCGCGACGCGCACGCGGCTTACATACGCCAGCGCGGACAAACTGATCATGGCGGTCGCAATCAGCCAGTAACTCGGCGCGCTCTTGTCGCCGGTGGCGCTCAGCATCCACGTGACGATGGCCGGGGTGAAGCCGCCGAATACGGTCACGCCGATGTTGTAGCCGATCGACATGCCGGTGGCGCGCGTCGCGGCCGGGAAGATTTCGGCCATGAGCGCGGGCAGGGCGCCGAAGTAGATCGACTTCAGGAGCGCGAGCCACGCAATCAGCACGAAGAGCGGCACGGCACTCGCATGGCTGGTCGCCCAGGCGAAGCCGGGGTAGGCGCTCGCGAGAAAGAGGAGCGCCACGCAGATCATCTGCGTGCGCCGCCCGATGCGGTCGGACAGATGCCCCGCGAACGGCGTGACGACGGTGAGAATCACGCCGCCCGCCATTGTCGCCGCGAAGCCGGTTGCCGCTGGCAGATGCAGCTGGCGGATCGCGAACGTGGGAATGTATTGCAGCAGATAGTTGACCGCCGTCGAGACGGTCATCAGGCCGATCGCCGTGAGCACGAGCCGCTTTTGCTGGCCCAGCACTTCGCGCACGGGCGTTTCGGTGCGCGCGGTGCGCTTGAAGTCCTCGGCGTCTTCAATGAAGCGGCGCAAATAGAGACCCACGGGACCAATCAGTAATCCAAAGAAAAACGGCAGACGCCAGCCCCAGGCCGCGAGGTCGGCAGGCGCCATGAGGCGGGCGAGACCATAGCCGAACGAGGCCGCGAGCAGTGTGGCGAGCCCTTGCGTGGCGAATTGCCAGCTCGCGAAAAAACCGCGCCGGTGCGGCGCATGCTCGATCAGCATGGCCGTGGACGCACCGAACTCGCCGCCCGCCGAAAAGCCCTGGATGAGCCGCGCGGCGAACACCGCGAGCGGCGCGGCGAGACCTATCGTCGCGTAGTCGGGAATCAGCGCGATGATCGCTGTGCCGACCATCATGAGGCTGACCGAGAGCATCAGCGCGGCCTTGCGTCCGCTGCGGTCGGCATAGGCGCCGAGCACCGCGCCGCCGAGCGGCCGCACGAGATACGACGCGCCAAAGGTGCCGAACGTGAGCAGCATCGAAACGGATTCGTTGACCGCCGGAAAGAAATGCTTGCCGATGTACACCGCGAAGAACCCATAAATGGCGATGTCGAACCATTCGAGCGCGTTGCCGGCGGACGTGGCGATGACGAGCCTCGCAAGGCTCACGGGTTGTTTTGCGGACATGGCGGCAGGCACCTTTATCTTGGTCGTCAGGCGAGGGCGTCGGTGGGTTGCGTCGCGTGCGCTTTCGCCGATGCGCGGGTCGCGGCGAGACGCGCGGCATCGTCGCCGAGGTCCCACCAGAGTCCGGCCATCACGGCGAGCGCCTCGCGCGCGACGGAGCCGAGCAGGTGTTCATTTGGCGCGTGCTGCGCGCAGGCCGGATACGAGTGCGGGACCCAGAGCGTCGGCAGGCCGAGCGTGTACGCGAATACATCGTTCGGCACCGTGCCGCCGAGGTTCGGCAACAGCGCGGGCTTCTTTCCAGTCGACGCACGCAGTGAATCGAGCGCCCAGTGCACCCAGGCATCGTCGGGGTCGAGCCGCGTCGCGGCGGACGTCTGCGTGACCCGCACCTGCACGTCGTCAAAGCCAAGCCGCGCGAAGTGCGCTTCGAGATGCTCGCCCACGCGCGCGGCGTCCGTGCCCACCACGAAGCGCAGTTGGCAAGTGGCCTTGGCCGTGGGCGGGATCGCGTTGACCGGCGCATCGGGGTTGCCGGTCTTGAACGCGAGCACTTCGAGCGTGTTCCAGGCGATCACGCGCTCGGTGGGCGTGAGGCCAGGCTCGCCCCAGTCGGGATCGATCGCGGGGGCGTCTTCGTCGCCGCCGAGCACGATGTCGCCAAGCGCCTCGCGCACGCTCGCAGGCACGGGCGGCGGACGCAGCCCGTCCACGGCGATGGCGCCGCGCCGGTCGACCAGGCTCGCGATCGCGTGCGACAACACGACGGCCGGATTGCGCAGCGCGCCGCCCCAGTTGCCCGAGTGATGCGCGCCACGGCGCAGATCGACGAGCAGTTCGAACGTTACGCCGCCGCGCGAGCCGAGGAAGAGTGTGGGGCGTTCGGCCAGCACGCGGGGGCCGTCTGAGGCGATGAACACGTCCGCCGCGAGCGCGTCGCGATGGGCCGCGCAAACCGCGTCGAGGCCCGGCGAGCCGATTTCCTCGCCGGTTTCGAAGATCAGCTTCACGTTGTAGCCGAGCTTGCCGCCGCGCGCGTCCAGCACCGCGGCGAGCGCGGCGAAGTTCACGGAGTGCTGGCCTTTGTTGTCGGCGGTGCCGCGGCCATACCAGCGGTCGCCTTCCACGGTGACGGTCCAGGGCGCGAGACCTTCGCGCCACTGCTCGTCGTAGCCGCGCACGACGTCGCCGTGGCCGTAGGTCAGCACACCCGGAAGCGCAGGGTCTTCGATGCGCTCGGCGATCAGAAACGGCGCGCGCCCGCCCGCGGGATTCTCGACCACGCGGCACGTGAAGCCGAGCGGCGTGAGGGAGGGCATTACCTCGTCGGCGAGGTAGGCGACGAGCGCGCGGGCCTGCTCCGGATTCTGGCTTTCGGTGCGAAAGCCCACGCGGCGCTGGAGGTCGGTGAAGAACGCGCCGGAATCGTAGACGCGCACGGCGCGGTCGATGGCGGTTTGTCGGGTCTCGTTCAAAAGGGCTCCTCTCATGCCTGGGTGCGGGGAATGAAAGCAGTCTAGGAACGTCAAAAATTCGCAACAATTTCAAAATTTGCGGATAGCATTGCCGAAATGGCAACGCAATGAACGCCCACTGAGCGGATAAGCCGATGCTCCATGGAATCGCCTTGCGCTACTTCGTCGAGGTCGCGCGCACCGGGTCGCTGGCCGCGGCCTCGGAGAACCTGCACGTCGCCGTTTCGGCGATCAGCCGGCAGATCAGCAAGCTGGAGGAAGACGTCGGCACGGCGCTCTTCGAGCGCATGCCGCGTGGGATGGTGCTGACCGAATCGGGCGAGCGGCTGGCCGAGCACGCGCGGCGCGCGCTGCTGGAGGGCGACGCGGTGCTCGCCGAGATCGCCACGGCCAAGGCGCTCGGGCACGGCATCGTGCGAATCGGCTGCACTGAGGGCTTTACGCGCTCGTTCCTGCCCCACGTGCTCGCGCAGCATCACGCCGCCGCGCCTCACGTGCATTTCAATCTGCGCTCGGGCACGCCTTCGCAGGTCGAGCAGTGGGTGGCCACGGGCGAGGCGGACCTGGGGCTGGCGTTTTCGAGCGGCGACCCCGCGAAGGTCTACGTGCAGTACAGCGCACAGGCGCCGGTCTGCGCGCTGCTCGATCCGGGGCATCCGCTGGCGCAGCGCGCCTCGCTCACGCTCGCGGACCTGCGCGACTATCCCGTCGCGCTGCTCGAGCGCGGCAACACGGCGCGCCAGCTATTCGACGAGTGCTGCGCTCGGCACGGCATCAAGCTCGAGCCCATCCTCACGAGCAACAATTCGAGCGCCTTGCATGCGTTCGCGGCGCTGGCGGGCGCGATTACGCTCGGCAGCCGGCTCTCGCTTTCGGGCCTCGTGGACGATCTTTCGCTGGTGGCGAAGCGCTTCGACGAACCCACGCTCAACCAGCGCAACCTGTGTGTGATGACGATGCGCGACCGGCGACTTTCGCGCCCCATCGAGGGGGTGCTGAGGGCCCTGATCGTGGCGATCGAACGCGCGTTGTGATGACCCGGCGCGTCAGCGGTTGCCCGCGCGCCCCGTCATGCGTCCCAGGATGTCCACGCGCTGCACCAGTTGATGGTAGATCACCGCGAGCACGTGCCCGGCGATCAGTACGTACGTCAGGTACGCCAGCCAGTAGTGGACCTTCGAGCCGAGATGGCCGAGCGCCTTGTCTGCCGGCACGACGGCGGGAACCTGAAACAGCCAGAACCAGTTCACCGGATGGCCGCCGCCATACGAGTTGATATATCCACTGATCGGCATGGCAAAGAGAATCAGATACAGCAAGCCATGACCGATATGCGCGAGCTTCTGCTCGAACGCCGGAATGCGTTGCGGCAGCGGCGGCGCGGAGCCGGAAAGCCGTGTCACCACGCGGATCAGCGTGAGCAGCAGGACGGTCAGGCCAATCGATTTGTGGAAATTCACCCAACTGCCGCGCGACGGGTCATGACGGTCCATCGTCGTCATGTACCACGCCACCGGGATCACCACGAACATGCATAGCGCCGTCAGCCAATGCAGCACGCGTAGCGTCAAGCCGTAGGTGGGACGTGCGAACGACAACGCGGAAACGGAGTGTGGGCTTCGGGACATGGTAAAGGCCTTTTCGCAGTCGAATTGACCAAGCCTGCCACAAAAACGGCTCTGCGGAACATCCCCGGCCGATGCAGTTTTGTTAGGTCCCGTTACAACGGCTGTCGCCAAAATGACATTGGATGATAAGTCAACCAGAATTCTTCGATGGATTTCCCTTATCTAGTTGTCGGTTGACCTGCCGATAAATGCGTAAAGTGATTCGGCTTGTCTGTCTCACCTTGGCCGTAAGTTGCATTGTCAATCAGGAGTCGGGAATTCCATGTCCAGCAATTTCGCAGAAGCCCCGTTTGGCGAGGCGTACGCCGCAGCCAATGCCGCTCGCCGGCGAGCGGCCGTCGAAAGCCCGCTCATGAACGCGCGCAAACGAGCCGACAGGGCTTGCGCGCTGGTCAACTGGATTCTTCTGGCCGGCGCCTTGGGGATCGGCTGGCACTTCGACGCGCTCACACCCGTGCTCGTCGTCGGATTGCCGCTGGCGCTCGTGTCCACGCTGCTCGCACTTGCCCTGCCGGGGCACAAGATCGCCAGGATGGGTTCCGCGCTCACCTTCATGGGCGGCGCGGCCCTTTTGATCGACGTGGGGGGCGGGCAGGACGAGTTTCACTTCGTGGTGTTCATCCTGCTTTCGCTGCTGCTTGCCTATCGCGACGTGCAGGTCGTGCTGCTCGCTACCGGCTTCATCTCCGTCCAGCAACTCGCGTTCAACTATTTTCAGGCGTGGGGCTGGCCTGTCAGAGTCTTTGCGCAGACGGGCTTCGATGTCGTGGCGCAGCACTGGGCGTTTCTCTGGCTGCAAACCTTGTTCATCGCGGCGATTTCGGCGCGCCAGGAGCGCGACGCGAACATTGCGGGCGAACTCGCGGCCATGTCGGAGGGGATCGGCCAGGCTTCGGGCTACATCACGCTGAGCGAGCAGGCGCGGCCCGCAAGCGACGTCGCCGGCGCATTCCACGCCACGCTCGCGGCCGTGCGTAAGACGCTGCTGCAGGTGCGCGATAGCGTGAGCGAAGTTTCGGAGTCCGTAGCGGGAACCAGCGCGCGTAACGCCGTCCTTTCGGAGCGGACCGGGCAGCAGCGCCGTTCGCTCGAAGGCATGGTCGCGGCAATGGAGCAGCTCAAGCAAAGCGTGCACGAGAGCGTCGATCACGCAATGACGGCCAGCGCGCTGGCGGGCTCGGCGAGCGAGGTCGCGACGCAGGGGCGCGGGGCGATCAAGGCGGTGATCGAGACGATGGGCGACATTTATCGCTCGTGCGAACGCATTACCGACATCATCGGCGTGATCGACGGCATCGCGTTCCAGACCAACATTCTCGCGCTCAACGCTTCGGTCGAGGCAGCGCGTGCGGGCGATCAGGGGCGGGGGTTCGGGGTGGTGGCGGAGGAGGTCCGCACGCTGGCCCAGCGCAGCGCCTCGGCGGCGAAAGAAATCCGGGTGCTGATCGGCGAGTCGGTCGATCGCGCCCGCACGGGCAATGGTCTCGTCGAAAGCGCGGGCAACACGGTGGGCGAGGTGCTCGAAAGCGTCACGCGCCTGTCGGCCATCGTTCACGAGATGGCGACGGCCTCCGGCGCGCAGCGCGCGGGCATCGACCAGATGGGCGAGAACATCGCCGGTATCGACGCGGCGATACGCGAAAACGCGGCGCATGTCGCCGACACGGTCGAGCAGGTCAGGCAGCAGCATCGCCAGACAGAGCTGCTCGCCAGCGCGGTCAAGGTGTTCCGGCTGGATTGAATGTCCTCGCGAGCGATTTCAGGGAGCGACCCTTCGGCGTGGGCGACCGTCCGTTCTGCCGGACCATTTTGTTACACCTCTTACGGCGCTTGGCCCATGGCGTTACAAAGCCCTTTCGCGTTGGCCGCTATACTCGGTTCCGTCTCAAAAACGTAAGAGAACAACTATGTCGAAGAAAATCATCCAGATGGTTGCCGTTGCTGCGCTGACTGCTGCGGCCTCGCTGCCGGCGCTGGCCGGCGATATGAACAACGCACTGGGTGGCGCGCTCGGCGGCGTCGCCGGCGCTGCCGTAGGTGGCGCCGTGGGCGGCAGCACCGGGGCGGTGATCGGGGGCGCGGTGGGCGGCGGCGCGGGTGGCGCGGTCACCTCGAATCGTCGCGAGCGCACGGGCGCCATCATCGGCGGCGCGCTCGGCGGCGGCGCGGGCACGGCGGCGGGCAACGCCATGGGCGGCCGCACGGGCGGCCTGATCGGCGCGGCAGTGGGCGGCGGCGCAGGCTCGGCGCTCGGCGGCAATATCTCGCGCTCGAACTCGTACGCCGACGACTATTCGCGCGGCTATCACGGCAAGCACCACAACAAGCACCGTCACTACGACTAAGCACAGCTTGCCAGGCGCAACGGCGACGCCCCGCTGCGCCTCGTTATTTCGCGCCGCCGCCTCCGGCGGCGCTCGCCGGGCCGTTCTGGCCCGCGCGGAACCTCCTCCCCTCTCGAGTTCGACCTCATCCGGGTGCCGGCGGCTTCGCGCTATTTGATTCGGTATGCCAGGCGATTGCCCGGCTTCGGTGAGCGTCAATCCTGCCGCGGTTTGCGTCGCCATGAGCCATGCGGCAGCTCCTTGTCGCGCTCGGCCGCGGCGAGCGCGGCGCGCAGTTGCGTGTGGTTCAGTGCAATGCAGTAGGCAGGTTTTGCGCGCTCGAAGCGCCAGCTATCGGCAAGCGAACCCGCGTCGAGCGCGTCGAAATCGAGCTGTGCGTGCAACGCGGCCACGAGTGCCTTCGCCGCTTCGTCGTCTGCCGCGACCGGTAGCGCGCGCCGTCCGCCAGCGACAGGCGGCCGCTCTTCGCGCGGCAGGTCGTACGCAAGAATCGCACTGAACGCCTTGACCACCCGTGCGCCACTGAGCTGCAGCGCAACGCGCTCGCTCGTGGCCTCGCGGTGTTCGTCGAACGCAGCAATGGCGCCGTCGCGCGCCGGATAGTAATTCATGGTGTCGATGACGACTTTGCCGGTGAGTGCTTTGATCGGTATCTCGCCGAGCGCGGCCAGCGGCAGCGCCGCGATCACGATCTCGCCGAACGCCGCGGCCTGCTCCAGCGTGCCGATCCGGCAGCCCAGCGCCGCCGCTTCTCCCGCGCGCGCCTTCGGATCGCGCGACGAGAGCATCACCTCATGCCCCGCCTGCGCGAGAAGTTTGCCCAGCGTCGAGCCGATCTCGCCCGCGCCGAGAATGCCGACAGCCAATCGATGTTCGTTCATGGGAAGCCCCGTGGTTTGCTATGGAGACCCCAGCGTAGCGCCGAAACTCCCATGCGATAATCGGACATCCGGGTGAAACACTTGAAATGGCGGGTTTCCAATCGTGGACAAATTGACCAGCATGACCGTGTTCGTGAAGACCGCCGAATCCGGTTCGTTTACGGCGGCGGCGCGCATGCTCGCGATGACGCCGCAGATGGCGGGCAAGCACGTCGACGCGCTGGAAAAGACGCTAGGCGTGCGCCTGTTGCAGCGCTCGACGCGCAAGCATGCGCTCACGGAAGCCGGCCGCGCCTATTTCGAAGCCTGCCGCCGCGTGCTCGAAGAGGCGGCCGCCGCTGAGGCCGTCGCACTCGCACAGACCGCCCACCCGCAAGGCACGCTGCGCGTGACGGCGCCCGTCGCGTTCGGCGCCTTCCGGCTTGCGCATGAAATCAAGGCCTTTCTCGCAGATTGCCCGGACGTGAAGGTCGATCTCGTCCTGAGCGACCGGCAGTTCGACCTCTTGCAGGACGGTTTCGATGTCGCGTTTCGCATCGGCGCGCTGCCCGACTCGCAACTGGTCGCGCGGCCGCTCGCGCCCTATCGGCTCGTGCCGTGCGCCGCGCCGGCTTATCTCGCCGCACACGGCACGCCGGCGCATCCGCGTGAACTCACGCGGCACGTGTGCCTCGATTATGCGTTCGACAGCTTTCCGGCGCCCCAAACGTGGATCTTCAAGGACGGCGACACACAGATCGAAGTCGAGCCGCGCGGCCAGCTGCGCAGCAACGACACCCGCGCGCTGATCGCGGCGGCGGAGGCGGGCGTGGGAATCGTGCTGGCGGGCGAGCCGAACCTCGCGCCGTCGGTGGCGGCGGGGCGGCTCGTGCCGCTGCTCGAGGCGTATGCCGCGCCGGTGCGGCCGATGCATCTGCTTTACGCGGATCGCCGCGCGCAGGCGCCCAAGCAGCGCGCGTTCGTGGCGTGGGCGCTGGCGTGCTTTGGCGAGGCCGGCAGCGTCACCGGCGCGCGGGCGCCGGCGTCGCCACATGTTCGTCGTTCGGTGCGCAAGCCGCGCGCGCCACGCACCATCACGCCCGCAGCGTAGTCAGGTCTCGCTACGGAAGGCGGCGTTGAGCGTCGCACCGGCGGCCGCGCCTTCGAAGCCGTCGAAACGCCCTTCATTGAGCCGTTGCGCCGCATGCATGAAAGCGCCCCACGCGGTGCGGGCGAGCGCGCCGCCCACGCTCACGCGGCGCACGCCGAGCGCGGCGAGATCGTCGAGCGTGAAGGCCGACTTCGCGCCGATCAACACGTTCACGGGCTTCGGCGCGACAGCGGTGACGACGGCCACGATCTGCTCGCGCGTCTGGATGCCGGGCGCATAGAGGCAATCCGCGCCCGCCTGCGCGTACGCCTGCAAGCGCGCGATGGCGTCGTCGAGGTTGGGCACGCCGGCCACAAAGTTTTCCGCGCGGCCAACTAGCACGGTGTCGCCGCCGCGCGCGTCGATGGCGCGGCGCGCCGCGCGCATGCGCTCGACGGCGATCTCGATCGGCAGCAGCGGCGCTGCGTCGTCGCCGGTCGAGTCTTCCACGGAAAGCCCGGCGACGCCGGTCTCGACGGCGAGGCCCACGCTTGCTTCGACGCCTACGGGATCCGTGCCGAAGCCGCTTTCGAAGTCGGCGTTCACGGGCAGGTCGGTGGCCGCGACGATCTCGCGCAGGTGCGCGAGGATCGCGTCGCGCGGCAGCGTGTTGTCGGCATGCCCGCGCGACCATGCGAACCCGGAGCTGGTGGTCGCGAGCGCCTTGAAGCCGAGGCCCTGGAGATAGCGTGCGCTGCCCACGTCCCACGGATTCGGCAGCACGAAGCAACCGGCGGTGTGCAGTGCGCGAAACTCAGCGCGTTTCTCGGCAATGGTGCGGGCGGGTCCTGACATGGCAAGTTTCCTCCTGGCTCGTGGGTGTGCGGCGGGGCGTCTGCGCGGGCGTGCGCATCCTCCGGCGCCGGTCACCGATTGTGACCGAATTCCTGGATTCCCGAATCGAACGGCGCTCGCTTGCGCAGCGATTTTGCACAAAGATAAGGATCGCGAATTAAATGAACGCCTACGAAGGCGATGGTATGCAACGGCGCGAAACGAGGAAAAGAACGGCGCAGCCGTTATGATATGCGTTCTTTTTATTTTGCCGTCCAGCCGCGATGTCCAAAACCAGCGCTCCGAAAGCCACGCCGCCCCGCATGTCCGATGTCGCTCGTCTCGCGGGCGTTTCGAAAATGACGGTGTCCCGCGTGATGGCGGGGCGCAGCGCGTCGGAGGCGACCCGCGAACGCGTGCAGCGCGCCATCGACGAGCTGGGCTACGTGGCCGATGCGGCGGCCGGCGCGCTTTCCTCAGGGCGCTCGTCGTTCGTCGCGGTGCTCGTGCCATCGCTTTCCAGCTCCAACTTCTCGGACACCGTGAGCGGCCTCACCGCGGTGCTTGAACCGCAAGGGCTCGAACTGCTGATCGGCGATACCGACTACTTCCTCGATCGCGAGGAGCGTCTCGTGCGCCAGATGCTGCGCCACCAGCCGCGCTGCATCGCGCTCACGGGCGCACAGCATACGGACGCCACGCGCACGCTGCTGCAGCGCTCGGGCGTACCGGTCGTCGAGATGTGGGATCTGCCCACGGAGCCGATCGACATGGCCGTGGGCTTTTCCAACGTGAGCGCCGCGCGCGAGATGGTGCGCTATCTCGCGGACAAGGGGCATAGCCGCATCGGCTTTCTAGGCGGCGCGGGCGACCTTGACCGGCGCGGTCTCGACCGGCTCAAGGGCTTTCAGATGGAAATGAAGGCGCTCGGGCTCGAAAGGCACCGCGTCGTCCAACTCGGCGACTCGCCGGTCACGATGAGCCACGGCGCGCCCGCCATGGCCGAGCTGCTCGAGCGCTGGCCCGACACGCAGGCCGTGATGTGTGTGAGCGACATGTCGGCGTTCGGCGCGATCATGGAGTGCCAGCGGCGCGGCGTCAGCGTGCCCCGTGATATGGCGGTTGCCGGCTTCGGCAACTTCGAGATCGCGGCGTGCTGCCATCCGGCGATCACCACGATTTCGGTCGATGCCTACGGCATTGGCCAGCGCACGGGCGAGGCGATCGTCGCCGCCCTCGCGGCAGTGGACGGCGCGGGCGCGTCGCATCCCGTGAAAACACGCATTCAGTACACCGTCGTGCCGCGCGCGAGCGCTTGAGCCTCTTCAAAGCCCCTTGGCGATACGCTGCGCCATCTCGACCACCGCGATGGCGAGCCGCTTTTCGCGGCGAGCGTCGAGCCGCTCCAGCGGCAGGCTCGCGCTGACCGCCACACGCTTGCCAAGCGCCGTCACGCCGACGAACGCCGCGAAGCACGCGATGCCCGCCGTCACTTCTTCCCGCTCGTGCGCGAGGCCGGAGCGGCGTATCGCGGCGAGCGCCGCTATGAGGTCCTGCTTGCGCGTGATGGTGTTGGCCGTCACAGCGGGAAGCTGACGCGGCAGGATGGCGTTGACTTCATCATCGGAAAGGCTGGCGAGCAGCGCCTTGCCCAGCGCGCTGCAGTGCGCCGGTAGCCGCGAGCCGAGATCGGAGACGAGACGCACGGGCCGCGCGGGGTCCTCGCGCGCGAGATACACGACCTCCGCGCCGTCCAGCACCGCAAGCTGAACCACTTCGTTATGCGTCGCGACGAAAACGGTCGCTTCCTGGCGGAACACTTCCTGGAGCCGATCGTGCCGCACGTAAGTGCTGCCTAGCTCGAACAACGTGAGGCCGACGATATAGCCGTCGGTGCGCTTTTCGATCCAGCGCCGGCGCTCGAGCGAGTCGAGCATTAGATAGAGCGTGCTGCGCGAGAGGCCAGTGGCCTGCGCGATTGCCGCTGCTCGCATCGGGCCTTGAGCGTGCGCGAGCAGGTCGAGAATATCGTGTATGCGCCGGAGCGCCGGAACTTCATAGGGTGAGGACATGGAGCCGCGCGGCGGATTTGCCGACCAAAAGATCATCCAACAGGCTGGAAATACTAACACCACGTTGGATACCCGTATGAGCGCATCGACATTTCTCAGTGGCATCGTTCCTTGGTATCGTTGCACACACGAATCAACGGAAACGGTTTGAACGCCACGACGCGCGAGGCGCGCCGTATGTTCGGGAGAGTCGCGAAAGATGAAGTATTCGAATCTGGTCGAGCGGTTGCAGGGCCGTCGCACGACGGCGTGGGAGATCCATCACGCAGCGGTGCAGGCCGCGGCGCGTGGCGAGGACGTGATCGTGCTGAGCGTGGGCGACCCCGACTTCGGCACGCCCGCGCCCATCGTCGAGCGCGCCGTGGCCGCGCTGCGCGAGGGCGATACGCACTACTCGGCCATCCTGGGCCGCGAGCCGCTGCGCGAGGCAATTGCGCGCGAGCATGCTCAGCAGAGCGGGCGCGCGGTCGGCGCGCAGAACGTGATTCTCTGCGCGGGCGCGCAGAACGGCTTGTTCGCATCGTCGCTCTGTTTGCTGGAGGCCGGCGACGAAGTGCTCGTGCCCGAGCCGATGTACCTCACCTACGAGGCCGCGATCCGCGCGTCGGGCGCGACGCTCGTGCCGGTGCCCGTCGATCCCGAGAACGGCTTTCATCTCGACTGCGACGTGCTCGATGCCGCCGTCACGCCGCGCACGCGCGCGATCTTTTTCGCGACTCCGTGCAACCCCACCGGCGCGGTGATGCCGCGCGCGCACCTCGAACGCGTCGCGCAACTGGCGAAGCGGCACGACCTGTGGGTGCTCTCCGACGAGGTCTACGCTGACCTCACGTTCGAGCGCGAGCACGTGAGCATCGCCGCGCTCGACGGCATGGCTGAGCGCACGGTCACGCTCGGCAGTCTCTCGAAGTCGCATGCCATGCCGGGCTGGCGCCTGGGCTGGGTGATTGCGCCGGAAACGATGATTGCGCATCTGGCGCGGCTCGCGCTCTGCATGCTCTACGGGCTGCCCGGTTTCATTCAGGAGGCGGCGATCACGGCGCTCGACAACCGCGCGCCGATCGTCGCGCAGATGCGCGAGATCTATCGCCGCCGGCGCGACATCGTCTACGAGCGGCTGGCGGGCGTGCCGGGTCTCAAGTGCCTGTTGCCGGAAGCGGGCATGTTCATGATGATCGACATCCGCGGCACGGGCCTCGACACGCAGGCGTTCACCTGGCAGCTGTTCGAGGCGCAGAAGGTTTCCGTGCTCGACGCAAGCGCGTTCGGCGAGACCGCGAACGGCTATGTGCGGCTGGGTTTCGTCGTGGACGAAGCGAGGCTCGTCGAGGCCTGCGAGCGCATCGCGGCGTTTGTCCGGGAGCGCGCCGCGGCCGCGACGCGCTAGCGGGTCTCGAAGTAGAGGCGGGTGGGCTCGAACAGATCGGCGGGCAATGCATCCCGCGTGAACCACGCCCACCGCGCGCACTTGTCGGGCTCCGCGACGACTGGCGTGCCCGGCGCGGCGGCCTCGACGAACAGCGTCACATGACGCACGCGGCCGGCTTCGAGCCAGCCGCTGGCCCAGCCGGCGGCTTGCGCCTCGATCATTTCCAGGCCGGTTTCCTCACGCAGCTCGCGTGCGGCCGCGGCGAGCGGATCCTCACCGGAGTCGACCTTGCCGCCGGGGAACGCCCACGTGTCGCGTCCCCATGCGCTTTTGCGCAGGCCGAGCAGCCACGCGTCGCCGTTGCGTACGACGACGCCCACGCCGAGCACGGTGACGGGAGCGTTCAAGTCATCAGTCATGCTTTGTCGATATTGATCTGGAATCCGAATCAATGGCGAAGCCGATCGCAGGCTGCACGCCGCTCTGCCTTTGCGGGGCGCGCAGCAAAAGCGGGCAGGTTCAGCGTTCGCCGTCGAAGAGATCGTTGAGCATCTCGTCGAAGGCGGCCTGGGCGTCTTCCAGTTCCTGGAGCGCCATGTCGAAGGTCTGCAGCGCGAACTGCGACGGCTTGCCGTCGCCTTCCGGCGGAAACTGCGACTGCAGCGAGGTGAACGCCGACTTGACGCGTTGGGTCGCGGTCAGTACGCGCTCCATGGCGGCGGCTTCTTCGGCTCGTGCCTGTTCTGGGGTCATCGAAAGCTCCGTTCTTGCGTGAATGGGGTTGAGTGCGTTCAGGGCAGGGGCAGTCCGCCCTCGGCCTTCACTTCGCGCAGCGACAGCGCCGATTCGACCGAGGTGACGCCGGGCAAGCTGCGCAGCTGGTCGCGCATGAAGGTGCCGTAGTCGTCGAGATCGCGAGCCACTACCTGCAAAATATAGTCGGCCGTGCCGGATACGTTGTGGCACGACAGAATGCGCTCGATCGCCAGCACCTCGCGCTCGAAGCGGTCGGCCAGCGCGCGGTCGTGCACGGCGAAGCGCACCGAGACGAATCCCACCACGCCATAGCCGAGCGCGCGGCGCGAGAGCACGGCCTGGTAACGCTCGATATAGCCGTCCTGTTCGAGGCGCTTGAGGCGCCGCGCGCACGGCGTTTCGCTCAGGCCCACCGTTTCGGCGAGCCGTGCGTTCGGCATGCGCCCGTCGGTTTGCAGCGCGCCGAGTATCGCCCGGTCGAGTTTGTCGAGGTCGCTCATGGCGGTTAGGGGAGTTCTGGTGTGAGTTCGGGAATCTTAGCGTATTCCACTATTCTATGGCTAAAGTGGTATGAAAATCGCCATAAATCGCTCTGCGTGTAGCGGCAAGATAGAGCCTCTTTCACGCGAGGCCAACATGATTTCCGCCCACCTGCTGTTGATGTTCATTGTCGCCCTGATTATCGTCTGCGCGCTGCCCGGCGCCGACATGGCGCTCGTGATGCAGACCAGCATGAGCCGCGGCACGCGCAGCGGCTTCGCGGCGGCCTGCGGCCTGGGACTCGCGCGCGCGACCCACGTGACGCTTTCGGCCTGCGGTCTCGCGGCCTTGCTGCGCAACGCGCCGTGGCTTTATGAGGTCGTGCGCTACGTGGGGGCGGCGTATCTCACGTGGATCGCCGTGCAGATCTTCCGCGCACCGGCGTTCGCGATGCCCGAGCAGGAGGGCGTGGCCGTAGCGCGGCCGCTGCGCGCCGATTTCGCCAAGGGCCTGCTCACGAACCTGCTGAATCCGAAGGCGCTGCTGTTCTGCTCGGTGCTGCTGCCGCAGTTCATCCGGCCCGAGGCGGGCTCGGTCTGGCTGCAGGTGTCGGTGCTGGGCGTGCTGCTGGTTGCCGTATGCGCGCTCTTCGACGTGATCTACGTGCTGGGCGCCGCGCGCATCGCCGTGTGGTTGCGCGGCCATCCGCTGGCGCAGACGGTCCAGAAGTGGGCGTTTTCGTCCGCGTTGATCGGCTTCGCGCTGCGGCTCTCGCTCGATTAACGCCGCTGCCGGGAACGACCGTTGCGAGAAGGCGCGCGGCGCGCAAGGCGCCGCACGCCTTTTTATTGCTTGCGTTTAGTGGCTCGCGTTAGCGCCCGCCAAGATAGTCGAGCTTGCCCAGCTCCACGCCGTTGTGACGCAGGATGTCGTAGGCCGTGGTGACATGGAAGAAGAAGTTGGGCAGCACGAAGCCCAGCAGATAGCTCTGGCCCGTGAACTCGATCGGGCCGCTGCGCATCTTGAGCGTAATGCTGCGCGCTTCCGTGCCGTCGATCTGCTCCGGCTTGAACCCGTTCAGATAGTCGATGGTCTTCTGGATACGGGCATGCAGTTCGTCGAAGGTGACCTCGACGTCCTCGAATTTCGGGGCCTCCACACCGGCGAGGCGCGCGGCGCAGCCCTTTGCGGTGTCTGTGGCGATGTGGATCTGACGCAGGAGCGGCAGCATGTCGGGGAAGAGCCGCGCGCCCGTCAGCGCGGTGGGGTCGATCTGCTTTTCCGCCGCGTGCGCCTGCGCCTTACCGATGATGTTTTGCAGATTGGTGAGGCCGCGCACGAGCACGGGCACCGATGCTTGATACATGGAAATGGACATGGGGTTTCCTCGTTTCTTCGAATGCGCGCGATGCGCTCCGCTCTGGAGCTGACCGGGCGGCCCATTATGCGCTATCGCGTCGCGTGCTGCCATCGGCCAAACGGCCAGCATCGGCGCGATGGCCAGGCATTTCTCCGGGCGCATAAATTACCTGGGATTACAAAGCAAAAATTCCTTGTGAAACCTTGAGGTTGCGAGTGCTCGCGGCGAGGCAGTGCGGGCCGCCACGCGATGTGCGCAACAGCATGCCTGCAGGCCGATGTGCGCAATTGCCCTGACAATATTTGATTGTGGTTTAATAGCCCGGCACCAACCATCCATTCCGCATCGTGCAGCACGATGCGCTCAACCATGAACGCAGAAAAGGCAGCAATACGCCGCATCGCGCGCCGCATGGCAGAAGGCATTGTTTGTCGCACTGGCGCGCCGCGGTGGCGCGCGCGAGTGTTGCGCGTTTCGCTGCTGGCGCTCGCTACGGGCAGCGCGGCGCAGGCCGCATTCGCGCAAGATCCACGGCTGCTCGATACGCGCGTCACGCAGGAGTCGGTGACGGACACGATCTGCCGTCCGGGCTACGCCGATACGGTGGCGCCGCCGTTCGACGAGACCATGGCGCTGAAGGACCGCATGCTCGCGGCGCGCGGCATCGACGCCGACGACGGCGTGGGCTACGCGCTCGACCGGCACGTGCCGATCGTCCTCGGCGGGTCGCCGGACGCCACGGCAAACTTCGACCTGATTCCCTGGGGCGGTCACGCCGGCGAGCGCCGCAAGTCGCTGCTCACGGTGCGCCTGAAGCGCTGCGTGTGCGCGGGGCGCATGACGCTTTCCCAGGCGCAGGCTGCGATCTCCGGCAACTGGGTGCACCAGTACGATCGCCTCACCCGCATGGACTGCGGCGGGTCGGCCGACGAGACGACCTCGGCAAGCCGCGACGACGGGTCCTGAAGCGCCGTTTCGCGCGCACCTTTCCTCCCTCGGGCACGCTGATTGCGGACCGGATCACACATGCGCAGCAGGCAATCGGGCGGCAATCGGTTAGCCGTCTGCCGCCAGACAATATGCCGCAGCGCACCGCTCAGCAAATGCGACTATGCTGACATTCATCAACACAAGGGAGTCACAATAATGCTCACGTCCAGTCTTTTGTTACTTGGCGTCGCTGCCGTGCTCGGCCAGGTGGCGTGGACCCGTACCCGCGCTCACGCGAGCCTGCAGCCCGTGCGCGTACGCGCGACGCAACCCCGTCGGTTCCGCTGAGCGCTGCACGTCGACTCCGAATACCCCGCGAGGTAGGCCGTCATGCACCTGACCGTCTGGAATGTTCCTGAAACCTGCAGCGAGCAGGATGTGCGCAGCTTTTTCGAGCGCGAACTCGGCAAGTACGCCAAGGGCATCACCGTTTATGACGCGGGCACGCCCAACGCGCACGCGGACCTCGAACTCGATTCCGAAGTGCCCTACGTGGCCGACGCCGTGGCGCGCGAACTTCAGTCCCGCCGCCTCGCGGGCGTCGCGCTGAGGGTGAGCGCGCCGCCGTTCGACGACGAGGAGCCGCCGCCACGCAACTGAGCCGTTCGCGCCGCGCTTCAGCCGCCGTCGTCGGCGGTGTCGTGCGGTGTATAGGGCAGCGCCCGCTTGTGGCGCGTCGCCTCGTAAAAGCGAAAGATCGTCTCGTAAGCGCGTTCGCTCACCGGTTTGCCTTCCAGAAAGTCGTCGATCTCGTCATAGCCGATTCCGTAGGCGTCTTCGTCAGCATGCAGCGGGCGCAACGTCTCCAGATCCGCAGTGGGCGTTTTCTCCACCAGCGTAGCCGGAGCGCCCAGTGCCCGCGCGAGCGCGCGCACGCGCCGCTTGTTCAGGCCCGCGAGCGGCAGCACGTCGGCGCCGCCGTCGCCGAACTTCGTGAAAAAGCCCATTAGCGATTCCGCCGCGTGATCCGTGCCGATCACCAGTCCCGCTCGCGCACCGGCCACCGCGTACTGCGCGATCATCCGCTCGCGCGCCTTGATGTTGCCGTGAACCATGTCCTGCGCGCTCTCGTCGGCGAAGGCGAGGCCGCTCGCCGTGAGCGAGGCGAGCATCGCGTCGGCGGGGGGGCGCATGTCGACGGTCAGGATTTCGTCCGCGGCGATGAAGGCGAGCGCGGCGGCGGCGTCCGCTTCGTCGCGCTGGCTGCCGTAGGGCAGACGCATCGCGATGAAACGTGCCGCCGTCTGGCCCCGCGCGCGCAGGCTTTCCACGCTCAGCTGCGCGAGGCGCCCGGCCGTTGCGGAGTCGATGCCGCCGCTGATGCCCAGCACGAGCGTCTGCAGCCCGCTCGCCTGGAGGCGCTGCCCGAGAAAGCGCACTCGGTGCTCGATTTCGGCTTGTGCGTCAAAGCGCCCGGCGACATTCAGTTCGGCGATGATGCGTCGCTGGCGGGCGAGGCGTTCGGCTTCGGGGTTGGCGTCCGGTCTGGTGGACATGGGCGGTTCCTCAATCTGGCTGCGCACGCGACATATGCGCGCAGTCTGCGTTGTCTGGTCTAATGTCGGGTGGTCGTGGCGCTGTCAGCGACGCCGCAGGGACGGTGCCCGACGTATCCGACTTCAGACAAGACGCACAATCGGCCGGACTCACGATGAACGACAATTTTTCGCGGCGCATGGGCGCTCGCGTACGCGGTGGCGTCCGGGGCGACGCCCCGAAACTTCCCCATCATAGAGCGCGGTGGTCGGGCGCGCCGGCGCGCCGCGCAATAGTCGCCGCACTCTGCAGCTGGTTTTACGCTTCGTGGGCGGCAAGCGCCGCTTACGCCTCCGACGCCGCGACGGCTTCCGGCGCGCATGTTGCCTCGGGCGCCGTGCGCAGCACGTCGGCGCAGGCGGCGTCGAAGCCGGCCGCTTCGGGCCCATCGGCTGTATCGGCTGCTTCGGGTGCATCGGCGGCTCGGCCGGTTGCCAAAGCGGCTTCGGCGGCTTCCGCTGCTTCTGTGCCCGCGCCTGCTTCGGCGGCTTCGAGCGCTTCGAGTGCGTCTGCCGCTTCGTCGCCGCAGCCGGCTTCCGCGGCCTCGGCCGCGTTGGCCGCCTCCGCGCCTCCCGCGCTCGTGCTGCCCATTCACCGGATGCTCACGCCGGAGGAGGCCGCCGAGGAAACCCGCGGCGCACTCGAAATGCGCAAGCGCTTCGCGCGCAACGTCAACCGGCGCCTGCATGTGCCGCTGGCCGAGCAGCGCGCCTACGGCCAACGTCTCCAGGCCGCGCTGGAAGAGAAGAACCTCGGCGCGCTGGCGGGCGAGTTCGTCATCCTCGTCGATCGCAGCGCGAATGTGCAGGCGCTCTTCATCTACTTCCGGGCCATGCCCGACGAGCCGTGGCTGATGATTGGCGCGTCACCGGTCGCGACCGGACGCCCCGGCGAGTTCGACCACTTCCTCACGCCGCTCGGCGTGTTCGAGCACACGCCGCTGAACATGGACTTCCGCGCGGAAGGCACCATGAACCAGAACAACATCCGCGGCTATGGCCGACGCGACATGCGCATCTACGACTTCGGCTGGGTGGACGGCGAACGCGGCTGGGGCAAGGGCGGCTATTCGCAGATGCGCTTCCAGATGCATGCCACCGACCCTGACCGCCTCGAGCCGCTGCTTGGCATCCGCCACTCCAAGGGCTGCGTGCGGATTCCCGCGACGCTCAACGCGTTCATCGACCACTACGGCATCGTCGACGCCGAATACCAGGCGCTGGTCGACGAGGGCAAGTCGCTCTGGGTCCTCCACTCGGACCGCGAGATCACGCCGTGGGCGGGCCGCTTTGTCGTCGTGGTCGATTCGGAGCGCAAGACGCGTCCGGCGTGGTCGCCCGCACCCGGTGGCAAGGCGCGCGCGAAGGTGCCGGCCGGCGCCGACACCGCCGACTGAGCGCGCGATCCGGCGAGGGCGCGCCAGCGCGTGCGCAGGCGCTACGCGCGCCGCGCGAGTAGCACGCCCGCGAGCGCGACGCCGAAGCCCGCCATCTGCACGGGCGTGAGTGTTTCGCCGAACAGCAGCCAGCTTTCGAGCGCCGCGAGCGGCGGCGCGAGAAAGAGCAGCGCCGTGGCGCGGGCGGCGTCGCCGTGGCGCACCATCCACACGAGCAGCGTCACGCCCGCGCCCGAGAGCATCGCAATGCCCCACGCCAGCGAGAACCACAGGGTCGGCGTTGAGATCCAGCGCGTCTCGCCGAGCACGAGCGCGAGCACGGCGGCGACGATGGCTGCGCCCAGGTTCTGCACGGCGCTCGCGCTGCGAATGTCGGCTTGCGCGAGCGAAGTCTTCTGGTAAAGCGTGCCCGCCGTGATCGATCCGACCGACACCACCGCGACCACCACCACGAGCAGCGGATTCGCGTGAGCGTGCGTGTGCGCAGTCGCGGCAGCGGCGTCCGTGATTGCGCCGCCGCCGGCGTGCATGGCGGCGTACAACTTCGGGCTCAGCACGAGCACGACGCCGGCGAGGCCGAGCGACATGCCGGTCCAGCGCCGCGGCGGCAGGCGCTCGCCGAACGTGCGTGCCGCGATGGCGGCCGTCAGGAGCGGCTGGAGCGCGCCGAGGAGCGCCATCACGCCCGCGCTCAAGCCCTGCGCGACCGCCCAGTAGCCCGCGCCCAGATAGACGCCCTGCAGGAGCGCGCCGGCGAAGAGATGCTTGCCGATTTCGCGTCCGCGCGGCCAGGGCGCGCGCATCGCCAGCGCGACGATCGTGAACAGCGCCGCCGTGCCTACGAAGCGCGCCAGCAGGAACAGGTTGGGATCGGCGTAGGGCGCGATGGCGCGCGCGACGACGAAACCCGTCGACCACAGGACGACGAAAAAGGTGGGGGCGAAGGTGGCGAGCATCGGTGTCGAAGTGGGCGCGCGCTGACGCTGCGCCCGAAGAAACACGAAAGGCACGGAGTATCGCGCGACGTGCAGGTTGCGGTCTTGTTCAGGACTGCACTGGCCCGGACGCGTGCCGCTCGATGATATGACGCAACTAACCGCCTAGCCCGTGCCGCGCCAGCTAATGCAGACATCACGAAGCCGGAAACGCTAGCAGCGGCTAGCTTCCAAACAACACCGCCGTCATGCCGATCAAGCCGCCACAGACCGCACAGGCGAGCAGCAGCGCGCGCGTGCGCCGATGTTCGCGGCGCCAGGCGTCGAGCAACGCGGCCTGCTGCGCGGCTTGTCCCGCAGCGGGACCGAGTCCGCCCTTCGCGTGGTGCTCGAGGAAGTGGAACACCATCTGCGGCACGCGCGGTGCGATTTGCGCGAGGTGGGGCAACTCCTGCGAGAGTCGCCGGATCCAGCCGCGGTGGCCGAGATCTTGCCGCGCGATATCGGCGAGCGTGTGTCGCGCGATGCCCCACGCATCGACGCCGGGATGAATCGAGCGGGCCAGCTGCTCGGCCTGGCCGAATGCGCGCTGCGCGGCCACGAGGCGCGGCGAGACTTCGCCCCCGAACGGCTGCACCGAATGCAGCAGATGATGGAACAGCGCCCCTGCGCTGCGCTCGTCGGTGTCGCTCGCGAAATGCGCTTCGCTGCGCGTGCGCAATTCGGCCTCGATCTGTTCGGTGCGTGCATGCGTGGGCACATGACCCGCCATGTGATGCAGCGTGGCGAGCCGGCCGTAGTCCTGTTCGAACAACGCGGTCGCGCCGTGCACGAAGAATTCGCGTTCAGGCGAAGAAAGGCTCGTCATCAGCGCGGCGCCCGCAAGCACGAGGCGGCCGCGCGTCTCGGGTTCGACGCTCACCGCGACCCGGCTGGCGTCGAGGGCCGCATGGAAGAACCCGTGCTCGAACGCCTGGCGCGTAACCACTTCGATCAGATGGGCCGCCACCTGCGTGACGTTGATGTGGTGCTCGGCAAGCCCGGCGATATCGGTCGCGCGCACGGTGTCGATGTGCTGCACGGCGATCGTCTGAGGGGTGCAGAGGTCCCAGATCACGTCGGGCACGACGATGCGCGGGTCATCGCCGAGCTGATGGCCGCTCTGGCTCAGATTCGCGGCCTGGGCGCGCAGGTCGAAGCGGCGGTGCAGATCGTCGCGCAGCGCCTGCGCGAGCGCGTGCAGCTGCAGCTTGCGCGCGGCGCGCGAAAAGCGCTCTATCCAGCGGGCCACGGCGCACAGGAGCGCGGCGTCGTCGTCGACTTCCTGGACCTGTTTTGCGCGCAGCACGCGCAGCGTGATCGTCTGGTGGCCGTTCACCGGCAGCGCGAGCCGCGCAATGTGTGTCTGCTCGCACCAGCCGTTGTGGGCCGGCTTGGGGTCGATCCACGTGAACACCGTTGCGGGCGGTTTGCCGAGCGCGGCCCGCAGCGTGGTGTCGAGCGTCTCGCCCGCGAGGGGTGCTTCGAAATGCTCGATGGAGTCGATCGCGTCGTGCAAGGTCGCGCCCGCGAGTTCGGGGCGCGTGGCGAGCGTTTGCGCGAAGGCCGCGGCGAGCGGTGCGAGACGCGGCAGCGAACCATGCAGGCGCGAGGCGAGACGCGGGTCGCCGTGCAGGTTCGAGGCGAGCGTGAGGAACCAGTGCAGCTTGTGATGCTCGGGCGCGGCGAGCCAGATCAGCCTGAAGCCATAACGCAGTGCACAAAACAGCAGACGCAGTTGACGAAGTCGTGAACGCATGAATTCCAATGGTCATCGCATGAGCGCGCGGTCTCCACGAGATTAGCAGGGATGCGCCCGCGATGGCAGGGCGGGCTCGTTCTGCGCATGCGTAATACAATACGGCGGCTTTTCCGGATTCACGCCGGACTCACTTCATTACCCGCGTTTTTTCCACGCACGACCCGCGCCCATCGAGATGCTCGCAGAACAACGTCACCAATACATCCTCTCGCAAGTGAACCGGACGGGCGCGCTTTCTGTGGCGGATCTCGTGCGCGAACTGCGCGTCTCGCGCGAGACGATCCGGCGCGACCTCAATACGCTCGCGGAGCGCGGGCTGCTCGTCACGACTCACGGCGGCGCGCTCTCGAGCGATCGCCGCGAGCCCGATCTCGACGTGCGCGAAGCCGCCAACGCGAGCGCCAAGCGCGCGATCGGCGAACGCGCGGCGGAGTTCGTGCCCGACGGCGCCTCGGTCATCATCGATTCCGGCAGCACCACGCATGCGCTCGCGCGCGCACTCACGGACCGCCATCGGCTCACGGTCTATACCAACGACTGGCGCATCGCGCTGTTGCTCGGCCGCCGCAACGAAAACCGCGTCACGCTGCTGGGCGGCGAGCTGTCCGACCACGAGGAGGCGACCTTCGGCCTCGACACCGTGCAGCAACTCGCGCAGTACCACGCCGATTTCGCGTTCGTCGGCGCGGGCGGCATTACTGCCGACGGCTGGCTCACCGACTATTCGCGCATGGTCGCCGAGGTGCGCAGCCGCATGCTCGCGGCCACGGCCTGCGCGATCGTCGTCGCCGACCATTCGAAGTTCGGGCGCGTCACGCCCGTGCGCATCAACGGTTTCGAGCAGGCGCGCTACGTCATCACCGAGCTTGCGCCCGAAAAGAGCGTCGCGCGCGCGATTACGGCGCGCGGGCCCGAACTCGTCATCGCCTGAGTCTTCCTGCGGCGTGGCGCGACGCGCGCTGTGTTTGCCCGTTTACACGTCTGCATGGCTGCCGTCAAACCGCTGCCGGCGGAATCATCACGCGTATGTGGCTTGTCGAATATTGGCGAATTGTGGAATTTTTTGACAAACGCCACAATCGTCATGCGCGTGTCATCAAAACCTGTGATTCTTGCGGGGCCCGTCCAGATGGGCCGGTAAGCGAGGCGAGCGGCAATTCCGCGGCTTCGCCGGGCCGGCCGGTTCAGATGGAAAGCGTCGGATTGTAGACAATCTGCAATCCACGACGCGAGACCATCACCAGACGGGCAATGACAGGCGGCGCAGTCCGCCGAAGTTCGGATTGTTCAGCCCAGTTCGATCCATTCAATCACAAACGCATCGGGTATCCCGAGCATCTGGTTTTGCCTTCGGAGAGTGACATGAACCACACGAATTCCCATCGCGCGGGTTTTGCACGCAAGCTGCTGCCGATCGCGGCCGCCGCAGCGCTGCTGGGCGCAGCAGCGAGCGCGCATGCCGCCGACGCCGTCGTGCTGTACACAGCCGACGGCCTCGAAAATCTCTACAAGGACGTGCTGCCGGCCTTCGAGAAGAAGGAAGGCGTCAAGGTCAACATCGTGACGGCGGGCAGCGGCGAAGTGGTGAACCGCGCGAACGTCGAGAAGGACTCGCCGAAGGCCGACGTGATCGTCACGCTGCCGCCGTTCATCCAGCAGGCGCAGCAAAGCGGCCTGCTCCAGCCGTACCAGAGCGTGAACTACAAGAATGTCCCGACGATCGCAAAGGCGACCGACGGTTCGTGGGCGACGTTCGTGAACAACTACTTCTCGTTCGCGATCAACCCCGATGTCGTGAAGAACGAGCCCAAGACGTTTGCCGACCTGCTGCATCCGGACTACTCGGGCAAGGTCGCGTACTCGAACCCGGCCACGGCGGGCGACGGCATGGCCGTGATCATCCTCACGACCTCGCTGATGGGCGAAGACAAGGCGTTCGACTACCTCAAGAAGCTCGAGCAGAGCGCGAAGTTCCACACCAAGGGCACGGGCTACCTCGACGTGCTGCTCTCGCGTAACGAAATCTCGGTGGCCAACGGCGACCTGCAGATGGATCTCGACGACGCAGCCAACGGCGGTCTCTCGCTCAAGCCGATCTTCCTGGCGGCCGACGCTGGCGGTCATCCCGCGACGTTCCAGCTGCCGTACGCAATCGGCCTGATCAAGAACGGCCCGAACCAGGCTGAAGGCAAGAAGCTGATCGACTACCTGATGTCGACGGACGTACAGTCGAAAGTGCCGGACATCTTCGGTATTCCGGGCCGCACGGACGTGGCGCTCACGGGCAAGAACGGCGAAGCCGTCAAGCAGGCCATCAAGGGCGTGACGCTGATTCCGGTGGACTGGAACCAGGTGATGGCGAAGAAGGCCGACTGGACGACGCGCTGGAAGAACGAAGTGATCGGCTCGTCGGGCAAGCAGCTCGAAGTCGTGAAGCCGAAGTAAGCAACTGTACCTGCAACTTTGTATGGGACCAGAGTAAGGCGCCAAAGCGCCAACTCTGGCCGACAGGAGATGAACCCGGTGAATACCGCAAGCCTCGCGCCGGCCGGCATGGCCCGCGCGCTGCCGGATGTGTCCGGACTGACTGACGCCACGGACGCCTCCGGCGCTGCGGGCGTGCAGATCGACCACCTGAGCGTGCGCTTCGGCGCGCGCACTGTCCTCGACGATCTGTCGCTCACGATCCGCCGCGGCGAACTGTTGACCGTGCTGGGCCGCAGCGGCTGCGGCAAGACGACCTTGCTGCGTTTCATCGCCGGGTTCATCGAAGCCGATGGACTCGCGGGCTCGCTCACCGTGGCGGGCCGCGACCTGACCCATGTGCCGCCGCATCAGCGCAACCTGGGTCTGCTGTTCCAGAGCTATGCGCTCTTCCCGCATCTCTCGGTGTTCGAGAACGTCGCGTTCGGGCTGAAGGCGCGCCGCGTGCCGTCGCGCGACATCGCGCGGCGCGTGGCCGACGCGCTCAAGCTCGTGCAACTCGGCGACGCGGGGCACATCATGCCCGCGCAGCTCTCGGGCGGTATGCAGCAGCGCGTGGCGCTCGCGCGTGCGCTCGTGATCGAGCCGGATGTGCTCCTGCTCGACGAGCCGCTCTCGGCGCTCGACGCCAATCTGCGCGCTTCGGTGCGCTCCGAATTGAAGGCGCTGCACGAACGCCTGCCCGATCTCACGATCGTCTGCGTGACGCACGATCAGGACGACGCGCTCGTGCTCTCCGACCGCACGCTGCTGATGCGCGACGGCCACATCGCGCAGCTCGGCACGCCGCAGGAACTCTACGACTCGCCCAACGACGCCTACGTGGCCCGTTATCTCGGCGCGGCGAACCTGCTGCCGCCGAACGTCGCGTTCCCGGTGGGCGACGCGCGCCACGACGTGCGCGACAAGCTCGCCTGCCTGCGCCCCGAAAGCCTGCGCGTGGTGCCGCTCGGCGAAGGCTCGCTGCACGGCACGATCGAATCGGTCGAGTGGTATGGCTCGGTGCTCTCGGTGCCGGTGCTGCTCGACGCGATGCCGAACGAGCCGGTGCTCGTCACCATGCAGCGCGGCCACGGCATGACGCCGGCGAAAGGCATGCGTGTGTCCCTGCGTTACGAGGCTGATGATGTCGTCCTTATCAACCCCTGATTCCGCCCTGGCTCTGCCCAGCGCCGACGCACACGCGGCCGCCGTGCGCCGCCGCGAACGACGCGCGCAATGGCATATCGCGTTTCTGCTCGTGTTCGTGCTCGGGCCGCTCGTGGTCTATCCGCTCGTGCGTCTCGTGCTGCTGAGCCTTTCGGGCGCGCATGGCTTGAGCTTCCACGCGTACGAGACGTTCTTCGGCAATCCCGATTCGCGCGGCGTGATCGTCACGACGCTGTGGATCCTGTTCCTGAGCGCGGGTCTGGCTTCCGTGCTCGGCGTCGCGCTCGCCGCGCTACTGTTCTTCAAACCGTTTCCGGGCGCGCAACTCGTCACGCGTTTTCTGGAACTGTTCGTGGCGTTCCCGTCGTTCCTCGTCGCGTTCACGCTGATTTTTCTGTACGGCTCGCAGGGCTCCGTGAGCATCGGGCTGCAACGGCTCTTTCATTTGCAGGCGCCGCCGCTCGACTTCCTGTTCGGCATCGGCGGCGTGGTGCTCGCGGAAGTGGTGTTCTACGCGCCGTTCGTCGTGCGCCCGACGCTCGCCGCGTTCGCGCTGCTCGACATGCGCCTGATCGAAGCCGCACGCAGTCTCGGCGCGAACAGCCGGATGGTCGCGCTGCGCGTGATCCTGCCGCTCGCGTGGCCGGGTATCGCGGCGGGCACGATCCTGTGCTTTCTGCTGACGTTCAACGAGTTCGGCATTCTGCTCGTGCTCGGCAGCGCGCACCTCATCACGCTGCCGGTGGCGATCTACAGTTCGGCCACGGTCGATCTCGATCTGCCGACAGCCGCCGCAGGCGCCGTGGTCATGCTCGCGATGTCGCTTTCCCTGTATGCGCTGTATCGGCGCGTGAATCGCCGCAGTCATGGAGGCGCGCGCAATGTCAACTAATCCCGTCGCCGGTTCCGAACGTATCGCGCTGCCGCCGAAGCATCTTCGTGCGCGGCCTGTCGAGCGCAGCCTCATCTCGCGCGTTGCCAGCGCGGCACTGCTTGGCTTCGCGGCGCTGCTGTGCTTCTGGCTTTTCGTGTTGCCGGTGATCGTCGTCGCGTTGTCGAGCGTCGCGTCGCACTGGTCGGGCACGATCTTGCCCGACGGTTTCAGCACGCGCTGGTTCGAACGCCTCGGCTCGAGCGACTTCGATGCGCTCGCAACGAGTCTCGAAGTCGGCTTCGGCGTGGCGGTGCTCGGCACGGCGCTCGGTCTGTGGCTCGCACTCGCGCTCGAAGGGCGCGACCGGCGCGGTCTGGGCGCGGTCGTCGATACGCTCGCGATGGTGCCCAACGGCGTGCCGAGCGTGGTGCTCGGGCTCGCGGTGTTGATTGCATATCACAAGGCGCCTGTGGATCTGTCGAGTTCGGCTGCGATCGTCGTATTCGTGCAGCTCGCGCTTGTGTTGCCGTTTTGCTATCGATGCGCTTCGGCCGCGCTGCGTCCCGAGCTGACCGTGCTGCGCGAAGCGGCAGCGAGTCTCGGTGCGCCGCCTTCGATGGTGCTGCGCCGCGTGGTGCTGCCGCAGCTCGTGCCGGCCATCCGCGCGAGTCTCGCGCTGGGCTTCGCACTGTCGCTCGGCGAGCTGGGTGCGACGCTCACGGTGTATCCGCCGGGCTTTGCGACGGTGCCGATCGTCGTGGTAGGCGCCGTCGAGCGCGGTTACTATCTGCCGGCTTCGGCGCTCTCGCTGGTCCTGTTGCTCGTCTCGCTGGCTGCGCTGGTGCTGATCGCGTCACGTGTGCCGCGCCGGCGGGCGGACTGAGCGGATGGATGCCATGCGGTTCGATGCGCCGCAGGCGCGCAACAGACGGACAAGGCAGGACATGCCAGATTCGATGAGCGAAGAGCGCGCGAGTAGCGGCAACGCGGGCGATCCTGATCGCGATCCTCAGACATTGTCCGACACGACGCCGCTTGCCATGGTGCGCCAGCACTCGCTCACTGCGCTGGTGCGCGACGAGATCGAGCGACGCATCGCGGCCGGCATGCTCGCCCCCGGCGACAAGCTCAACGAAGCCGACTGGGCGGCTCGCCTGGCGGTCTCGCGCGGACCCGTGCGCGAAGCGTTTCGCGCGCTGGAGCAGGCCGGCCTCGTGCGCAACGAGAAACATCGGGGTGTGTTCGTGCGCAGCGTCGGCGCGGCTGAGGCCCAGGAACTTGGCGTAGTGTGCGCAGCTTTATGCGAAGCGGCGTGCCGGATGCTGGCGCCGCGCATCGACGCGGCCCAGGTCGCTGAGTTGCGCGAGCACCTCAACGCGATGCGCGACGCGGCAGTCGTCGAGAAGGGCGAGGCTTTTCTGCAAGCGCGCGACGCGTTTCGCGCGTCGCTCTTCGCCTCGGCTGGCAATGCCAGGCTGCGCGAGACCTATGAGAGGACCGTAAGCGAATTGCGGCTCTCGTCGCGGCGTGCGGCGCCGGCGCACAGCGCAATGGATGCATCGTATGCGGGGCATCGGGCGCTGTTGAGCGCGCTCGCGTCGCGCGACGCCGACGAATCGGCCAGGCGCATGCGCGAGTCCTGCGGCGACTGAGAGCAGAAGGAACGATGGGCGGCGCGCTCGTGTGGGCCGTCGCCGTATTCACGTCATAGAGGAGTTGAAGAAGATGGCACTGAGCCTCGCGGATATTCGTGAGCTGTTCGAGACGTACGGCGCCCAGGCCTATAGCGGCGAGCCGGTCACGCAGCTGGAGCACGCGCTGCAAAGCGGCGCGCTGGCAGAAGAAGAGGGCGCGACCGAAGAGCTAACCGCCGCGGCGTTCCTGCATGATCTGGGCCACCTGCTCAACCGTCAGGGCGAAACGCCGACCGAACGCGGCATCGACGATCTGCACCAGTACTATGCGCTGCCGTTCCTGCGGCCCGTGTTGCCCGATAGCGTGCTGGAACCGATCCGCTTGCACGTCGATGCGAAGCGCTACCTCTGCGCCGTCGATGAAGCGTATTTCGGCTGCCTCTCCGCAGACTCGGTGCGCAGCCTCGAATTGCAGGGTGGCATCTTCAATGCGGATGAGGCGCGCGATTTCGCTGCGCGCCCCCACGCCGAAGACGCGGTGCGCCTGCGCCGCTGGGACGATCTCGCGAAGGTGGCCGGCAAGCCGACGCCGGATCTTGACTACTATCTGCAGCTCGTCGAACGCGTTATGCAACGCCACGTTTGAGGCGATTGCGCTCACGCGTTTTTCCGAATTTCACGCGAGTCAAAAAACCGCTTGCAAGATGTCACCTGCGTGACTAGAATTCCGGTCTTTCGCGCTTTCGATGAAGGCGCGGGGAGACGGGAAGCCCAGGCGAAAGCCTTGTGGCGACTGGGTCTGCGGGTGATTCGAAGTTAAGCGGCAGGTTGAACGAAGTAAAAAAACCTGTTGACGGATCGCCAGACAGTCTTCATAATCTCGTTTCTCTGCTGCTGACGCAGCAACGCAGAAAGAAGCCGGTAGTTAGGTGTTTTTAACGGCGCTTTCGCGATCGATCTTTAAAAATTTACAGCCGATAAGTGTGGGCGCTTGATGCGGTGGCGGCCTGATGTGGTTCTTCGGAGCGATATCGGGAGCAGCAAAAGTATCAAGAGTCTCACACTAAAGTAAGTCAGGTTTTTGAATTTATTCAGATACCTGTCAGCTTTGAGTGAGCGACCGGTCTCGAGAGAGACCGAAAACAGTAACAGGTATTGAACTGAAGA